>CAZFDW010000492.1:3193-5253 GCA_964517865.1 uncultured Chitinophaga sp.
ACGGCTGTCAAGGCACAATAACCTTCGCTTCGACAGCATTACACGGCCATGCGACGGACATGAATCTCTACATACGTATTACTCATGCTTTCCATGCGCTGCGGTCGGTTCTGACTGCAGCGTCGTCATGTACTCGACGAGATCCCGGATTTCCGCTCGAGTCAGATTCTTTGCAATGTCCTGTGGCATCCCGGACTGCCCGTTGGCCCGCTCATCAATGTCGTCCTTCGCCACGGAAATCAGGGCACCCGTCGGCGTCATGAGCTGCACGACGGAATCGTCTTCACTCCTGAGGATGCCCGAATGGATCCTGCCTTCGATCGTCACGATGATCGCAGTCTCAAAACCTTTCGCGATTTTTGCACTGGGATCGACCATTGCTTCCAGGGGATAGCTGCGATCTTTCTCTTTGCCGATCTTTGACAGATCGGGCCCGACCTCGCCGCCACTGGCTGCAACTTTGTGACACCGTCGACACGCCGTAGCACTGCGACCAAAGAACAGTGCTTTTCCGCGTTCGATGTCGCCACCTTCGAGACATTCATTCCACAAGCCGAGCAGCGTCCCGCTTTCCTGAGCACTGCCGGGATATCCGGCGACAGTTTTGACAGCGCGCGAAATGCAGCGGTCCGCAGTGCGTCATCAAGGTTGGTGTCATGCATGATGGCCTGCAGCGCCGGAACCATGTCCTTTATCCCAAGTTCCGTGGCTATATCCACAGCTTTTTGACGCAGCTCGGCCGATCCTGCCAGCATCCCAGGAAGATGAGGGCTGACCGCCTGCTCAAGTCCCTGCACCTCGCGCGAGTGCAATGGGCGCCAGCGGCCTGTGACAGTGTCGAGGTTTTGTGGTTTGTTCCATGTGGCCAGCAATTCTGCGGCGACTGCTCTCACGATCGCCGAGTATCCTGCGTCGGCAGCGATGCGTGCTACTGCGGAAGCATCATCGGCAAACCCGCGACGATAACGGGCATTCATGCTGCGTCGCAGCGTATTGTCGTCCAGACCAGGCGTTCCCGGCAGATCGGCCAGAGCAAACTGTGCGGCTTCGATTGGTTCATCGTTGATTGCCCGCGCGGCTTCCGCGACCAGCGACGAATCACCGTCTTTCAGAAACTGAGCGATGGCGGAATTGCCCTGCCGCCGCATGGCAAGCAGGACACCCAGTCGTCCCGGTGTGCCTGCATAGTCGGCAAGATCATCCAGCAGTGCCGGATGCCGTTCCGCCAGTTTCAACAATCCCATGGAGGCCTGATGACGCACAACGGGATCGATGTTGTTGCTGCGATCAAGCAAAGTCAGCAGGGACTGTGCGTCGTCCGCCGTGCCAAGAGCACCGAGGGCGGTCGCTGCATATCCCGCCAGCCGCAGATCATCGCGATTGGTGAGTTCCCTGCAGAGCGTTGCCAGGTCCTTTCTCATCTCGCCGTCCACGGCAGCGAAACTGTGGCGGGACACGAGATCGGTCATCACCTTAATCGCCTGTGTCTGAAATTCCGTCGAAAATCCGCTCGACCGATCCGAAAGCCTCTCAAGAGTTAAACAATTCGTAACCGTTCATGACATTTCGAGAATGACAGTTTTGACCACAGATGGACACGGATGAACACAGATTGACTGTTGATTTCTATCTGTGTAAATCAGCGTTTATCTGTGGTTGCTTGCGCAGGTTTCGTATTGAGGCGTGAACGGTTACGACAATTCAAACCCTGAAGCGAAAAGTAGTGGCCGATTCAAGTTTGACAAATCACCAGGCACTCTTCATCTGTGTTGCATGCGTGGACGTCCTCCGCACAATCATTGCGAATGCCGCAAACGCGACGACGAGTGCCAGTTGCGCGGCCATAAATCCGACCATGTAAAGCAGACGCCCCTCGGTGAAGCCGTATTTATGAAGGCCCGCTCCCAGTTCATTGACGCCGAACCACGACCATGCTGTCACGATATTACCGACGACAGCCAGTACGGCCGTTCCGTAGTCTCGTACAAGCTTGCCCCAGCGGGCATGCAGAATAATGGCGTTCCACAGCACGATCATCATCGCACCGTTTTCTTTTGGAT
>CAZFDW010000493.1:0-5229 GCA_964517865.1 uncultured Chitinophaga sp.
TGAGTTGATCGTATTGTGTGTCAACGGTCGTTCCATTGAGAGCGATATTGAGATCGGCTCCACTCGCAAATGCGAGCGTATTGTTGTTGCCGACCAGAACATCGACGCCGCTGTTTGCCACGTTGATCCCCGCCGCACCCGGAGAGAGCGTGAGATCCCCGTTATTTGTGGCGAATGAACTGTTGAAATTGATTGCGCCGCCACTCGTGAGATTGACGTTCGTAGAATCCGTGAGCGTGACGGAACTGGACACAGTGATCGCCCCGGCTGAGGCGGAACCGATATTCAGTGTGCCGGATTCCATCTTATCAAGTTCCCGGCTGACAAGTCCGAGTGTTCCCGGTGCATCGTCACTACCGAAATCGATGAGCGTTCCCGCAGTCAGTGGCTGGAGCGTCAGCGTCCCATTCCCAGCTGCCAGTGCCGTGATTGCCGTGGTACCCGTGCCGACCACAATATTGTCGGCCGTGACTGTCACGGCCGAATCAGAACTGGCATTGGAGTTGTTGCCAAAAATCAGACTGCTGGCAGTGAAGCTGACAGTGCCAGTACCCGAAGTGACAAGACTCACAGTGTTGCTCAGTTTCACCACACCGTCTGCATCAACGGTCAGATTCCTGCCAGAGGCGAACGTGATGTCGGTCTCCAGATTCACGTTATCCGTGCCATCATCTCCATGAATGGTCAGGCTGCCATTGAAGGTGTCGTCGATCGAGCTGATTGTAATTGTGTCATTACCGCCACCCGCGTTAATTGTCAGCGAGTTAGCCGGAGTGACAAAAGTGACACTCTCAGCGGCAGTTGATGCAATGGTCATGTTTGCACCAGATGCATCCGTCAAAGTGATGGTTTCGCTGGAGTCTCCAAACGTAAACACTCGATCGGAAACCACCGTATTGTCGAAGATCGGTTCGAGCCCGGTGTAAACGATCCGAGTGACTCCGTCGAACGCGATGCTCCCGTCAGAAGAATTGATGAAATGGTGCTCAACATTCACAAAGCTGCCTCCCAGCAGCACCAAAGCGTCGCCCTCCAGCGTTGACTGACTTTCGCCGTGAAACGTAACAAGTTGATCGAAGAAACCACCGGAACCGTCATAATTCAGCGTCAGGGTGTCGTCACCGCCGCGTCCGAAGATCGTGATGGTGGAAACACTTTCCGACGCAAGCTGCAATTGCCGCTCACCGTTCATCCAGAGTTCGAGCTCTATGCCATGCTCGGTGTTCGTTTGCAGGATTTCCAGCTGGTCATCACCTGATGAGGCGTCAAACCACAGCGAACCATCGTCAAATACGAGCTTCGAATCATGCGAAGTCAGTTCGATCGCTTCTGCTGTCACGTGTCCCAGATCATTGATTGATCCCGCCGAGACCAGCACAACACTGTCGGCCGTATTTGTGCCGGTAAGGTGCGTATCATCCGCCTCGGAGATGAATACGTCGCCGATTGCATGAAACGTCAACGATCCAAAGTGGATCGAATCCGTGACATCATCACCAAGCTGGACTGAATTAGCGCTGATGTTCGCATGCCCGCTCACATGGAGCTCGGTTGCTTCGGCATCCGTCAAATCTCCGGAAACATGAAGTTCCAGTGAGTCGGCACCGCTGCTGCCTGACAGCTCAAGATTTCCGTGACTGGAAACATTGGCCATTCCGCTGACTGACATTGTCAGAGAAGAAAACACAATCGTGTCCGTGTCGTAGTTTCCCAGCACCAGCTCCGCACCCACGATCTGCGCATGGCCACCAATGGAAACGGTTGCGCCAGGATCATTCGTGATCGCGCCGGTCGACGTCAGATCCAGGGACCCCGTCAGATTCAAGCCGTGAATTGAAAGACCGTCATTGTCGAACAGCTCAAGGCTCTCGGCGGAAATCGTCAGACGACTGATGTCGTTGGCCGTTGAATCAAGGACGACAGATCCCGCCCCTGTGATCGTCAGATGACTCACGTTGATTCCGCCAGGTGAATCGGTGATCTGCAGCGGAGCAAGACCACCGGTTGCAGAATCGGTCGCGTCGATTCGCAATTCGTTTAAGCTCTTCGAATCCACCGACAGGATCATCCCATCCGCAGACAACTGAAATGCCGGGTCAGCGAGATCGTATGCGTCCCATTTCCCCTCGGACAAAGAAAAGTGCAACTGATCTGTCGATGCATCAAGTTCCACTCTCAGGGAATCACCGCCATCAAATCCATCCAGTGTCAGGACGCCCAATGTGAGCCCGAAACTGGCATCCGGCAGCCGCCGATCTTCCAGCGGAACCACGTTCAGCCTGCGACGTCGAATTGTCCGTTCGTGGGTCAGCCAATCGGCAATTTTCTGCCGAAGCCTTCCGATCGCCTTCTTCATGCTAATTTTCATCCTGGTACATTCGCGATCACCACCAAATCTCGAATCTGAATCGAGACTCGCATATTACCCGTAGAGCAAGACGACTGAGCCAACATGATCTCATGCCGCAGGAATTTCTGTTTTCCCTTCAATCACGCGAAGACTTCCGCCACGAGTGATCGATCATTCCAGTAAGAGCTTCGTCGCTGCCCAAACCGTCCGAATTTTTCACGGCCTTTGCGGACGTCGAACAGACCAAACTGCAAGGGTTCAGATTATCTTCTTTCCTGCGTGAAAACCAGCCGGCCCGCCCGGCAACGCTATTTGAAAAAGTTTTCGTCCGCATCCGGAAAGTACCAGGTGATGCATTCCGATTCATCAAAAAAGGTCCGGCGACAGTGAATTTAATGACACCTTCCTGACCCGCAGGCGGCCGCGTGCCTAGCCGAAGTCAATGCCCAATGTCGCCTCCCGGGGCTTGGGCGAGTAATTTGGATGACTGGGAATGATCCCCTTGCAGGGGGAAACCGGACGTTTTTCAGCGAAATCTCTCCGCAAGGATTTGCTCGCTGAAATCGCTCGCCAACCTGCCTGTGCAAACCCTCGTGGTCACACGCAATAGTTCAGTTGGTCCGTTTTTCCGTGTTATGACGGTTCGGGACGTCAAACCGGACTGTCTCAGGAACAGGACTATACGCACCCGATAACCAATGAAAAGCCACACGTTCGTTTGATTCCGTCCTGTCGAGGTTTCCTATGACTCGCTTTTTCTGCCGACATCTTCTGGGGATTGCCATTCCGCTATGGCTGATTCTGACTGCCGAATCATCCCCGATTGACAATCGAACGACGACGCCAGAATCTCAGAAGCTGGCAATTCAATCATCGCATCCATCCGACAATCGCCGTGACACTCAGCGGGCCCCGTCTTGTTCGACGCGATCGATGCTTCCGGCTGGCTCAGGTGTTCAGATCCTGAATACCTGGCAAGTTTCGGAGGTTCAGGACGATTTCGAATTGACACCTGCCAGAACAGTACTCGTCGCCTTCCAAAGCGAAGAAGAAATCGATTGTTCGTCAAACGATAACGCAGGCAATGGCGCGTTGCATTATCGTGTCATGACGGCGAAATACACGTTTCCTTCAGGCGGAGAACCACCGTTTGTGATTCTGAACACAGAAGTCAATGAGTCTCTCGAAGAGCTTGAGGAATTGGACGAGTCTGGACCACCTTCCGGTCTCCCCTCCAACCCTCGCGAGAATACGATCGACGAGCAGTCGTCAACTTCCGAATCGAATCGCTGGCAGCCAGGATTTGGAACTGTCGCGCGTCCCTTGTCCTCAATTCGTCTTGGTGCAGCTTTGAGCCCTGTGAATTCGAGGGGTGAAAATCTATCGGTTCCACCTGGCTTTGATGATCTTAAGATTCCACGAATCATCGAAAATCATTACATCGCCGGCAACTGGATGCCTTCTCATCCGCCGCGGAACGAGTACCCACTGCGACATCAGCCACTGTACTTCGAAGATCCGAATCTGGAACGTTGCGGTGACTCCAATGGTTGTCTCACAGAGTTCACATCCATTGCCCACTTTGGGTTTCGCATTCCGATTCTGGCTTATCTGATGGCGTCATACCCGCCTCATGATTGCGTGCGATCGCTTCCAGACTGTCCAACGTGCAGCAAATTTGGAGCAGAGGCGTATCTTCCACCACCAACCGCCAAAGCAATCGCCGCTCAGGCCGCTTCGACAACCGGCCTTTTCTTCCTGATTCCCTGACAACCATCAAAGGGGACATGCTCAATCCTGTTCGGCACTTGAGTTGCTGTAGGTGAGCCGAGGGTGTGTTGGAGGTGATTCGCAGCTCGGCGAATTCCTGCGGAGGCAGCTGGGTCGTGGAGGCGAGACTCTCTGGTCCGGTCATTTGTGGCCACTTGCCCTGAATCTTTGCCGAGCTGTTCGAGCCGCGTTAAGTCAAGCAAGCCAGGTTGACTTGCCAGCACACGGAACAGCTGATCACGGTCTAGTTCCCGGTCTGGCATCACTTGATCTCCGGCAGGATGAATTCGACGTTTCCTTTGCATATTCTGACCGATAAGCACCTCGGTAGAAGTAGTTTGGTATGATGTCGTTTAACCGCGTGGGCAACGCCCCGCGATTAGTAGCGAAGCGCGGCCCGATGGGCACGCGGTTAAACGAAGAAACTTCTGCACTGGTGCTTATCGAATTGCGATTCAACGCGGTCACGCTGTCGATGACGAACGACGCAGCCTGAATCGCAACAGCAAGTGTCCCCATGGGTTGCGTCGATAGCGGCCGATCTGCGACGTCATCACTCCTCGACGACATTTGTCGTCTCGTCGCTTCTGTCCAACCTCAGGTTGGCACTCGAACACAGTGCAGCTCGACTACTCTCGACACAACGCGGACACGGAGGTTTTCGGGTTCAACGACAAATGAAGTGCGCGGGTCAAGCGTGACTTAACCACGAATGGACACGACTGAACACAAATAGTCGCAAAGCTTCATTCAGAGTTTGATTCCAGGAGTGATGCCCGTCGACTGTTTGCAGAAGTCAGGTCAGGTCTCGCAGAAACATGGGCGGCATAAAAATACAGACCAGGACTGCAGGTCCTGCTGCAATTCATTTTTCTGCCATCAATTTTTCTGCCGGATGTGTTCCTGCATGATTGACAATGTTGTTCGTTTGTTCCGACTTAGGACTGGGGTACAAATAACGGTCTGGTTTTGTTCAGGCAAGAAAATTGGTAACCGTTCACGACATTTCGAGAATGACAGTCTAAACCACAGATGGACGCGGATGAACACAGATTGATTGTTGATTTCTATCTGTGTCAATTTGTGTTTATCTGTGGTTGCTGGCACAG
>CAZFDW010000494.1:0-5224 GCA_964517865.1 uncultured Chitinophaga sp.
GCTGACTCAGGTGAACGACGAGTGGGCGAAGGACAAGGAGGGGCGAGAAAAGAAGCTTGCCGGGATCAAGAAACAACTGGCGAGCCGGGTGGCGTCAGCCCCCGGAGTTCCGCCATCGCCGCCGCAGTGGTACGTGAACACGCAGGGGCAGAAGTTTGTGGTGGTCCCCGGCCCAGTCGTGTTCCAGATGGGGTCGCCGAAGACCGAGAAGGACCGTACAGACGACGAGGTTCCGCACCAACGGCGAATCGGTCGGTCCTTCGCAATCGCATCGAAGCCGGTGACGTTGGCGGAGTATCGGAGTCTGATGAAGGACAAGTACGAGATCGGCGAGGCGTACACGCGTTCCCCCGATTTGCCGGTGGTGGCCATCAACTGGTACATGGCGGCGATCTACTGCAATCGGCTCAGCAAGGAGGAGGGCATTCCCGAGGAGCAGTGGTCTTACGAGATCAAGGGGATGGCCCCTGACTATGTTGGCACCCGTCTGAAGGATAATTATCTGAGTCTGACGGGCTATCGTCTGCCTACAGAAGCGGAGATGGAGTATGCGACCCGTGCGGGGGCGGGAACCAGCCGGTATTACGGGGAGACGGAGGAGTTACTGACGCACTATGCGTGGTACATGAAGAACTCCGGTGACCGACTCCAGCGTGTGGGCCTGAAGAAGCCGAACGATTTTGGTTTGTTTGACGTGCAGGGGAACTGTTTCACATGGTGTCAGGAGGGTTACGATGTATATCCGAAGGCCGAAAGAAATGAAGCGGTGGCAGACACGGAAGTGACCGAGGACAAGATAGTGGTTAAAAGTATACTTACCGGTGTGTTGCGTGGGGGCTCGTTCTTCAATCTAGCGACGAACGTGCGCTCTGCCTACCGTATCAACAGCGCGCCGTCGTACCGCCACTTCGTCAACGGTTTCCGTGCGGCGAGGACCTTACCCCCTGTCTCCCTTACCCCTTTACACCCAGCCCTGTGAAGGTGTGTTTTGAGGCGATGTGATTGATATTTGAGATTCTGATGAGTTTGGCGAGGGTACAGACATCGGGTTAATTGCGTCCAGATTGAAGTCAGCAGAAGGTGACAAGGATGTTACTGACTCCAGTCAGTTCTTCATCAGCACCAAACCGCATGTTTCGAGCCGAAAATGGCGGCGATAATGAGTCCTGACGACATGCTGGAGGCGTTCCCGCCTGCACATCAACCCGTCATTTCAGGGGCATTTCAGCGGGCTGGAACCCTGTTCCGCCCAAAACCAGGTGCCATTAGGCTGGCGGCGTGCCGCTCAGCAAAACACAGTCACCTCGCAATTGACGCGGAATTGTCGCTGGCGGTACACTTTGAGCGAGGTTTCAGCTCAAAGACGGCAGATGGATTTGCCGTGCTGAATTCCGTAAGTCAGGACGACTCCATGAGTGCCGCTCAATCTCCCCGTGACGTCATTTCTTTCGGCGACGTGGAACAGTTGCGTGAAGCCCGCCGAATCATTCGCCAGGAAGCCGATGTGCTTGGACGACTCGCGGACAGCCTGGACCCGAGTTTCTGCGACGCCATCCGCGCGATCCGCGCGGCGACGGGGTGTGTGATCGTCACCGGGATTGGCAAGGCTGGGTTGATTGGCCAGAAGATCGTCGCCACGCTGGCAAGTACGGGAACTCGTGCGCACTTTCTGCATCCCACCGAAGCACGCCACGGAGATCTGGGATGCATCGGGCCGGACGATGTGGCGTTAGTCCTTTCCAACAGCGGAGAAACGGAAGAACTTGTCACGCTGATTCCAACGCTCAAGTCGCTGCGCGTTCCCATCATTGCGATCACGCGAGATGATCAGAATTCTCTGGCGCGGCACGCCGACATTGTCCTGCAGATCGGCAGGCATCAGGAAGCCGGTGAACTCGGACTGGCACCGTCGTGTTCCACAACTGCCATGCTGGCTTTGGGTGATTCCCTGGCGCTGGTGATCAGTCAGTCAAAGGGATTCACCGCGCGGGACTTTGCTGTTTATCATCCGGCAGGAAGTCTGGGCCGCCAATTATGTCCTGTGAAAGATGTGATGCGTTCCGGGAACCAGTTGCGTATCGCGTCAGAAAACGAAACCGTGCGGGAAGTGATGATTCATCACAGCAATCCGGGTCGTCGCACGGGAGCCGTGATTCTGACGAACGAAACTGGCCGACTGACCGGGCTGTTCACCGACAGCGATCTGGCGCGAATGTTTGAAACCCGCCGTGACGAACAACTGGACCAACCGATTCGGCAGGTGATGACCTGCAATCCGATCACAATAGGTCCGGACGTATTATTACCTGAAGCGATACATCTGATGTCCGAGCGTAAGTTAAGTGAAGTGCCGGTGATCGACAAAGATCGCAACCCCGTCGGCATGCTGGATATCACTGACGTGTTGCAGAAGGTGGATGTGGCGGATCAAGGCAGCGGCAATTTGGCAGGGTTTGGGTCGCGAAGATTTCCTCGATCGGCGTAAATGGATCACTCGTTCTGATGAACGGTCGAGCGCTGGTCGCGTTGGTCAGCACTCGGAACTGCAGCTCCTTCTGAAGTCATGCCATGTCGCTGTCAACGATCCCCCGAGGTCCTCGAACGATGCTGGTTGGCATCGGCCTCGCCGCGTTGTACGTTGCGTACTCTCAATTGACCGGTCCGTGGCTGACGATTGAACAGAAGCCACATCGCGTGGTTGCGTCACCGTCCGCACCGCAAAACTCACCCGTGTTTCCGGAACAGACGGATCTGTGGCTCAAGGAAGATTCGTGGGTCAAAAACGCGAATGCACGGTTTGGTGACGGTTCGCGGTTTATGTACTTTCAGAATCATGAACTTTTCAACGAAGACCGGTCGATCAAAGTTGATCCGCTGGCAATGTTATGGAAGGACGACAAGTCAGAAGTTCCGTATACGCTGACCGCCAGATCGGCTCAGCTTGATGCATCGACACAGTTCAGACTCGACACCAACGAGTTCGGTGCGATCAGCAGCGGACAATTGCAGGGCGATGTTCGCATCACGGGCCCCGATGGATTGCGAATCCAGGGTCGAACATTTTCCGTGTCGGACAATGCGATGAAGGTGACCACCAGCCAGCCAGTCAGATTCTGGTGGGGTCCGCACAGCGGAATTGCGCACAGTGGTGCAGAGATTGACCTGTTGTCGTCCGGTGAAGTGAAAAAGCAGGGTTTGATGTCCATTACAGACGTACAGAAAATTCGCCTGTTGGGGCGCGTGGATTGTGACCTGTTCTTTCAGGACGAAGAGGCTCGCAGCGAAGCCGTAAAACTGAAGATCAACGCTGCGAATGGATTCGAGTACTTCGTTCCGACTCACGAAGCCACGTTTTTTGGTTTCAGTGACCGAGCCATCCGGAAGGACAACCAGATTTTGATTGAACGCCCTACGATCTCCGGCGGGCTGGATCGGCTGTTTTGTTCTAAACTGACGCTGCAGTTCCAGCCCGCTGTGATCGATGCCGGTGAGAAAAAGAAGCGTTCTACGAGGTTGCGACTGGCAAGTATTCAAGCCGAAGGCTCCAACGTGATCTTCACGTCGCTGGAACAGAACGTAACGGCCACAATGAGTCGTTTGAAGTACCACATTGAAGAACGTGTGATGGAATTGTTTGGCAGCCTCACCGCTTCAACCGGCCGTCCAAAGCTCGTTCAGATCTACCAGAACAGCAGCATGTTGACGGCGTCACATGTCGTAGCGGTGCATGATATGCACAATCTGATTCAGACGATTCAGTGTTTCGGACCCGGGCGGATTGAACCCTCTGATCTGCAATCCGCTCCGGCACCTTCTGAATCGGCAGGCTCGTTTGATGCTGAGTGGACGGAGTCGCTGACCATCCGTCAGGTACCGGAGCAACGAGTCACCCTGAAGGGCACGGCAAAGATTACTCAGACGAACACCATCGCCGCGGAACCAGGAATGAGTCTGAACGGTGACGTGATTGAAATGACAGGAACGCCGGCATCCGACTCGGCGAATCCTGCGAGCACATTACATGATGAGTCGCAAAAATCAGGGATGGATCTCAGTCGAATCAGTCCGAAAGAACTGACGGCTACGGGAAACGTGGTGATGACTCACAAAGGCGTGACGGGCCACATCCTCAAAAAACTCACAGTTAGTTTTACTGAAGAAGCGGCCGGCAGCGACTCGGCGGACAAGATTCGGACGGTCAGTCAATCGAAGCATCGAACGAATTCGACTGAAGCGCAGGGAACAACGGAGTTCTCTTGCGATACCGCCACAGCCAGCATCAACTTTATGCGCAGAGCTGATCACAAGGCGAGTGGCAGTTGGAACGATGTGTGGCTGTTTGGCAAGGTGAAGATTGCACACACCGGTGTCAAAAAGGACAGTGACTTTGCCGCAGAAGGCAATGCACTTTCAGCGAAGTCCGGCTTCTCAGAGATTGGTGAAATCAGCCTGTTCGGCGATCCGGCCGAGGCGAGGCTGGCTACCCGGCGTATCGAAGGACCGCGCATTGACCTGCGTGAACTTTTGAATGGAGCGACGGGTGTTGAACGCGAAGCTTCAGTGGTTGGCAGTGGCAGCATCCGGTTTGTCAATGAGAATGGTCTGGATGGCAAGCCTCTGGAGAAGCATTCGCTGGTTGAAATCTATTGGACTGATTCAATGACGTATTCCGGTCGCACGGCGTCATTCATCGGCAACATCCGTGCGGTGATGACCAATAGTATTGATCACAAAGTGGAACTGACATGTGCCAGCATGAATATCCGCTTCATTCAGGACATGCAGTTTCAACCCGGAAATCGACAGAAAAATGTGCTGCGAGCTGCCAGCGCAGCGACTGACGAGGAACATGGCCCGATTGAACAGATTGAATGTAACAGCAAGGTTGTCGTGGATATTGATCAGATGAAAAATGGCGTTGTCGAATCGCGAAACCATGCGGAGTTTTCTGATCTGACAGTCAACATGATCACCGGTGTCTTTAACGCAACGGGTTCCGGCAGTTCCGGAATCATCGAATCCACGCATCCGAATTCGAAAGATACACCGCGCACCACGCCTCGCGCCGTGGCCCGGGCCAATACCCCGGTTTCAACACCGACCGATGCGTTTGTGTTTGTGCAGGCCCGATTCATTGGCAGCATTGAAGGCAACTACAAGCAGCGGTTTGTCCAGTTGAAACAGCATGTTCGCGGAGTTTTCGGACCGGTGCGTCAAATGGGTG
>CAZFDW010000495.1:0-5215 GCA_964517865.1 uncultured Chitinophaga sp.
CCCCCGCCGCCACGTTAACGCAGTCGTTCGCATTCACACGCAATTGGCGTGCTCGTGCTCAGTGAAACGGTGCTCGTGCTCGTAATCGAATCGAGGCATCCTTGACTGGGTGTCGATTACGAGCACGAGCACCGCGATGCTGAGCACGAGCACGAAGAAATGCCAGGGCAACCCCATGCACCTAAGCCCCCGACGGTGCGTTTTTACTTTAGATCTGGATGCGGTTTGTCTTGCCTGTCTTCAAAGCGTTCAACCAGCGCGGCGGTGGTTCGGGTTTTGAAATGGATGCGTTACCCCCCCCGCCGCCTTATCCTGGTCGTTCGGCCGCTGGTTGTGTGCTTATGAAACAGTCGTGGTTTGGGATTGGTTCATGCTTGGCGTTTGTCAGCGCCGTTACACTCGCGGTCATTGCATGGCTAGCCGTCATCGCTTTGAAGCTCGCGCAACCGAGCCATATGGATATGTCGGGGGTGGCCATTGTTCAGTGTTCAGTCCATGGAGATACCACCAGTCGCAACACTGCTGTTGCTCAGGTTTCGAACTGTCGCATAGCCCCGTTGGGAGACCAGCCACGACAGGAGTCCCGCGTCGGAGACACGGGTAACCATGGCAGTCGTCATCTGGCTCCGGTGGAACTGCGGGGAGGATCGAGTAAGACGAGGCCGTGCGTTCACAAGCAGGGTGCTCCATGCAGTAACAAAGGGTTTCTGCTCATGTCAACGGCGGACTATCTGAGCCTGCTGGACTGGACGGCTCGCCAGACTCATTCGAGCAAGGGAGGTTCGACGCCGAAGCAGTCTGCTCCATTGTTTGATCGGCTGGGAATCTCAGCTGAGATCTGGTGTCGTCTTGTGAAGGATTTCGGGAGGCTGTTCAGCGTGGTTGCCGGTCATCCTCGACGAATTGACGAACATCGATCAAGGGACATTTCCCGCCGCTACCGCACTCGTCAGAAAACCCGTGAGTTACTGGCGATGGTGTAGCCCAAACATCCAGGCTGGCTGTGATCGGACTGCAGCAGGGTTCACTCCTGCGCTGACGATCGCGATTCGAAGCAATCACGCATCACGTTCGAGGGCCCACACGTCATTCGTGCTGATCGTGAAGTCGGTCAAGAGCAGTGATGACGCAAGCTGGTCGCCGAAGAATCGACCGTGTTCTCGGTACTCATCACCATTCAGTGCCAGCACTGTGATGATTCGTTCGACCGGATCGATAATCCAGTACTCCGCAATGCCTGCCTTTGCGTAGTCATGACGCTTATCGATCAGGTCGGCATTGGCAAAACCTCTAGACATCCATCGACAAGCTCGACAAAATGTTCGGTTTCAAGGCGAAAATAGTCATCTTCCGACCATGCACCCTGTGCGGGAAACAGCGTCGCCAAAGCCCACGCAGGCTGGCCGCGTTCTGAACTGGGAATTTCAATGTCCTCATCAACGTCTCGAATCATGTCACTCCCCGATTGCATCGCCTGAGCCATCTGTCCATTTCATGGCATTTCGCATGGGCTCGATGCGGAGCACGATCACGCCGTCCTGAAAGACGCGGACGGTCCCTGTCGATTCGGAGACGGCAATCGCAATCGCCCCGGTTGCCTTTGAGATATCTGCAGCTGCCCAGTGACGCGAACCAAGGCCCTTGGACAACGTCAATCCATCCGCTGAAGCACGCAGATGTCGTCCCGCAGAAATCGCAAGTCCATCGGACGAGATCACAAAGGCTCCGTCGATCTGAGCCAGCTCTTTGATACTTTCCCGCACACGCGGATTGCGAATTGCCCGCTCCGATTTTGGATATCCGCGAAATGGATCGTGAACCTGTTCCGTCGAAAGCTCCATGACTTTACGATGGTTGCCTACAACGAACAGAGTGCCGACCGGTTTTCCTTCACGGCCTTCGCGGCCAATCTCGCAGGCGAGATCCACCACGGTGCGGAGCGTTTCCAGCGGTACCTTGGTTTCCAGACGCTGCAGGTCGCGAGACGTCAGTCGCGCGAGCTGTTCGGCGAGCCGCACGACGCTGACTGTATCGCAGCCATCCTTTTCGTAGATCGAGTAGACCACCACCGCCACATCGCCGGTTTGCAGGAGTTCATCCGCCATTGCCTCCAGCAGAATCTGGGAGACCTGGATGTGGCGTGACTGCGGCTCCTGCTGGATCTCGACAATATCGACGTCGTCGAGCCGAATCGCGTCCTGGACTTCCTTTTTGTCCGATGCGACGATGAGTCGAAATCCTTTGGAATCACGCTTCATCGATGCGAAGTCGTACGCGCGATCTGCCAGGATCAGCAGCGCTGATGCAGAAACCTCTTCTGCGAGGCGAAACGCCGTTTTGAGGATCTTCTGAAACTCAGGAGTGATTTCATGTCGCTGCATGAGAAGAGTGTACGACTTTGCCTAAAGCGTTCAACAGACTAATATTACGACTTCCTGTTTCGTAGAACAGTCAACCAGCATCTGAACTTCAACCATTCAGATTTACCGCAGTCGCGTCTTCAGTTTCCCTTCAGGCGAGGGAGTTAGGCGAGCGGCGGTAAAGAATTTACCAACCCGAAGCGCCAGCGAGGCTGCCTCGCTGGCGCTTCGGGTTAGTGTGGGTATGTTCTTTACCGCCGCTCGCCTTACTGAGAGGCCTTGCTGGCAGTTGCCAATTCTTCAGGCTGCTCAGACGGCAGGAGGCCCTGAGCACGTGCAATGATATGGAGCAGCGATTTGTTGTCGATGAATGGTTCAGCCCCCATTCCTGCCCAGACCACACGGCCCGTCCGATCGACGATAAACGTTCCGTGTTTATTGAATTCCGGCTGATCGCCGGATTCCGGCTGGTACACGTTCCACGACTGAGCGACCGTCTTACCAGCATCCGCCAGCACTGGGAAATGGAAGCGACCGTATTCCTGAAATCGTTCGGCCGTGTGTGCCGGTTCATCAGAACTGATTGCCACGATGTCCGCGTCCAGTTCACGAAAATAATGCAGATCTTTTTCGAGCGCGATCAACTGAGCGACGCAGTGACTGCAGCCGTAACCAAGGTAGAATACCACCAGGACCGGACGATCCTTGCCGAGAGTCGTAAGCGACTGAGTCTTACCCGCATCATCCGGTAATGCGAATTCCGGGGCAGTCTGATTCAGCAACGGGTGTTCCTGGCTCGCTGCAGGACGAAATGCCGTATCGGAAAGTATCTCCGACAAGCCCTCGGTCAGATTCTGCTTCTGAACCACATGCAGGTACGCTTCCGCATCTTTGCGCACGTTGCCGGTGGACACAAGTCCGTAGCGCAGGCAGATCTGGCGACACTGTTCTAATATCCCATCGTTTTCCGCTACCGTCCCGGGTGGACGGGACACGTGATAGATCAGCATTGTTGCGTAGGCACAGGCAATGAGAAACAGAAAACTCAGGAACAGGCGCGTTCCCCATTCACGATCACTCGATCCCGATGCATCCGATGCAGCATCTGGTTTTTCGGCGTTGGACGGACTGGCGTGTTCGATTTGGCTTGACACGGAAGCCTCCGTAGGAAGGATTCATTGGGCGGGATAAAGTCTGCGGATCTGCTGACGCTGCTGCACCCGATAGTAGCCGAAGCACAGACTCAAACTCACCCTGAATTTCACTGATTCCTGAGGATTGGCATTTGTCCAGGAAGCGCGAAAAAACAAAGGCACTTCGTCTCAGAATCTGGAAAAGCGGCAGGGCCGAATTCACGGTTTTGCGAGAGCGGCCCTATCCCGGCAGATCATCTGCAAACGGGTGCAGTCCCCCCGAGCCAACCGGATTCCGGCAGCGAGTTGAGGAAGACTTCTGCGAGCCGGAAGTCTTCGTTGGTGGTGATCTTGATATTCATTGGCCAGCCATCGATCACATGCACAGGCTGCGAGATCGCTTCCAACAGCGATGCTTCATCTGTCGCTGCTGCCAGGTTTCGGCAACTGGAAATGGCCGTCTGAAGCAGTCCGGTGGCAAAGACCTGCGGCGTTTGAGCCTCCACGAGTCCAGTGCGATCTACGGTCGCTGAAATGATCGCATCACTGCCAACTCGCTTGACTGTGCTCCTGACTTTCAGTCCGGGGATCGCAGCCTGATGCGTTTTTGCGGCGGCGAAAATCTGATCAATCCATTTTTCCGTGAGCAGCGGTCTGGCCGCATCATGCACGGCAATGAACTCCACTGGCTTTGAGATGGCCGAAATCCCGTTGCGAACACTCTCCCCACGCGATGTTCCACCTGCGACGACAGTGATGTCCATGAAGCTCAAATTGGCTTTGAAAGTTTCGTGAAACCACTCCAGATCCTCAGGAGCCACAACGAGAATTGTCTGACTTACATCGGGCCTGTTGAGAAAATGTTCAGCCGTCCGCACCCAGACCGGACGGCCGTTGAGTTCAACAAACGGCTTTTTGCGTTGAAACCCTGTGAACCGGCTGCTTTGGCCGGCCGCTGGGAGGATGACGGCAAATTGAGACATGTGATATTTTTCGAATTCGATACAGGCTGCGATCTGAGGGCGACGGGGCGGTGGCACACCATCCCTGTTTCCGGATAAGCATTTCTGTCCGTCGCAAGCGAGGCATTGGTGTGAAATCGCAAGGTTAATGTAACTCAATGAACTTTCGCCACTGGAAAGCCTGTTGGCGACGATTTGAGCATGAATATCCAGAGTGCAGGAATTTCATCCTTCGGAACTATTCAGAACTGGTCCTTCGAACGAATCTGGCATTCAACGCAGGAAAAAGGGGTTCATTGCCGCGCTAAGAGAAGCGATCCCGGCTACGATACCGGCGGTGACAAGTTGACGGTGCCAGGCGGACGCCGTCAGTTCTGAGGAAACGGACGGACATTTCGAGTGGAGCGACGTACAAATGGCACGCAAGAGCTGGGTTGATCCGGATACCAACGAGCCGCTGATCGATGACTATGCGAAAAAGATGGCAAACTTCATGCAGGCGTTCTCAGATGGCGTGATCACGGAGCAGGAAATCAGCGATCAGGAAGCTCGCCTCGTGGATCTCATGCGCCAGGTCGAAGAACATCTGGACGATGCGACTCATGCCCATGTCACGCGCCTGATGTGCGAACTGACGGCGTTCAACATTATGCAGTTCGTCTATGAGATGCAGATGTCCCGTGCGACCACGTTCCGCGGCTAGCGCTTTGTCAAGCCAACGAATTGGGGTTGAATTTGTAGGCCGGACCAAGCGGAGCGC
>CAZFDW010000496.1:0-5214 GCA_964517865.1 uncultured Chitinophaga sp.
CTTTCCATATTTCTTGCTTCAAGGTAACGTGACGGCTGAAATTCACTGACTCGGCAGATTCGAAACGACGGAACAACACGGGAATTCGGTATGAATCCATTCGCGGCACACGCGCTCCAGCAGACACGGCGATATTTCTTTGGGCAGACGGCGGCCGGGATCGGTACGGCGGCACTGGCGTCGGTGCTCAATCCGAACTTGCTGAAGGCTGGCGATGCAACCTCCCTCGAAGCCGGTTCACCGCTGCATCATCCGGCGACAGCCAAACGAGTCATCTGGCTGTTCATGGCCGACGCTCCTTCGCAGCTGGACTTGTACGATTACAAACCCAAACTTGCAGACTACTTCGATAAAGATCTTCCGGAAAGCATCCGTGCGGGCCAGCGGATCACGACTATGACGTCCGGACAGACTCGACTGCCCTGCGCGCCGTCGGTGTTTAACTTCGCGCGGCACGGTGAGCACGGTGCGTGGATCAGTGAGCTATTGCCGAACATCGCGTCGATCGTCGATGATATCTGCATCGTGAAAACGATGAACACCGAAGCGATCAATCACGACCCGGCGATCACCTACATTCAAACGGGCAGTCAGCTTCCGGGGCGACCCAGCATGGGAGCGTGGGTTTCGTATGGTCTCGGCAGTCCGAACAAAGATCTTCCGGCTTTCGTGGTGCTGCATTCGCGGATCCCTGGCGGGGCTCAGACGCAGGCGTTGTTCTCACGGTTGTGGGGCAGCGGATTCATGTCGACTCGCCATTCAGGAGTCGCCCTGCGATCTGTTGGTGACCCGGTGTTGTACCTGTCAAATCCAGATGGGGTGGATGCGGCAACGCGACGCAGGATGCTGGATGGATTGGCAGAACTGAATCAGGATCGGTTAAGCAAAGTTGGCGATCCGGAAATCTCGTCGCGCATTTCACAGTACGAGATGGCATTCCGCATGCAGACGTCGGTTCCCGAACTGACCGACATTTCGGACGAACCGCAAAGCGTGCTGGACATGTACGGCCCTGACGTTAAAGAACCGGGCACATTCGCCTACAACTGTTTGTTGGCGCGACGGATGGCGGAACGCGGTGTGCCGTTCACTCAGGTTTTCCTGCGAGGCTGGGACCATCACGGCGGTCTGCCGGGAGCAATTCGCGGAATGGCTCCCGCCTGTGACCGACCGAGTGCCGCACTGGTGAAAGATCTGAAGCAACGCGGAATGCTGGATGACACGCTGGTCATCTGGGGCGGCGAGTTTGGCCGCACCGTTTACAGTCAGGGAACGCTGACGAAAGACAACTACGGTCGTGATCATCATCCTCGCAACTATACAATGTGGATGGCGGGCGGCGGCATCAAGGGCGGACAGGTTTATGGCGAAACTGATGACTTCAGTTACAACGTCGTCGATAAGCCCGTGCATATTCACGATCTGAATGCCACGATCCTGCACGCACTGGGCATCAACCATGAACAGCTCACTTTCCGCTTCCAGGGCCGCGATTTCCGACTGACGGATGTGCATGGTCAGGTCGTGAAAGATATTCTGAGAGTCAGCTGACACCGTGACACGACGTCCGCGCCCACAATTACGCGATCACCTTTGGGAGTGCTCCGGCTTGACGGAGCTTTGGCTTGCGGCGGAGCCGCTTTCTTTCGCGCTTTCCTCGTCAGTTCGCCACCGAGGTTTCTTCCCGGGCTTTGATTCCAAAGAAAGCGGCTCCGCCGCAGTTGAAAGCGGTGTCGAGCCACCGCACTCCAAAGGAGGCAAAACAAAAAGACGATCGCTCAGGCAGCTTCGGTCCGCGAATCATGCTGCCAGACAGAAACGCAGTGGATTCCCCTCCGCATGACTGAGACCTACAATTCTGAAGTTCCTGCAGAGAACAGATCTCCGCATCTGGCAGCGAAATCGAGAAGGCAGACAAAATATGACGTCAAGTTCCACGCGGCCCCGACTTCGAGCCGGTATGGTCGGGATGGGAATGATTTTCGATGACACGTATCGGCCATTCTTCGAGAACGTGAAGTTACGGGGACTTTACGACCGGTCATTTGGCGACATCGACGTGCCACTTGTGGCCGTCGCATCGAAGACGGGACAGCGGGCAGATCGATATCAGAAGCAGGCAAAGTCGCTGGGGATTGAGTTCCACAACTTCAGCGGTGACAGCGCCGTGGAGGAGTTGCTCAGACAGGATCTGACGTTCGCCTGCGTCGCGACACCTGACGATCGCCATTTCGCAGCCAGCAAAGCAATTCTGCAGGCCGGTGTGCATCTGCTGGTGGAAAAACCGTCAGTGCTGTCGCTGCAGGAAATGGACGAGCTTGTCGCGCTGGCAAAAGAACGCGGCGTGCTGGCGCGGGTTGTGTACCACAAGCTGCTGGACCCGGATCATAAGAAGCTCCGGACGCTCGTCCATGACAAAATACTGCAGCATGTGAACAATGGCTATTGTTCGCTGTTAGAGCCACGGCAGATTTCCGGCGCTCAGTTTTCCGAATGGATCACCGGTCGGAATCCGGGAACATACGTCGCCGTCCATTATATCAAGCTCATCGACTTCACCTTTGGCGGTCGCCTGAAGACAATCACCTGCACCGGGCAGCGGGGAATTGTGGGACCAGCAGACGGCAGCACATGGGACAGCGTGCAGTTGCGGCTCATTTATGAATACGGTTCGGGGCGTGAGGCGGCATTTGACATCCATACGTCCTGGGTGACTCCTGACAATTTTCCCGGCTATGTGGAACAGGAAGTTCAGTTCCGATTCGACAATGGCATCTGGAACGGACATTCCCGCAAACGCGGGGTTGAGCTCACCGTTGAAAATCTAACGCCGATCCACATGAAAAATACGATCAACAATCACTACAATGCCACGTTCGTCGAGCCGTGGGGTGAGAGGAGTCAACGCGGCTACGGCGTGGAAGTGATCGATCGTTTTGCCAGAGAAGTCGCATTTGTCGAACACGGCGGATCGGCGGCGGAGCGCGATGAACGGCTGCAGTCCGTGCGATCGCTGCAGTATGCAGATCTTGCCGCCGATCGACAGGTTGTGGCCGCCGTGCAGGCCATGGAAATGATTCTGGAACAGCAGGCTGCCGGATGCCCGGACTGCGTAGTCCGGTACGACGGTCAGCAATTGCAGCTGTTGAAGCCGATGCAGGTTACGTAGGATGGACATTCATGTCCGTCGTCTGGCCAAATGACGCAGCTTCAGACACCTGTATCGCTCGGCAGACGAGTTGTGATCGTTGAGAGTTGTTTGGTGAGGACTCGGACAGGAATGACCAGGGTACATGAATCGCGGCATTGGACCCCGTCAAACGCTTTCCGGCGTTTTTGCACGGAATGAGGCTCCCTCAGTCAGATTTCGTCCGAACTGGCGAAATGCGGGCAAGATTGCTCGTTGAGCCGACTTCCGGATGTCTTCCGAAAGCGGGGAAAATGCATCAGACAGAAGCCTGCAACTTTGTGCCACGCAAGACTTTGCGACATCAGGTTTCGCCACCGCAGACGGATGCAACAGCTTGACCGGGAGCGAATCGCGGTTAGAATTGCGCGACGCCGGAAGAAGAGTTCAGGAAGCAACTCAGGGCGTCGCAAAGTTAAGTCATTCAGCGGTTGAGCGATGATGCTCCCACTGATTTCAATATGCCTACCGGCAACATCCATCGACTCGCTGCCGTTTCGGCTGCGCGGATCGTTGGTTGTTCCGTAGGGAATGAATGAGTCGGCGTCCGAAGATTTGACGGATCACTCGATCGGAGTCCACTGTGGT
This sequence comes from uncultured Chitinophaga sp., assembly GCA_964517865.1. Taxonomy (GTDB): domain Bacteria; phylum Planctomycetota; class Planctomycetia; order Planctomycetales; family Planctomycetaceae; genus SXXK01. Next base: position 3,776 of record CAZFDW010000496.1, read on the forward strand.
TCAGGGTTTTGGAGATGACTTTAAGGAACTTGTTCGGTCCAGCACGAATATCGTGGATCTGGTGTCCGAGATTGTGGCATTGAAACCACTCCACGGCGGGCGGGACTTTGTTGGTCTGTGTCCGTTTCACGACGACCGGAATCCCTCATTTCATGTTTATCCGGATCGACAGTCCTATCGATGTTGGGTGTGTGAAGCGGGAGGAGATTGTTTTCGCTGGGTGATGGAAATTGAACGGGTTCCGTTTCCGGAGGCGCTGGAGTCACTGGCTCGCCGGGCACGGCTGGAAGTTCCGAAACATTCACGCAGCGAGGGATCGCGCGAGAACGCAGGGCGAAAAACAGATTCGCTGGTTGTCGTCGAATGGGCCGTCAACCTGATGAATCAGACGTTGCGGACCGGACCAACGGCCGACAACGCTCGACAGTATGTGTTGAAACGAAAATTGTCTGATGAAACAGTAAGTCAATTCAAGCTGGGATATCATCCGGAGGACTGGAACTGGTTCCTTGAAAAAGCGAGAGGGAAATTCACTCCGGCTCAACTTGTGTCCGCCGGGTTGATTCAGGAGCGGAACAATGGACCTGGATACTTTGACAATTTGGTTGGTCGGCTGGTGTTTCCGATCCTTGACGAACGTGGCCGTCCGGTTGCGTTTGGAGGACGAGTGTTGCCGGGAGGCAACATCGAGAGTGATGCGAAATACTGGAACAGTGTTGAAAGTGCGATCTTTCAAAAACGTCGGATGTTGTTTGCCTTCGATCGAGCGCGGGAGGCCATTCGGAAGAGCAAAACTGCAATTGTCGTGGAGGGATACATGGACTGCATCGCCTGCCATCAGGCGGGCGTGACGAATGCCGTGGCAACACTCGGGACAGCGATGACGGAAGAACATGTGCGTTTTCTGCGGCGTTTTGCAGAAAAGGTGGTTCTGGTCTTTGACAGTGATGACGCAGGGCAACAGGCGGCAGAACGATCAATTTCACGATTTCTTGCTCAGGAACTGGATCTTCGTATTCTGAATGTGCCGTCCGGAAAGGACCCGGCGGATTACCTTGAAGCACACACGGCACAGGAATTTTACAAACTCATTGAAACGGCCGCTGAGGCGTGGGAATACAAATTGCAGTCAGTTCTGCGACGCACGGACTCACATTCTGTGGCCGGGCGTCAGCAGATTCTCAATCAGATGCTGGATTTCCTGGCGGAGTCGCAGGGCCTGACCGGAACAGTTCGTGAAGATATGATTCTTCGCAACGTATGCTGGCGAGTTCATGTAGACGAACGCACGGCACGTCAACAATTGAATGAGCTGCGAAGCAGAAAAAAGAAGGGGGGGATTTTCCGCCGAGATTCAGAAAGGCCGACAACGGAGTTTGCTCCGCGTCCCGAGAACGCAATGGAGCGAGCGGAACGGGAGATGTTGGAAATCATTCTGA
>CAZFDW010000497.1:0-5210 GCA_964517865.1 uncultured Chitinophaga sp.
GGCGAGCGGCTGGGCGTCAGCCCTCCGTGTGTTCATGCGCGGGCCACGGAGGGCTGACGCCCAGCCGCTCGCCATTGTCAATTCGCTCCGCCGTGATGAGCCTTCAATCTGGCCCGTGACTAAACCACCCCAACCTGCCCGATAACCAACATCACCGCTGTCTTCCTGGAACAACCCTGAATCCACCGCGACGTGTAAGAACAAAGCTTCGTCTCGGCGGAGCGAGACGGCTACATTAGTCAAATCCACCACGCATCCTGAGAACCCGATATGAACACTCACCTCATCAAACCGATCCTCGCCGCATGGCTGGTCTTGGCAACAAGTTCGCTTCAAGCCTGGCAAAGCAGCGGAACTGCTGGCGGCAATACGGCCGAAGACTCTACCACGGCTCCACTGGACACTGCACTGCCAGTTTCACCGAATGAGCCGGGCGTTCTCAACAAACAGGTTCAAACTGACCGCGTCGTGCAAGGCAGGGCGATCATGATCACGTGGTCCGAAAATAACGACGAACTTCGGGGATTCAGCAACACACTTGGCGAATGGGAAATACTCAAAATTGACAAACAGGACAGCATCATTCCAATCGTGTCCCACGACGTGTCTGCCGTTCGCGTTGGCGATTCGATCGCCGCCTTCAGTGGCGTCAAAGGCTGGTGGGATGTGATCCCGTTGAGCAAAGGCTCTTCCGCACAGCCTAGTCTTTCGGCCGACCTTGTTCAGATTGAAGACAACGGACAACTTTATACGTTTGCCGCTTCCAAAGGTCGTTGGACATCACCAACGGATCCCGAGTTGAAACCAGCGACAGCTGAGGTTAGTGGAAGCACCATATCCATGCTTCAAGCGGGAATGACGTTCAATGAGTGGCTAAACTCGCTGCCACGCTACAAAGCGCGAGGGATTCGTGTCCAGTCCACAGGCTCTGGATCTACGGCGATACACACAGAACGCCAGAGTCTGCTTGGAGAGGCGCGGGAAAAATTCACCGAGATCCTGCACAATGGTGAAGCAACCGTTGAAGAACACACTCCTGTACAGCCTTCTGTTGGTACAGCCCTTCCAGACATTGATCGTCGCATTGCCGAACTTCGAAAAGAACAGCAGTCTCTCGAGGCGAACGTCAACAAAGGCTCTGACGTTGCAAACTCGAATGACGGAGTTCGAGATAGTCGTGAACAGGCACTTCGAGGAGTCGTCGAACGGGCTTTCGACCTGCGTCAGCAGTTGCAGCGTCTTGAAGCTCAGCGGATGCAACTCAAGCTGCAGTTGATCGAGGCAAATCTTGATGCCCGTGACAAGAACCGCGAGGACATCATCGAGCATCGAGTCAATGAGTTGCTTAAATCGAATGGAAAGCTGACCGGACGGGGTGCTGGAGACAAGATGACGTCAACACTGAATCCAGAAATGCCTGCAACAGGAACACCAATCGGCCTGCCTGGTCCGCCGCATCTTCCCTACGGTGATCCCGCCGGTTTAAAATCTCACCAAGTACGGAACAGCGATCCCCGAATTCAGTGGCAAGAACCGGCGGAGATCGTTAAGGATTTGCGAGGAAAAATGCAAGTTGTGACGAGCAATCTGGAAAACAAAAAGCAGTTTCAACAGAGTGTCGAACAGTATTCAAGGCCGCTGGAACAACTGCAGTCCGAAGGAATTGTAAGCCAAAAGACGACTGAGGCGCAGAGGGAGGGCCTGGTCGTTACGTCAAGCTGGAACCTTCGATCGACGCAATCGAAGCTCGACACTCTCCAGCGTGACTGGAACCACGCATGGTCGGCCTATCAATCGAAGCTTCGACTACTCCAGCTGGATCTGGAGGAAGCCAAACTGGACCTTGAATCACTGACGGTGGAGCAAAACCGGATGAGGCAACTTAATGAACGGCAACAGGGGGCATTTTCGATCAGCGAAGTTCAGAAAACTGAATCCCGTCTCGCAGTCGCAAGAATCAACGTCCAGCGAGCAGAAGAAATGCTGAAACTCTACGCCGACATCGAAACGCAGGAACCACAACTCAACCCCGATTCGCTCAAGAGTGAAGAGTAAGTGGTAACTGTACGTCTTTTTCGCCGGAATGAACTTCGCCGCCTTGCTGCTTTTCCGGTAGCTTGGACATTCATGTCCGAGTTCTTACCAAACGACGAGCCGCTGGCGAATGACTGTTGGTACTCGGCAACGGCTTTCCTGACGACGTTTCATGGCTATGCGACGGACATGAATGTCCATCCTACGGTTTGCCTTGCGGCGAAAATTGTGTCCCGCAGATTCAATCTAACCTCGTGTCGATTCATCGGACCCGGAAAATTCCGGCTTCAGCACGCGGATGTCAATGCTGTCATCGGGTGTTGGCCGGAGCGACAGACGCAGCCCGTCAACTTCGATCTCCTGCACGCGATACATGCGCTGTCCGTCTCGCGAACGGTTTGCCCCGGACAACGCGCCGCCGAACAACGGGAATCTCCCGGAGCCGCGTTGATCGTTCGCCGAATCGTCAACTTCTTCGTCCTGAGCAAGCACAACACGAATCGCGGGAGTTGCCGGATACTGCAACGTCATGCGCAATGTCTTTCCCAGGTCGCCGTCCGTGCGGGAATTCAGCGACGGGGTGAAACTCACTTCCAGACCATCTTCAACCGAGCGATGTCCAGCGTACTGAAACGTACGACTGCCATCGGAAATTGTGGTCTCGGCATCGTTGAGTTTCCAGCCACGCGCTGCGGCGACCGAAATCGCATTCATCCGGCCGGATGTTCGCGGTACGGCAGTCAGCGTCGATGCCAGATATGTGCTCGCCCGTTCCGGAAGATCTTCCTTCCCCAGGAGCTTCGCGCACAGAAGCAGACCTGGAATCGGAATCCGACGCACAATCTGATCATCGTCCAGCAACGACTTCAGCTTCACTTTGTCTGCCGAATGAAAATACAAAGACACCAGCGCGACGGTGCTTTGTTCCGTTTCAAGCTGTTCGTCCATGTTGCACAGAATCAGATCTTCCGCATCGCGATACTCTTCATGCCGACCAAGCACCCAGGCACAGACGAGATTCGATTCCCAGTTGCGTGTCGAATAGTCAAAAGCCCGTGCGGCGGTGCGAGGTGCCTCAGGATCATGCTGGCTTTCCTGAATCAGCGCCAGATTCGCCATGCTGCTGGCGAGCATATCATCCTGGCGAAAGTGGCCACTGCCGATTTCCGTCAGACGTAGAAACGTCTTTGCTGCATCTTCCGTTTTTCCAAGCTGCTGCTGAGTCCGTGCGACGTAGTACCAATACGGCGGATAACATTCCATAAAGCGTTCAATTCGCGCCAGCATCCGCAGACGTCGGTCGGGATCCTGCTCCTCCAGTGTATCGGACAACTGATCCAGATCTTGGTCCCGTAGCAGCCACCGGTCCGGGATTTCGTTTTTCCGACTGAGCTTCCAGAAGCTGTCCAGAAACGTCGATGATCTCGTCATCAGAGTTGTAAACTGAGTCTTCTCAACCTGCCAGATGTCCGTGTCACGTTTGATGGCTGTCGATCGATAATCCCACCAACTGTTCGCACCCGTCTGGATAACTGACCCCAGCTGCCCCGTCGCCGCCTGGGCACCGATGACGAAAATGTCCGTGCCCATTTTTCGCTGCACGCTGCGACTGAACTGTTCACCGATCACCGTCCGCTCGCGATCACTGATTTCGACCTGCCCGATTTCGTCGAGGATGGATCGATACAGCGTAATCACTTCCGGATCATCGATCTGATTCAGGTCCAGATTGTTCAGAATCCGCTGCTGTTCCTCCAGCAGCACTTTCTTGGAAGGCGCGCGGCGAATTCGATGCAACGCCGCGCGGCAGTAATTGAGCGTGACGGCCGTGTTGCGGCGACTGATTTCCGTCACTGGCTTCACCGGCAACGTTGGAACAGTCACTGTGGTTCCTGAACCTGGAACAGTCACCGTGGTTCCCTGCGCAAGCGCCGAAGAAATCGGGATAACCGTCAGCAGGAGCACAAAGCACAAATGAAAATGTTTCATGGTATTAGTCACTGATCATGAGATGTCTTTTGCGAACTGGCCGACGACGGTCTTCGTCGCTTGGTCAAAACCTCTGACCAGGAACCAAGGCTCTCGCTCGCAACACAACTTCCCAAACCAGCCACGTAGCTCATCCATGAACCGCGCAAGCCGAACATCCCCCATCATTTCGTCCGCCGCCGCTGAGACAACCCGTAATCCCGTCCATCCGAAACTTCGCACGACGAACGCAACGTTTGTGCATAACAGATAAACGGGGGAACATGCAGAATCTGCCGAATGATTTACGCCTAAACCTCCCATGTTGTCTGAGAGACCTCGCGGCCATCATTGACGCTGCCATCATTTGGCCGATGCAGTAGATCAGCACATGCCAGTCTGACGTTGCCAGTTTGCCGTGGTCGGGACGGTCGATGTCAATCGAAGTGTTTTTATTCGAATCTGGATTTGGTGCATGGTTGAGTGCGACTTCTCCCGGCCGTCGATTGCCGTTCGATGGGGAATTCGCGATCACTTCGATCAATTTCCGACGGGCCGTTCCTGACTCAGGACGATTAGGCCTGAGTTCGATACGACATTGAAGTATCTGTGGCCAGTTTTGCCAAAATAACCACATTTTTGTGATCGCTGGAACTCCCAGAATTCCCACCTTGCCAGCCATCAATTTGATTACACCTGCTGGATTGTCAGCATATCGTTCGCTGCACCGTTCGCCTCGTCGGTCGATATGACCGGAGCAGGTTGTGACGGTGCATAGCGTGGTTCGGATCGGTCTCACCGAAGTGGGTTCGCACATCACTCCGCAGAGTTCGGCGCGTCGGACTCGAGCCATCGACGGTTACCGCAAATCTAACTCAGGGCACGCCCTCCTGAGTTGTTTGGACAGGAGCTGCTGCGGGCTCAGGATAGGACTATGTCCGCGCTTGCGGATGTCGCATCTGTGATCGGGTTGATTGCACCACATGATGAAGTTCTGCCGACACTGTGAATCAAATTGATGTCGCGTCGGTCAGGGCGGCCCGGAGCCAGATAAATCTGGTGCTTCCCTGGCAAATCCGCCGTTCGAGTCGACGAGTGTGAACTAGCCCGGGTATGGACCATGGACGCATATCGGCTGCGTTAACCTGGCGGCGGGGGGTAACGCATCCATTTCAAAACCCGAACCACCGCCGCTCTGGTTGAACGGT
>CAZFDW010000498.1:0-5204 GCA_964517865.1 uncultured Chitinophaga sp.
TGCGCAGCACCCTGCGGGCCATTTGGCTATTGGTTCCTGACCCCTTTTTTAAAGTGATTGTAGCTTGACTCTCCGAGTCGAGTGCGATTCCCGTACCCTGGACATTCATGTCCCAGATCTTGCCAGGAAATGCAGCGATAACGAATGACGTTCCTGGTGCAGGACTCTTCCGGCTGACGGAACTCGATTATCATAAAGACTGAGACAGAACTAAGTGGGGCACGATTCCATCGTGCCGAGCACGTTAAAAACGTGCTCCACGTCCTCCATGAGAGTTAACCAGATGAAAACCACCTCTCAAATGCTGGCTGTTTATGTCGGCTTCCTGTGTCTCACCACAAACGCCATAGCGTCAGACTTTCCCGTTGCCGATGCCGCCGAACGGGCTGACTGGAAGCAATTGAATTCACTGCTTGAGAACAATGGCGACGCGACGGTGTCTCAGACCGACGGCATGACAGCTCTGCACTGGGCGGCGTGGCATGACAACGCTGAAGCCACCGCGTTGCTCAGTAAGTACGGAGCAGATGTGAATGCGGCGAACAAGTACGGAGTCACTCCGCTCTCGATTGCCTGCACCAACGGAAATGCAGCGATCATTACGCAGTTGGTCGATGCCGGTGCCGATGTCAATCAGGCTCAGCCCGGTGGCGAAACAGCACTGATGACCGCAGCTCGAACGGGACGTCTGGAAGCCGTGAACGTGCTGCTGGATCACAAGGCAGATATGAATGCCAAAGAACGCAGCGGACAAACGGCCATCATGTGGGCTGCTGCCGAAGGACACGCGGATGTCGTCGAGGCATTGATCAAAGCGGGGGCGGAATTTCAGACGCCGCTCAAGTCCGGTTTCAATGCCTTGTTTTTTGCGGTGCGAGAAGGCAGGCAATCAGTGGTAGACGTGCTCCTGAATACCGGTGCGGACGTCAACGCCGTCATGACACCCGAAACAAAGGGCCCTCGAGTGCCTCGGCAGGGCACAAGTCCGTTGTTGCTGGCTGCCGAAAATGGTCACTTTGAACTTGCCGCTCATCTGTTGACGCGCGGCGCAGATGCCAACGACCAGCGTTCCGGATTTACAGCATTGCATGTGCTTTCGTGGGTGCGCAAGCCGAATCTTGGTGATGATATCGACGGCGATCCGCCGCCAATTGGTTCAGGGACCAGGACCAGTCTGCAGTTAGTCCGTGAACTTGTCAAGCACGGGGCGGATGTGAACAGTCGTCTTCAAGAGGGGCGATCAGGACGAGGCCGCCTGAATCAAAAGGAAGCCACGCCGTTCCTGCTGGCCGCTGATACCGCTGACGTACCTTACATGAAGCTACTGCTCGAATTGGGAGCCGATCCGGCAATTCCGAACGCCGATCATTGCCCGCCATTGCTGGCTGCTGCGGGCATCGGCACGATTGCTCCCGGTGAGGAAGCCGGGACGGAAGACGAGGCGATTGCGGCGGTCGAGTTACTCCTGCGTCTTGGAGCCGACATCAACGCCAGCGACGCCAATGGCGAAACAGCAATGCACGGCGCGGCGTACAAGAGTCTGCCGAAGATGGTCCGGTTTTTGGCAGACCACGGAGCCGATATCTCACTATGGAACGTACAGAATAAGTACAAATGGACGCCGCTGCTGATTGCAGAAGGCTACCGCCAGGGCAACTTCAAACCATCTGCGGAAACGATTCAGGCACTGCACGAAGTCATGCGAAAATCCGGAGTCCAGCCACCATCCCCCACCGATCCGCGGCCTCCTCGAAACAACGACCAATACGCTCCACCGAAAAAGCCAGCCGCACAGCGCGCAAAGAAACCCTGAATAAATCTCCGGCCAGCGGTCGCAGCGCAATGCGCCAGATTGGGCTGCAACCGTTTTTTTGCTTTTGTGTCCTTGTCGTGTTTTTGTGTTTTTCGATCACTTCGTCAGTTCGCGAAGCTGCAGGTTGCGCCAGCGAACTTCGTAGGGGCCCTGACCGGCACCGACGCCATGAACCTGCAGGCCGATGAATCCTTTGGGATGCGACTTGTAGCGTTCTTCGTGTATCGTATCCGCGATCTGATGGTCATTGATCCACGTCTGAATTCTGTTGCCCTTAGCCACAACGCGATAAGCGTTCCACTCGCCATCCTTAAAGTGGTCATGCGGTTTGCGGTCGGCGTCGGGCGTCATCCAGCCTCCCGCTGATTCGCCGTACACATAGCCGGCCATCTTGTCGAGCGAGATTTCGACCTGTGGTCCGTTGACACGACCTTCTGGTTTGTCACCCTCGGATAGCGATCGGATCTGAACGCCTGAATTCAAAGCTGAATCCACTTTCACTTCGAACTTTAGCTCGAAGTCGCCGTACAGTTTGTCCGTACACAGGAATGAGTTCGGACTGCCTTCTGAGGTTTTTCCAACGATTGAATCTCCCTCGATGCGGTAAGTGGCAGTGCCGTTCCGCTGAGTCCAGCCTTCCAGATTTTTTCCGTTGAACAGGGCAGCGAATTTTGGATCATCCTCAGCGTGGGTTGTGGCCATCAGGGCGAAAGCGGTCAGTAAGGAGGCAAGAATCACAGTGCGTTTCATGGTATGGACTTTCAATACGTGGGGTGAAATTTGAACAACAGGCAGACTCCTAGTCGGCCAGCGGCAGCACTTCAATTTTGCGAATGTTGACCCGGCTGCCTGGATCGTGTTGCTGGAATGCGAAGTGTCCTTCTTTGAACGTCAAGCCAAAGTCCAGATACTCATAAAGTTCATTGCCATCGACCGTGATCTTGATTCTGGTCATCTCGCGACCACGCCAGACATCGTCGCGCACTTCAAGTTCGTACGTAAACCAGGTATCCGGCTTGACGAGCTGCTGGTAAACATGGCAATGTCCGTACAATGACCCGGTACGAATCGGATCGGTATGAGTACTGTCAATCTGTGCCTCATAGCCGTCGGTGAATCCAGGTTTTGGCGTTGTGCGGAAGTAGAGCCCGGAGTTGCCATGGTCGTTGATTTTGACTTCGGCTCGATAACGGAAGTTCTTGTACGGCCCTTTGGTACAGACCAGCATTGACGCCGGACCTGACCCGCAGATCGCACCGTCCTTCACTTCCCAGACACTCGCATCGTTACCAACTTTTTCCCATCCGTCCATGGTCTTACCGTCGAACAACGAAACCCATTCGGCATCTTCGGCGACAGCAGTCGTTCCCAAAGAAAAAACCAGCGCAGCGGCAACGACAAGCATGAGACGAGGGGCACACATTTGCAAACTCCTGATTCGTACAACAGACAGATTGCCTGTCTGAGTTGTCAGCAAGAAACAGGCGCGGTGCCCGTTCTACAACCGCTGACTGTACCAAGACCGTTCGCGAAAGCAATTGTGCCGCATGGCAACGTTTTCAGTAGTTACGTACTTCGATACGCCTGAATCTGGTGTCCGGTGATCGCGCGCCAGACGCCGATCAGAAAGGCTGTATGTGCCAGCACGAAACTGTAGGCTGCTCCTGCGCCGGGGATTCTGATGTTGCGGTGCAGCGAAAATCTTCCGAAGGCTGCCAGTGAGAAAAGCATCGCGAAGGGCATACACGCCGCCATCGTCAGGAACGACGGTTGAGTCGCAACCAACAATACTGACGAGATTGTTGCGGATGCGAGGAAAACGGGCGACAGCCAGCGCAGAAGCTTGTGTGACCAGAGCGCAAACGCATAACCGGGGAAATAGAATGGATTGAGCAATTCACTGCGCGTCCATGTGCCCTGCCAGTTTCGCAGTGTCATGCGGATGCGTCGCCGCAATGTCATCGCAGTGTCGTCGTCCATTCGTACCCAGGCATTCGCGGTCGGCTCATGCAGCACGAGATACCCTTGCGACACAACGTCCAGGGGTACAGGATCGCTGTTGAAACGAGTGTGACTGCCCACAGGACCATGTCATTTTCCGGATGTCATGGGAAGTTGATGCCACAATCCCGCGTCGGAGACTCGGGGCACGACGGGGAATTGCCACATTCACGTGACCAACATAACTGAATGGCCAAAGTTCAGCCAGAGCTCTGTCAAGGCTTGGAAAAGGGGTCAGGAACCAATAGCCAAATGGCCCAAAGGGTGCTCCGCACTATTGGTTCCTGACCCCTTTTCCAAGGCCTGGAGGCGATCTCGAGACTGGCAGCGACTTCCGATCGCGTGGAACGATCTTGAGGATATGCTGACATTAAGGCTAAACTAGCGCTCTGCCAAGCCACACTACCTCCACATCACGCGCACGGTGTGCCACGAAGAATCGACATGGCCGTCAATCCACAACATTTCGTTCAGTTTCTGGAACGCATCGGGCACACGGTCCGCGAAGCCAATGGACTCTACTGGTGCAATACGCAACGCGGTGTCTATTCGAGTTTTCCGTATCATCGCGACGTTGATGCGACCACCGTGGATCTGGGGCGCATTCTGAAACGAGACGGGCTGGTCGCGAGATTTGGCTGTCCCGTCGAACAGGGAATCGAAAGTTTCCGGCTCATCTGCGATCACCCGGACTACGATTTCCCATTGCTCCGCAGCCGCACAAGGACTCAGGTACGCCGAGGACTGGAAGCGTGTCGGATTGAACAAGTGGACTTCAGTCTGCTGCGGAAGCACGCCATCCCTCTCAACGCCGACACACTGGTGCGACAAGGAAGAAAAGTGCCGTCCAATCTGGCGAGCTATTGGACTAGATACTACCACGAAGCCACTCAAACCGAGGGCGCTGAAGCCTGGGCAGCATTCGTGGGTGATTCGCTGGCAGCCTATCTGATTTCGTTTACGATCGAAGACGTGGCGAATCTGTTGATCGTACGTTCGTCACTGCAGTTTCTGGATGCCTTTCCAAACAACGCCTTGTTGTACCGGTTCATGTACGATCGCATGCGTTCCGGCGACGTGAAACAGATTAGTTATGGCTACGAATCCATTCAGGCCGGACTTGGCTCTCTGGATCAGTTCAAGACGGGCATGGGATTTCGGCAGGCTCCGACGGGACAGAGAATTGAGTTGGCCGGTTGGGTCCGTCCGCTGGTGAATCGCTTTACCATGCCGATGGCGGAAGGGGTACTCAAACGCTGTGGCGAGGGTGAAACAATATCCAAGCTGAACGGAATACTCCAGTGGTATCAGAAGCAACCTGCTTTGGATGCAAAGCCCGTCCAGTCAAGAGCAGCCTGATTCATTGAATCGCAATGCCAGCGACCAGCAA
>CAZFDW010000499.1:0-5202 GCA_964517865.1 uncultured Chitinophaga sp.
GGCCGCGATTTCCGACTCACCGACGTGCATGGCAAGGTTGTGGAAGAACTCATTGCATAGGCTGGAAATCCGTCGGCGAGCGGCATGAGTCAGCTTGCCGGCACAATTGCATGTACGATGGACATTCATGTCCGTCGCATGGCCATGAAACGCGGTAGAAACGGGTCAACCACAAATCATGTGCGAGGCCTGGAAATAGATATTGACCGAACGCGAACCCATGAGGATCGTTCGACGCATCCTCGTCGCTGAACCGTCAACAGAAAGGGGATTTGAACCACGAATGAACATGGAGAGACCCCGCCCGGGCGTCGCCCGCAACCCATGTTGAAGAGATGTCAGTGTTGAAGAGATGTCAGTCGCAAGCCACACGTAGCGGGTTTCCGCTCTCCGCTTTGTTCTTACTTTTGTGACTCTTGTGAGTTTTTGTGGCAAGCACTCTTCGTTCCGTTGTTGTTTTTGAGTCAGCTGTTTTCTGGCCACAAAGAGACACAAAATTCACAAGAGGAACAATGGCATCAGCCGCGAATCGATCACTGCCATCATTGCGGTTCAACATCGCGGTATCAAACGACTTATGAGAATTATGAACGAAATTTTTCGCGTCCTGCGCAGATTTTCCGCATTAGTAGTATTGAGCGTGTCTGTGGGCCGGCATGGAACGGATCGTGCGGCGATCTCGAAACGCATCGCGCGTGTTCGATTCGAAGGACGCCGCAAAGTTTTTCCAGTGGAACCTGAAGCCACTGACGCCCGAAGAGAAAACCGAAATGCTGACTCTGCAGGCAACGTCCGAGACTAAGCCGGTGCGTCGTGGCAGCAAGGTGACGCATCGCTTCGAATGGTCGTTTGACTAACGTCTGATGCATGCGGTTGCTGGCGATGATGGTTACTCGGCGATGGTGACGACGGTGCCTGAGTCGGAGAAGAGTGTCGATGAAATTTTCTCTCGTTACCGACTTCAGAATTATGTGGAACATGCGAATCATTAGTTCAAGGGGCCGTTGGCGATTCGTCCGTTGTTTCTGCATTCACCGAAGCGTGTGGAGTCGCTGGTGTTTCTGATGATGATGGGATTGACGACCTACTTTTTGCTGCAGCGTACGTACCGCCAGAACACACCGGAGGATGCTCCTCGAGTGGAGAAGAAAACGACGACTGAGAAGATCCTGCGTGCGTTTGAGTCGTACACAATTCTGGTTTACGAACACTCGCCATTTCTCCGCGAAGTCTGCACGACTCGGCTGACGCAGCGCCAGCGAGCCATCTTGAATCGTCTGAACTTTCCAAGTCCGTCGCAGACCCTGAAGCAAAGGCTGCCGCCACGACCGGATGGCTAAATTTATGAAATAACTCACCCCCCCGAAACACCCCACAAATCTCGCTCCGCATGGGGGTGCGGGAAATAAGGTTAAACGATTGTGCCATCATCAACCGCCTGAGGTATCGCCGTGACAGAATTGTCATCGCTGAAAGATTTTGACCGCGATGGGCTCCTTTTTTTCCGAATTTTCCTGCCCATCATTTTCCTGCCAACCCAAATCTGCCGGTCATTCTTTCAGGATTTGACTGCCAAATCTCTGTTTCTGAAGGGCTACGGTATTCGTAAGTGCTTTTGGCAGAACAATTTACGTTCTGCAGGGCAGTACTGGGCGATCTTGACCCATTTTCACAAATCGCCGTATAGTTCGCTTCACCTTTCTCATCCCGGGATGCTGGATCTTTTCATCCGGTGTCACGGCCCTCTCCGTCAGCCTTCCTGAGCCCTCTGTCTTGAATGCGACATTAACGGCGACTGAATGATTCATCGCTCCGTTCTGTCTGTCATTGCCATGACGATCGCGACAACATTGTTGTTCGCAGTCGGTCGCGATGCGCACGCGCAGGATGCCGAAACAGACGCACGGTCGGTGGAACTTGCCACGGATGATATTCAAAATCCCATATCGATCAGGGGCGACTTTGAAGAAACCTTCGCCTCGGACGACGGTCAAGTCCATCTGATTGTTGGACATGCAGAGTTGGAGCAGGGTAACTTTTCGATCTCCGGTTCAAAGCTGGCGGTGTTTGTGTCGCGCACGGAATCGGGGTTTGAAGTTGGTGTCTACGGCGAGAACGTCGCCATCGATTCCCGCGACGGTCATCGCGATCAGGCATTCAAAGCCATCCGCCTGGAATCACTTGCCGCTCCGCAGTTTCAGGTCGGACAGTCAACTCCGGGCAGTAAACACAATCCGCTGCTTCGCAGAGCTGTCGATCGGCTGTATCCGGGTGACGCCGGTGATGCTTCGACGGTGAGTCTGCCACTGCCGCAGGATTCCTTCACGATACCGTTGCCGGCAACGCAATCAACAGGCAACGGTTCGACGCGGCGCGTGCAGATTCGGCCACGATCAAGTGATCCGCTGCGATTTGAATCTTTCGAGTCCAGCGATACGGTGCCGGCGGAGCAGGTCAATGTCATCACGGGTGGCGTCAAAGTGCTTGTGGAGGGGGTCGATGTCCCATTTGGTGGAGAAGTCGTATCAGCGGGAGTGATTGATATTTCGGCAGATCGCGTCGTCGTGTGGACGCAGGCTGGTGAGGGACCAGCACTCGAGGCCGGCAGCCAGGTTGTGCAGCCCGGCGAATCGAAACTGCAGATCTATATGGAAGGCAACATTGTGATCCGGCAAAAGCAGAACGTGATCCACGCGACTCACGCCTTCTTCGACGCAAATTCCAATCGTGCCCTCATGCTGAATGCCGAACTGCGAGCGTTCCTGCCGATGACGCAGGGCGACTTTCGAGTCCGCGCGAAGCGCATGCGGATGCTGAGTCAGGACCGTTTCCATGCTCAAAATGCATGGGCGACCACAAGTCCGTATGGAGAACCTGGTTATCGCATTGAGGCGAGTGACATTTTTGTCGAGCCGAGACTCTTCCCAGAAACTGATCCCGACACGGGGCTACCGGTGATGAAGCAATCGACATGGGTCACGAGTCATAACAATAGGTTCGTCATCGGCGACGTTCCCGTTTTTTATCTGCCAAAGATCAGCGGGAAGGCGGAGGATCCAGGCATTCCGATCCGCAGCGCCGTAGTCTCAAACGACAGCATTTTCGGTGTCCAGGTCAAGACGGTCTGGGACATGAATCGTCTGTTCGACATTGAGAAGGAGCCGGGTATGGAATGGGATCTGTTGGCCAACTACATGTCCAAACGCGGGCCCGGTATCGGAACCGCGATTGACTATGGTGGCACCAACAACCTGGGTCCCTACAAAGGCAACGGCACAGGATACTATCAGTATGACAACGGCCGTGATAATCTTGGCATGGACCGCCGTAGTCTGATCCCGGAAAGTGAGCATCGCGGCGAGGCAACATTCAGGCATCGTCAGAATCTGCCCGGCGATGCGCTGATCTTTGGTGAAATCGGATATCTGTCCGACCGCAATTATCTTGAACAGTACCAGGAGTCCCGCTTCGACACGGACAAGGATGTCGAAACACTCCTCGGGGCTCGCCAGGATCTTGGTGCCTACTCCGGGATGCTTTGGGGTCGCGCGGACCTTCTCGGCTTCGAAGCGACAACTGACTGGCTTCCCCGGGCTGACCTTTACAGCTTCTCGAAGCCGTTGTTCAACGGAATGATCTACTGGAGCAGTCATTCCAGTGCCGGCTATGCTGATACGCAGCAACTGCGGCCCCCCACAGACCCGAATGATCCTTACACACCGCTGGGCCTGCCGTACAATACGAACGCATCCGGCGTCGTGGCGATGTCGCGGCACGAACTTGCCGCCCCGTTTATGATGGGGCCGATCAATGTTGAACCGTTCGTCATGGGGGAAGCGGCCTATTGGCAGCAGGGATTCACCAGCGAAAGTGTCGATCGCTATCTGATGAATACCGGCGTGCGTGCCAGGCTGGCGGCGACACGCGTGTTTCCATTCGTCCGGAACGAAATTCTGAATCTCAACGGGTTAGCGCACAAGCACGATACGTTTCTGGAGTATGCGTTCACGCAGTCATCGCGCGGACTCAACGACATCGCGCAATACAATGAGATCGATGATAACTCGCAGGAACGCTTTCGGGCTCGATACACGACGCAGATCTTCCCCGGCGTGATCCCGGCAGAATTTAATCCTCGCAACTATGCGTTAAGGAACGGAGCGGGGCTGTGGACGAGTGCACCATACCACGAAGTTGCTGACGACTTTCAGGCATTGCGAATCGGTTTCCGTGATCGATTGCAGACGAAAGTCGGCCCAGCCGATGCGCCTCGAATTCGCGACTGGATGATCTGGGAATACGGAGCTTCGTACTTTCCTCAGGCCAGTCGCGACAACTTCGGTCAGGACTTCGGACTGCTCTACAATCACTATCGCTGGAATGTCAGTGACCGCACGAGTGTGCTGGCTGATGCCAACTGGGATTTATTCCAGACGGCTCAGAACCTGTGGAGCGTCGGAGTTCTCAGCCAGCGAAGTCTGCGAGGCAGCGTCTATCTGGGATTTCGACAGGTAAAGGCGACCGGTTACCTGGACAGCCAGACGTTGATTGGCAGCTACAGTTATCAAATGAGTCCGAAATGGATTTCTACGGCGTCCTATGCGTACGATGTCGCGGAGAATGAAGCTCGTGGTTCTTCCCTCACGGTGTCGAGAGTCGGCCTCGACTGGATTCTGCATTTCGGTCTGGGTTTCGACTTCAGCAAGGACAACGTCGGCCTCGGTGTCTCCTTCGAACCCCGCTTCGGGCCTCCTTCGCCGACGAACCTGAGCTATCTGCTGGGAATTCAGTAACCGCGTAGCGGCGGGTAGCAGAAACCGAGTGCCATTGGGCTGTCACTCAATGACATCGGCCCCGTCCACTCCTCTCGGGTGCCAGCGCGGTGTACTTTCGACGAATCCTTGCAACAGTCTTTTCGTCTGCGACGCACGCCAGCGTCATCCAAAATCGGGTTTCAACGCAACAGCAACCTGCAAATTCAGTTACGCAGAAAGCGATATACAAGGAACTAACGAAGCATCGCTACAACACCTCAACTTCGGCAACGTGACGTGCCAAACTGCTTCTGTGAGACCGACGGGAGCGATTTCGCATGCAGCCGTTCGTCCAGGCCGCAGCAGCAAAGTTGGTGTTTTAGGAGGCATTGAGGTATCCGAATATTGTGAAATCTGTTTCGCTTCGTGAAATGGATTTTGGTGTGCG
>CAZFDW010000500.1:0-5196 GCA_964517865.1 uncultured Chitinophaga sp.
GTATGCTCTGATCAGGACTCTCACCTGACTATTCAATCGCCTTCACAGGCGCACTAGCCACGGGCGCTAGACCAATGGCAGTCACTTTGAGTTCGTAGTCCCGCCTTCAGGCGGAATTGTACGAGTTTTCCCATGTCTATTCCGCCTGAAGGCGGGACTACAAGCGATTGCGGCTGACAAAGTGACTGCCATTGGGCGCTAGACCGTGGACCTGTATACGGAATTACGGTGAGTCCCGCAGGGACGACATGAACCCCGAAGCACAGTCACCTGTCGTCCCTTTGGGACTGAGAAACACTATCTTTGTAACGACCCACTGGCTCGCGCCCAATGGCAGTCACTTTCCGTCAAAGTAGCAGGCACACTCCGTGTGCCGTCCGCTATTTCGTTCAAATCTGAAGGCTACGGCATTTGGAAAATGCCTGCTACTTTTCAAAGTGATCGCCATTGGGCTCGCGCCCGTGGCTACAACCATTCGCCATTCCGTGGCTGAAACACAACCCGAACTCACTCGGAACGACATTGACTAACGCTCCATTTATTCAAAGCTCCTGTCGCCCCGTGGGCGGATTGCCTGAAATTCACACGAGCCAATGGCTTGCGCCGCTGGCTCCATCCTGTCGAGCCTTCAGCTCTGAAACACAGCCCGACAATTCAACACGATACTGGAAACTCGAACATGACCAAAGTTGGCATCGACTCAAATCTGTACGAACGCGCTAAGCAGGCTGCAGCCACAGTTGGCTTCAGCAGCGTGGAAGAACTCATCGCTACCGCGATTGAAAACGAGCTGAAGCGTCTCGGGGAAACTGACGCGGAAAAACAGGTTGCCGATCAACTTCGTGTCCTCGGATATATCGAGTAGCCCTGTGCTGACATGACTTGCTGTTTGGCTGAATCAATTCGCCAGCGTGATCGCCGGCATTCTCCTTGCGCCGATCGCGTGGCTGCCGGGCTGGCTGTCGGCCACGGTCATTGCCGCCGTTACGGGAGTCATCATGCTCCTGATGTTCAAGTACACGTCAAATCAGGCCGCGATCAAGCACACGCGAAGCCAGATCAAAGCCAATCTGCTGGCGTTGTCTCTGTTCAAGGAGGATCTGCGCGTCGGACTTCAGGTTCAAGTGGCATTGTTGTCGGGGGCCGCCCGCCTTTTGTCTCTCTCACTGGTCCCGATGCTGGTGATGCTGGTGCCGATGTGTCTGGTGTTGGGACAGTTGGCATTGTGGTTTCAGGCCCGACCACTTTTCGTCGGCGAGGAAACCGTCGTGACAGTACAATCGGCGGAAGATGCAGATCAGTCGCTTCAACAGATTCAGTTCGATCCTGGTACGGCTGCAACCGTGACCGTCGGACCTGTGCGGGTTCCCTCAAAGCACATGGTGTGCTGGAACATCCAGACAGCAAAGGCAGGGCTGCACGAGCTGATGTTCTGTGTGGGCGACCAGCAGTTCAAAAAGGAACTCGCCGTCGGAGACGACTATATGATGGTGAGCCTTGAACGACCTGCCAGCACTCTGAGTGATGTTCTGCTTCATCCTCGTGAGCAGCCTTTCGCGGCCGCATCGCCGGTGCAGTCAATCGCCGTGACCTATCCGCCTCGGTCGTCATGGACGACCGGCACTGACTGGTGGATGGTCTACTGGTTCGCCGCCTCTATGGTTGTCGCGTTGCTCGCGAAGCCGTTGTTGAATGTCAATCTTTGAAGGCACAGTGACACCCTGCGCAGACCGAGTACCACTATCGCCGAATTCCTCGACTCTGGTGAGTCGAGCTACGAGTTTTAAGCCAGATCATCCAGAGGACCCCGCGCTGTCATTGACTTCTGAAATCATCATTGTCTCTGGTCTGCCTCGTTCCGGCACCTCGCTCATGATGCAGATGCTGCAACAGGGCGGCATCACGGCTGTCACCGACGAAATCCGGGCCGCAGATACTGACAATCCTCGAGGCTACTATGAATTCGAGCGCGTCAAGAAAACAAAGGAGGACCCATCGTGGCTTCCGGATGCACGCGGCAAAGTTGTCAAGATGGTTTCATCATTGCTTTACGACCTGCCTGCCACCGAAACATATCGCATTATCTTCATGCGGCGAGATCTCGACGAGGTGCTCGAATCCCAGGAGAAAATGCTGGCCCGACTTTCCCGGACGGCAGCTCCACGGAATCAGATGAAGAAGTCGTTTTCAGTCCACCTCGACCGACTGTTCCATTGGTTTCCGGCACAACCCCACATCAAACTCCTGGAAGTGAGCTACAACGATCTGCTCTATTCCCCTGAATTGGAGATTTGCCGGGTCAGCGAGTTTCTCGATCACGTTCCCTCCGCCTCGCAGATGCTTGCGGCCATCGATTTCAGCCTGTACCGAAACCGCAATGCGACGCCTGCCTCCGACTGGATCCAGCCACCCAGGATCGATTGAAACGGGCCTTCCACGGCGTGGACGAAACCTTTTAGCGATAGCAATCAACATTCGATTTTTTACCGCTCCGCCGGCACTTGCGTTCCCGTTTGTTACCGCGATTCAGCGATTATCCCGCCGGACGCGGCGAATCTGTCGAGGACAGGCATTGAATCTTTGCCTTTTGCCTGACTGTTGGTTACCCTGTACGTGCCTCGCTGCGGCTTTGAACCTGAAGGGCAATTCTGGCTCATGGGTTGCACCTGCACCGCACGTACCCTCCTGAACAACTTTCCTTCCCACAGTCTATTGGTGATCAGCATGCGTTTTAGCTTGCTTCCCGCTGTCGTTTTGGCACTTTCAACCTGCGTCGCCGCTGGCAATTCTGTGCCTGCAGTCGCTCAGGATGAAAAGCCTCCGGAAAAGCCTGTCAGCTACTACCGATCGGTTCGACCGATCCTGCAGCGACAGTGTTCGGGATGTCATTTTCCAGGCAAGCTGGAAGGCAAACTCTCTGTGTTAAGCGTGGCTGAGCTCCTCAAAGGTGGCGAAGCCGGCGCGGCGGTAGTTCCGGCAAAACCCGACGAGAGTCAACTCGTCGAATCCATCTCAGGGGATGATCCCAAGATGCCGCTCAGCGGTGATCCATTGTCGGCCGAAGCCGTGCATACGATTCGCACCTGGATTACGCAGGGAGCAATCGATGATTCGCCGCCGGATGTTGGCGTGGTCATCACTGCGGAGAATCCACCCGTCTATTCCACGCCGCCGGTTGTGACGTCGATGGACTATTCACCAGACGGAAAATTGCTGGCGGTCTCAGGATATCACGAAGTCCTCATTCATACGCTGGACGGCAGTGTGCCGCCGAAGCGCCTGATTGGCCGTTCGCAGCGAATCGAATCTTTGTCGTTCTCACCCGACGGGCAGATCCTGGCAGTCGCTGGCGGGACACCGGCACTGTTCGGCGAACTGCAGTTGTGGAACGTTGCGGAAGGCAAGCTCCTGCATTCCACGACGCTGGCTCTCGACACTTTGTTCGGTCTCTCGTTCAACGGAGACGGCACGCTGGTTTCCTTCGGCGCTGCCGACAATCGCGTGCGCGTCGTCAAAGTTGAGACCGCTGAAGTCACGATGCGGATGGATGCTCATTCCGACTGGGTTCAGGGAACGACATTCTCCCTGAATCACGATCATGTCATCAGTGTCAGCCGGGATATGTCAATGAAGCTGACCATTGTCGCCACCGGGCAGTTTGTCGATAACATCACCAGTATCACTCCGGGTGCCCTGAAGGGCGGCCTGGTGGATGTGATTCGGCATCCGACCCGCGAGGAAGTGCTCGCAGTTGGTTCTGATGGCGAACCACGTTTGTACAAAATTTTCCGTGAGAAGGCCCGCCAGATTAACGACGATTTTAATCTCATTCGAGCGTACTCAAAACTTCCCGGACGACTGTGCGATCTGGATTTGTCTCCTTCCGGAAACAAGTTCGTCGTCGGTGCCAGTACAGCGATTTCCGGTGCGGCCAGAGTTTACATGACGGAAGATCCGGCAAAGTTTGTGGATATTCCTGATGTGACGGCCCCGGTATTTGCTGTCAGCTTCCGCCCCGATGAAATGCAGGTCGCTGTGTCCGGATTTGACGGCATGATCAAGCTGTGTCATGCGGAAACCGGTGCGGTTGAAAAGACGTTCCCGGCAGCCCCTTTGACGACCGCACCACCGTCAGTCGCGACGGCAAGCGAATAAATTGTTTCAACTAAACTCGACGACCAGGCCAACCGTTCCTCACGACTTCTTCCCCACGAGACCACTCATGATGATCCTCGTCAATCAGACTTGCCGACTGGCCATATTCGCAGCGGCCGGTTTGCTGTTCGTCACTGTAACTTCCGCTGATGAACCAAAACCTGTTCCGGACAGTGCCGCAGCGGACCAGGCAGCCGGAACCGCGCCGCCCGCAACTGATGGAGCATCGGCTGAAACGGCCAATGCCGCCGTGCGAACCTATGTGGGGCTGGAGGTTTACCCGACGGAGCTGACGCTTTCCTCGATCCGCGATTCACGCCGCGTGATCGTGGCAGGCATCACTCCCGACGGACAGAAGATCGATGTCAGCAGCAAAGCCACCGTCACGACACCGTCGCCGGTCTGTCGCGTAGATGCCGATGGCTATGTTATTCCACTCACGGCAGGCGAAGGATCCATCGTTGTCGAAGCTGTCGGTCACAAGTTGGAAATCCCGATTCATGTGACGACTGTCGATGCTGTTCCCGTCGATTTTATTCGCGACGTGAATCCAATTCTCAGCAAAGTGGGGTGCAATCAGGGCACATGTCACGGTTCGCAGGCAGGTAAGAACGGCTTCAAGCTTTCACTGCGAGGATACGACTCCGTTTACGATTATCGAGCCTTCGTGGATGATGTCTCCGGCCGTCGCTTCAATCGCTCCGAACCAGCACAGAGTTTGATGCTGCTGAAGCCGACTCAGGGTGTTCCGCATGAAGGTGGCTTCCTGTTCGACGAGCAATCGCGTTACTACCAGGTGCTGGAACAATGGATCGCTGAAGGCTGTCAGTATAAACCCGACGCTGCACGAGTCGCGAGCATTGCGATCTATCCACCGACTCCTATGCTGCAACTGCGGCATGATCAGCAGCAGTTGATTGTGATCGCAACGTATGCCGACGGATCAACCCGCGATGTGACCCGGGAAGCCGTGTTTGAAACCAGCAACTTTGAAGTGGCCACGGTTTCAAAGCAGGGTCTGATCAAGGCCGTTCAGCGAGG
>CAZFDW010000501.1:0-5188 GCA_964517865.1 uncultured Chitinophaga sp.
TTCTGTCTCGGCAGATGGATGTCGATCGACAAATGCTCATCACGACGGAGCGTGATGGCTACTTTGGGTTGCGGGCGAAGCCCGCGCTGGGTTCATCTGTGTCCATCTGTGGTTTAAACTGTCATTCTCGAAGTGTCGTGAACGGTTACATGGGTTCATTCTTCTGCGGCGAGTTCAAATGCTGTTTTGAATTCGTTCAGCGTGGCGCAAACAGCACATCAGATCCCATTCCGAACTTCGCCGGCAACGGGATGTTCGACCATGCGGGATCGTCTCCGATACGAAACTGCCAGCGACCCTTGAGCGAGAACATCTTTCCGCCGGGTGGTGAAAAGACGATGCCTTCAGGCATTGACAGACGATTCGTCTTTGCGTCGAACTCCGAACGAATCACGAGCAGGTTGATGTCATCTGCGACAATCGCTTCCTTCGGGACTCGCAGAATGCCGAAACCCACAAGAGGCGTACCATTCATCCACGCAGTCATTCCACTGGACCGTTCCGACGGAAACAAATCGACAACCCGGTCTTCAATCCGCCTCGTGGGCAGGCGAATTGTGCATCGCAACCAGACGACTCCACCGTGCTGCTGGATCTTCTCCTGAGTCGCGTCTTTCCATGATTTGTCGATATGTGCCGTGGTCCATTGATTCTGATACGTCGCGTCATTGACTTCGGCATCAGGAATACTGATGACATCGCGCTCAGTTCGAGCGTCATGTTTTGAGTGAAACGGCTGGTCACCCAGAATCTGATCGCTGGTAACCGTCGGACACACAAATCTTTCGACGTGCGACACAATCAGGTCATTGCCGGTGAAGTGATCAACAAACGGCCAGCGTTTTGGGTTGTACATACAGTCGGTCATGTCACGCATCAGCACGACGTTCTTTCCATTGCGAACCATCTGTCGCAGCCCGAACGGACGACCAAGTACGCACATGTTGGTATGCACGCCGACAAGAATCACATTTTTGATGCCTCGCGACTGCAGGATGTTCCAGACTTCGTCGCCTTTGTCGCTGATGTAGTCCTGTTCTCCATCAATCTCGATGAGCGACGACTGCATCTTCCATGGCATTGCGGGGTTGCGGCCCAGCGCGGTCAGCTCCGCCGCCCATTTCGCATGTTCAGTCGGATCATCATCTTCGCCACCGTCCGATTGATCAATCGGATATTCTGCCAGCTCCTCGGTCGGAATCTGAGAACACCAGTATGCGACATGTTCTGGCGCCGATTTATCATGCGGAACGCTGATCGCTCGTTGCCGCGCCGGATGCTCTGCGTAGCCCAGCATGCAGTCACTGGGCGAATGAATGACCGTCGCACCGGAGTGACGGGCGTGTTTCAGAACATCGTTCATGCGGGGAGCAAATTCTTCCAGCCTCCGCACGGCGTTGAGGCAGTGATGTTTGTCCCAGACGTCACACACGATCATCGCAGTTTCCGCAGCCACCCAGGTCTGCTGTGAGGTCACCCTTTCCCAAACGTCGCTCCCAGCGACATGGTGCTGTGATCGCAGGTGAAGTTTCAAATCTTCGCCATGTGACTGCCGGATGCCAGCGGAAAATGCGATTGCGAACAGCATGATTGGCGGCAGAAGCGTTGAAGAATAATTCATAATTGGGACTTTAAGGCTATGGGACCACGGTCTGAGACAGCATCCTGTCAACAGTCTCGACGATCTTTGCCATGATTGCAATTCGATAAAGGAAGTGCTGCTGTCAATCGTGCTTTGCTGTGTGCCACTGGCTCTGCCAGTGTTTTCTGCCAGTGTTTTCTGCATGAATCACTGGCAGAGCCAGTGGCACACAACCTGCTCGTTCTTGTACCGGCAAGCTGACGCATGCCGTTCGCAGAATGTCGCACTCACGACCGCGCGGAGTATAATGCGTGCGACGAATCGGGTAGTCTGCACATCGTTGAGCGAATCACGCAACCTCGGCAAGTCTTCAACCTTATTTGAGTCTCTCCATTGATCCGCATTGCTTACGTCATTCCAACTCTCGACCAGTCTGGTGCAGAGCGACAGCTCACACTGCTGGCGACAGGTCTGCCGTGCGAGACGTATTCTGTACGTGTAATTGCGTTGCAGCGAGGTGGACCGTATCTGAAGACTTTGACCGACGCTGGCATTGATGTGCGAGTTCTGCATAAACGTTTTCGTCTGGATCCATTGACGTTGTATCAACTGCGTCGGGAACTGCGTTCTTTTCAGCCTCAGATCGTGCAGTCGTTTTTGTTCGCTGCAAATTCGTACGTGCGGCTGCCGGGAGTCACACCGACCACGACGAAAATCGTGGTGTCCGAACGTTGCGTCGATAGCTGGAAGCGCGACTGGCAGTTGAGTCTTGATCGGCAGCTGATTCCGCGCATGCATGCGATGACAGCGAATTCGAACAGCGTCGCCGACTTCTACGCAGGGATTGGTGTGCCACGTGATCTTATCACCGTGATCCCGAACGCACAGTCGATCACCGAATCTCGCTATTCAAGGCAACAGTCGCGGGAGATTCTGGGGCTGAAGAATGAGCATCGGGTTCTTGGGTTTGTAGGACGTCTGGCACCTCAGAAGCGACTGCACGACGTGATCTGGGCGTTTCAATTGCTGCATCAATTGGTTGACAACGCCCGGCTCGTGTTGGTCGGCTCCGGTCCGGAACGCGATGCGCTTTCGGAACTGGCGAGGAATTTTGGATGTCGTGATCGGATTGTCTTCGCCGGGCATCGAGAGGATGCATCCTCGCTCATGACCGCATTCGATGCATTTGTCCTGGGAAGTGATTTCGAAGGCATGTCCAACAGCCTGATGGAAGCAATGTCGATGGGATTGCCGTGCATCGCCAGCGACATCCCACCGAATCGCGAACTCATCACCGATGGCGAAACCGGGATCCTGTTTCCTGTCGGAAAATCTCCAGATCTGGCGAAGTTGTCAGCAAGAGTGCTGACCGATGTTGATTTGGCAAAACGACTTGGTCAGGCCGCACGGCACCACATCGCCAACAACTACAAAGTGGAGCAAATGGTGACGGCGTATGAATCGCTGTATCGCCGGTTATCAAGTTTAGAGGCTCCGTGATGATGGAGTGGCTTTCAATCAAACGATCAAAATACCCCATTTTGCCCAAATCCGGGATTTCTGAGGAATATGCAGGGGGATACCCGAATAAGAATCAAATCTTCAAAAATTGCACTGCCCAAAGTAATTTTCTATCGGTAATGTGTGGCTTGTCTGCAATCTTGTCCATCTTTCGCCTGACGTGATCTGCAGCTTCCTCATCTTGCACTATTTTCACGGAAGAGAAAAAATGCGACTTCAGCCCAGGACGAGCCCGGAAACGGATCGCTGTATGGATTTGATCCAGCAGCTGGCCAGTGTAGTGGTGCGTGATCTTTGCGTCGATGTTGGCTTCGAGTCGGTTGTTCTGACCGGTCGCGCCGATTCATGGCACGGCAAGCAAGTCGCAACTTCGGCCGCACGCCGCATGTATCCAAAACATCGTATTGAGAATCTGCTGGAGGTCACAACGGTACGTTAACATCGTGTTGATGCCCTTGATGAAAACAATCGAGCCTGTGACGTTACTGAAGAGCTCCGGTTCTTCAGTAACGTTGCGGGCTCATTTTATTGCCTGGCGGTCATTGGTGTTTTCTGGTCCGGGAGTAAACTGAAACATGACACAGTCCAGCGATTTTGGAGCCACCGGAGACGGCGTCACCGACGACACTGCAGCACTTCAGCATGCGATTGATGAAGGTGTCGGTGAATTGACACTACCGCGAGGTGACTATCGCATCACGCAGCCCATCATGATCAATCTTGCCACGACAGGGCGGACATCAATTCGTGGCGAAGGCGGAACCTGCCGGATTCTCATGGAAGGCCGAGGGCCGGCATTTTCATTTGTCGGCACGCACGCAGCGTCGGCAGACCCAACGACATTTCGTGACTCCGAATGGACTCATGAACGCATGCCGATGATCAGTCAACTGGAAATCGTGGGTCTGCATGCCGAGGCCGATGGTGTGCAGATTGAAGGCGTCATGCAGCCCGTGATCACTGGTGTCCTGCTGCGCAAACTGCGACATGGAATTCGAATTACCGGGCGTGCCCGCAATGTCCTGATCAGTCATTGTCACATTTACCACAACCTCGGTGTGGGCATCTACCTGGACGGCGTCAACCTGCACCAGACGATCATCAGTGCATCCCATATCAGTTACTGTCGGCTTGGTGGAATTCGGGTTGAACGCAGTGAGATCCGCAACCTGCAGATCACTGGCAATGACATCGAGTACAACAACAACGACATTCACAAAGTTCCGGATGCAGACGGAGTTCCGACGGCCGAAATCTGGCTGGATGCAAGTGAGGGCAGCATTCGCGAAGCCACGATCTGCAGCAATACAATCCAGGCAAAATACAGTCCGGACGGGGCGAATATTCGCATCATTGGTCAGCCGCAGGAGCCCAATGCGAAGGTCGGCATGATCGCGATCAGTGGCAATCTGATTGGCAGCCAATGGAACAATATCCACGTCACGGCGGCCCAGGGAGTCACCATCACCGGCAATACCGTGTATTCCGGACACAATCGCAATCTGTTGATGGAAGACTGTTCTCAGATGGTGGTCGGCAACAACAGCTTTGGGCACAACGCTGACTACGGCGTCGAAAAAGAACTCTGCACCGGGGTCACTTTCAAAAAGTGTCGCGATTCAATTTTCACCGGGAATGTTCTGCAGGATTGCCAGAGCGGTCGTCACCTGTTTCCGACTGCACCGGAATTGCAGCGCGAGGCCCTGTTGGAACTGTTTGACTGCCGTAATCTGATTATCAGCAGTAACCAGATTCTCGACTCCGCTCCGTACGGAATTCGTCTCGACAATTGCCGTGACATCACGCTGAACGCGATGGTTGTGACGGATCGTCGTGAGCCGCCATTGCAGAAGTCTGCTGTGTACTGGACCGGTGCAGTCGGTCGCAGCATGATCACGGCATCAACATTCGGGCCCTGTACAGAACAGACAGTGGTGACGGACGAAGATCCATTGGTCGCGGACTGTCTGACATGACATAGTTGGACAGCGCCACTTTTGTGAGCGGCAAGGCGCTAGCCGCCGGTATTACCCAAAAATACCGGCGGCTAGCGCCTTGCCGCTCACCTGTCGCCACTACCAACGA
>CAZFDW010000502.1:0-5167 GCA_964517865.1 uncultured Chitinophaga sp.
TTGACGGGAAACCAGATCGGTCCGCGCCAGTTCGAGTTGCCTCCGAACATACCGCTGAGCGACTCGCCAGGCACGTATTCCACGCGGTGCTCCTCGCCCCCAACCCAGAATGAGTAGGGATTCGATTCATGAATTTTTGACAACGCTCGCACACCGTGAGCGGACAGGAACTCGGATTCATTCAGCACGTACTTCAAGACGTGCTTCAGTCGTTCTCGGGCAGGAATCGCGAGCAGTCGATGGTTGTGATGTAAGCCGTCGTGTGGCTCACGTTCCAGATATGAGATCTGCCCGGACAAATCCTGCCGATGCGTGAGGAACCATTCCATCCTTTTGCGAAAGCCTGGTAATTGCTGAAGCTGTTCTTCTTCGAGCACTTCCACAGCAAACAGTGGAATAATGCCGACGATCGAACGGATTCTCAGCCGATGCGAATCGCCGCCGACTTTTAACTGGTCATAGTAGAATCCATCCTGATCGTCCCAGAGTCCAGTGCCGCCGAGGCTGTTCATGGCATCGGTGATCGCGACAAAGTGTTCGAAGAACTTGGAAGCAATGTCCTCATACGCCGATTCATCACGAGCGAGTTCCAGAGAAATTGACAGCATTGTCGCGCAATAGAAAGCCATCCATGCTGTGCCATCGGCCTGCTCCAGATAACCGCCTGTCGGCAATGGTTTCGATCGATCAAAGACACCGATATTGTCCAGTCCCAGAAACCCACCGGAAAACAAGTGCCGACCATTCACATCTTTGCGATTCACCCACCATGTGAAATTGATCAACAGCTTCTGAAAGGCACGCACCAGAAAACCTCGGTCACGCTCCCCTCGATGGCCGGTCATTTTATAAACACGCCAGCACGCCCACGCATGAACCGGCGGATTGACATCAGAAAAGCCAAACTCATAAGCTGGTATCTGCCCGTTCGGATGCATGTACCATTCACGCAGCAGCAGCAGTAACTGCGATTTGGCAAAGTCCGGATCGACCGTCGCCATCGGAATCATATGAAACGCCAGATCCCAGGCGGCGTACCACGGATACTCCCATTTGTCCGGCATGGAGATGATGTCACGATTGAACAAATGCGTCCATTCACTGTTGCGGCCGTTGCGACGAGACTCCGGCGGCTGAGGCTGTTCCGGGTCGCCGCTGATCCAGTGCTGAATGGCATAATGATAAAACTGTTTGCTGAACAGCAGGCCGGCGAGTGCCTGACGGGCCACGTTCGCTTCTTCGGCGGTCGCCTGCTGTGGCAAGGTTTTTGCGTAGAAGGCATCTGCCTCAACGATGCGACTGTGAAAAATCCTGTCGAATTCCGGCCCCAGAGGATCGGCCGTGCTCAAATCACCTTTCGTCAGTCGCAGTTTCAAAGTGGTTTGACCGCCAGGCGGAATTGTCACAACGAAATGCCGAGCGGCTTTCGTTCCCCGTCTCAGGTCCAGGACGGCACGATTTTCACCTGCAATCACGAAGTCATGAAACGCATCCTTTGCCATCGCCCCGGAAGCTGGAGCGAAAAACAGGCGTTCACTGTTAGACTCATTTTCGGTCAGCAATGTCACAGGTTCAGTAGCGCTCAACACGGAACCACTGAAAGTCCCGGCGATGTGCAGACGAAATTGCCCCAGGGTCGGGTGATCGGACAGTAACGACCCATCCACCTGACGAGTAATTGACGGCTTGACTTCACAGCCCTCATGAGTGCATCCCCATGACCACGTATTGCGAAACCACAAAGTTGGCAACACATGAATTGTGGACACCAGGTCACCACGGTTTGCGACTGTGATTCTGATCAGAATGTCGTCGGCAGATTCCTTTGCGTATTCCGCGAAAACGTCGAAGTAACGACTGTGATCAAAGATACCGGTATCCGCGAGTTCGTATTCGAGGTCAAACTTTCCCCGTCTTCGATTTTCTTCGACCAGCGGCCCATAGGGATACTCTGCCTGTGGGTATTTATAGAGTGACTTCATATAGGAATGCGTCGGCGTGGAATCCAGATAGAAATAACTCTCTTTCACATCCTCGCCATGGTTGCCTTCCGGCCCCGTCAGGCCGAAGAGTCGTTCCTTGAGGATCCTGTCCTTGCCGTTCCAAAGTGCCAGCGCAAAGCACAGGCGGCATTCCCGATCACTGATTCCCAGCAGCCCGTCTTCGCCCCACCGATAGGCACGACTGCGGGCATGATCATGCGGAAAGTAATTCCAGCAGTCACCGGAATCTGAGTAATCTTCGCGCACTGTGCCCCATTGCCGCTCCGACAGATAAGGTCCCCAACGCTGCCAGTTGGCGCTGCGTTCCCGAGACTGTTTAAGTCGAATTTCTTCTGCCAGCATCAGATCGTCCTTTAGACCAATGACGATGAGATGTGTGGGTGTCTCATCGATAACGACGCACAGTATAATTCAACTGTCCCGGATAGGTTGAAAAAAGTGTCTGGAACGAACACCACTGTTACTATGCCATTGCTACCCGGCAAGCGGCTCCATCTGTGGCCAGAGACGTTCAAACTGT
The DNA here is from genome assembly GCA_964517865.1 of uncultured Chitinophaga sp. GTDB lineage: Bacteria > Planctomycetota > Planctomycetia > Planctomycetales > Planctomycetaceae > SXXK01. Next base: position 2,524 of record CAZFDW010000502.1, read on the forward strand.
TTCATGAACGATTGCACGAATTTCGGATCGTTTGTGACCATGATGTTTTCCTGATTGTGCTCTGAGGCTGAGCGCGTCCAGTTGTAGCTGCCGGAGACCACGATCCTGCCGTCAAACACGGCAAACTTGTGGTGCATGTGATTGGGTGACGTATCGAGTCGAATCGGAATTGTCGCTTCCGCAAGCCGATGCATATCGCTGCCGGGATCGAACGCTTTTTCGTTGTCGCCGATAATGCGTGTTGTCACACCGCGTGCGGCGGCATCGATTACGGCTTCGGTGATCCGATCGTCAGTGATGGTGAAAACACAGATGTCAATGGAGGCACGTGATTCGCGCAGCAAGTCCTGAATCCTTAGCCGGCAGTTATCGCCGGGGCTGAAGTGGACTTCGCTGATCGGTTTGCCCGAATGACTTCCGGATGGACGCTCGACCTGCAACAGCAAGCCCGCGACGTCTTCCAGCCAGTCGATCGCTTTCTTCGCATCCGGCCCCAGCAGAGACTGCCGTGCAATTTCGAACGCACGATTCCGCAGCAGGTCACGTTGATGCGATGTCTCGGCGTCGGATGTCAGAATTTCCCTGAGTACCAACTTTTCAGCTCGCGAAAGCTTGCCGTCAGTCAGTGATTGTTGCAGCATGCCTTCAATGTCGGATTGATTCATGAAATGCGCCAAAAGGGATGATATGACAGGTCTGCTGAAGTCGAACGAATCCGGAGGATACCGATTTCTCCCGGGAATCGCGCCTTACTCATCAGGTGTCGTTGCGATGCCGGGATTTGAAATCGTCCACGCGGCACTGCAGACACAGTTGCCATGGCACGATGGTCTGAACGCCGTTCGCCGGTATCTGGAAGGAAAAAAGCTGACTTGTCGCAACCTGTGCGCCGTAGAATTGCGATGTCCGCAGCCGTATACCATGGAGGGATTCATTGATTTCAACAACCAGTACCGACGACTGCTGAATGCCTGGCAGATGATGGTTGACGGACTCAATCCCGTCGCCCGCACCAATGTGGCTCCTGTGTTTGATCCCCCGCGGGAAGCGATGCTGTTCGCGTTTTCGTACGCCCGCCATTCTGATCTTTCGCGACCGACGTTTGTCGTCGCGGGTGGTGGTGAATTGCCGGATGGCGAACTCGCGGAACGGCGCATCGTGCGCGTCGGCGAGACCAGCCCGGAGGCGTTGATCGAAAAAGCGGAGTGCGTTGCTGAGATCATGAATTCACGTCTGCAGGGACTGGGCGGCAGCAGCGAACTGCTGACGGTGCTGGATGTCTACACCGCTCACCCGCTGCGCCCGCTGTTGGAGAGCGTTCTGGTATCGCGTCTGCCGGCGATTGCGACTCGCGGAGTTCACTGGTTTTATTCACGGCCACCGATTGTCGATATCGAATTCGAAATGGACATGCGGGGCGTGGTGCAAGAGGAAGCGGTGGATTTGTGATTCATTCCTATCGCCAGTTGAACACGGAGATCCCAGCGCGGGCTTCGCCCGCAACCCAAAGTAGCCATCACGCTCCGCCGTGATGAGCATTTGTCAATCGACATTCATCTACCGTGACAAAATCCACGATCAACCACGATGAAGCGGAATTATGATACTGAATCGTCATTCAATTCTTGCCATCTCTGCCTGTTGCCTGATATTGATTCCATCGGCGCGGGCTGATGAACAGGGGACCGGTCTTCGAGTCTGAGATTCAGCCGGTTCTCGCAGACAGGTGCGGGAAATGTCACAGCGACAAAGTCCAGAAAGGTGGGCTTGATCTTTCGTTGCTCGCCGGAATTCGTCAGGGCGGTGAGTCCGGTGAGGCGGCGGTGAGGGATACTGTCGATGACAGCTTGTTGTGGAAGATGATCGATGGCGGCGACATGCCTCCTGTGGGACAGGACCCGCTGACCGCAGACGAACGCGAATTGATTCGTCGCTGGATTGCCGTTCGCCAGCGGATGGAGCCGCCATTGGAGATCCGGGCATTGTGGGATCGCGGAGATCCGTCGCCGACTTATATTCTCCGCCGAGGCGAGTACGACAAACCGGGCCACCTTGTCGGGCCGGGAGTTCCGTCAGTCCTGACCGATGGCCAGACTCCCTTCGTCAGTGAACCCCCATTCCCTGGCGGAACACCAAAAACCGGTCGGCGTCTGGCGTTCGCTCGCTGGCTGATTCAGCCGGATCTCCGACGACGTCTCGCGTGCTGGTGAATCGCATCTGGTATCACCACTTCGGAACTGGCCACCGCTTTCGCCAATCGCGTGCAGGAGATCCTGTCGAGCCAGGATTCCGCTGGTATTGATCCTGATGCGGCGCAGGTCAATACTGTTTACCAACTCGCTCTGAACCGAACGCCGAGCGAAATCGAACGTCGCATCGGAATCGAGTCTCTGATTCGATGTATGTCCTGGCTTTCTTGTGCTGCGTCGGGTGGCCCAGCTTCGGAGAAGCTGGGTGCCGAAGGTACAAGAAACTGAGAGTGAACATTCAAACGGGAACGACGTCATTCTTTGATTCGATGTATGGACTGGGTTTCTTGTGCTGCGCACCCAGCTTGAACCAAGCTGGGCCACCCCGAAGGAAACGGAGGGGTTCGTCGGGTGGCCCAGCTTCGGAGAAGCGGGGTGCCGAAGGCACAAGAAAC
>CAZFDW010000503.1:0-5160 GCA_964517865.1 uncultured Chitinophaga sp.
AGAACTGCGTCTCCTGTCATCATCAGTCGCTGACCGCTATAGCGGCCAACTGGGCAAACGCTCACGGCCTTCGTCCAGACTTGGTGTCGCTCCAGAGAAATCTGGATGCCACGCTGCGAATGTTGGAACCAAGGATCGCTAAATGTTACGAGGGCATCCTGCCGGCACCGAACCCGGGAATCGAGAACGGTTATATGTTGATGCAGTTGGAGGCTCTCGGTCATCCGGCTGACGCGGTGACCGACGCGTTGGTCTGGCAATTGGCGGCTTCGCAGAAACCCGATGGGAGCTGGCCTTGGACCGTCAGCCGGCCGCCGTTGGAGCACGGCCACATCAAGGCGACTGCGCTGGCGGTGAAATCCCTCCGGACCTACCCGCTGCCGTCGCGGCAGAAGGAATTGGAAGAGCGGACTGAATGGGCGAAGTCGTGGCTCGAGGGTGCCACCGCGGAGTCTCCGACCGAGTTGGCGTTTCAACTTCTAGGATTGAGTTGGGCCGGCGCGAAGCCCCATTCCATCACGGCCTTCACTAATGCCATCCTCGCGGCCCAGAGAAGCGACGGGGGCTGGGCCTCATTGGAAAACCTGGAAAGCGACGCCTGGATGACCGGCCTTAATCTCGTGGCGCTGCATGAGGCGGGCGGCGTCGAAGCCGATGATCCGGCTTACCGGCGGGGCGTTGATTTCCTCCTCCGCACCCAGTTTGACGACGGCTCCTGGTGGGTGCGCAGTCGGACGATTCCTGGGCAGCCGCATTTCGACAGCCAGTTCCCCCACGGAAAGGATCAGTTCATCTCTGCGGCGGGCACAGGGTGGGCCATCCTGGCGCTTCTGCTGACGCTGGAGGCAATACCGCAGGCCTCCTCCATGAGAGCGCAGCTGGCTGCGCTGCCGGCCACCGAGGCCCCGCCCGCTGTTTCAGTAGATCAACAAGCCACGGCCAGATCCTCCACGGCCACACTTTCCTTCAAGAAAGATATCCAACCGATCATCGAGCGTTCCTGCACGGGTTGCCATGGCGGAGAGAATCCCAAAGGTTCGTTCAGCTTGGAAACGCTTGCGGGCCTGATGAAGGGCGGCCAGAGCCGCAATCCCGCCGTTATTGCCGGTCACGCCGATCTAAGTCCCCTGATCCGCTTCACGCGCGATGAAGTGGAAGATCTTGAGATGCCTCCGCTGACCGACCGCCCAGAATATGCGCCCCTCACAAGGGAGGAGACCCAAAAGCTCTCGCTTTGGATCGGTCAAGGAGTTCCGGAGTAACAAGATGGGCCTCCCCCTGTGATGCGCCCGTCCAGCGAGTGAGCCATCAAACGTTCCTGCAGGTTCAACCAGTTGCGGCGCACCACGGTTGGCCAGAACCTGCTGGCCCCCGAAGGAGGTCGATGTGGAAATCGTCATTCAACGTGCTCTGGAAAAAGTCCCGGGCGAAATCCGCCCTGCAGTTTATGGCGAAGGAGCGAAGCGACGCTGCGAGGACCTGCTGTTGTTATTTACAAACACTTTGAGGAAGTTACAGATCCGCGAATCAATCGAGATGGAAACCATAATCTGATGGAGATGATCTTCATGGCTCTGAACGCCACGATCTGCGCAGCCAACGGGTGGGCGGACGTTGAGCGATTCGTGAAGGCGAAGATTGAGTGGTTGAAAGATTCATTTCTCTGGAACACGGAGTCCCCAGTCACGACACCTTCGGACGAATCTTTGCCCGGCTGGACACCGCGGAGCTTCTCTCAGCCATCCATCACTGGGTTGATGAGTTCAGCGGATGCCTTCGAGGTCAGGGTATCGTCATCAGGTCGTCTAACGGGATCGACGATGTTCCGAAGCGAGGCGATTTTGCCGTCTTTATCAACGACCACGGTCCAGCGTGCAATGGTCACGGGACGTTCGAAAACGATCCGCTGTACATCAGCGTCGAGCAGGGGTTTCCTGTCGGCTCTTCTGTGACTCACTCGTTCGCCCGCCCCGACAGGCACTCCCACCAAGTTGGCCAATGCAATACGAAAGGTTCTCGGCCGAACATCCACAATTCGAATTGGCCCAGCATCTTCTGCAAGGATTGGCCGCAAGCCAGCGAGGAAATCGCCGTCATCATGATCCGCTGCATTTCGCTGAGAACCAGACCCGGCTCGTTGCACGCGTCGTTCACATCGACCCACGCAGTTCCTGCGGCGAAGTCCACCCGGTTGGTGTCGTCATTTTGACGTCGCGTCCGGATGAAATTTGAGCGATGCCGTGGATCAGATTGATGCTGCGTCAGCGTGTCGGACCGGAGCAGTGAAGCTGACTTCGTTTCCCCCGTCGGTCGTGACCACCGGAGCTGTGTATGAAGTGCTGTTTCGGGGTCGATCGACATCACCAGAGAAGAGTGAAAACGAAATCTGATCTAACTCATGTCGGTTAGTCCTGAGGCAGCAAGTGGGACCGAGAATCTGTCGTTGGGTTGCTCCATCGAACCAGTTTCGGGCACTCACGGGCTCGGCCCGAAATCGAGTCTGAATCGCCGTCAAAGTGACTACACCATCGGGGCTTGTCGCTATGGCGTTCGATGTGTCCGGTTGATGCCGACCGACGCAGAATATTAAGAGCCCGGCAACCGCTTCTGAAAGCAGGTCAGGACCCTGCTTTCAAAACACTTTTGAAGGAGTTGTTTATGAACCAGCCTGCAAACCGTGACAACAATGCAAGTCGAAAGCAGAATGAAGTGTCTTCAGAAGACCAGACCCTAGCATCTGGTGAGTCAAACGCTCATCCAGACCTCAACGATACAATCAAACAAGAGCTGTACCGCCAAGAATACCTTCGCCAAATCCGCCTTCGCTCTTGCCCAGGGTGTGGCAACGACGAAATCATTTGACGAGATGTTGAAGCACGTCGAGTCACATTTGCGCCATACAGTCGAGCCCAATTGTTCGTGCGATTTCGCGCGTCGGTCGGAACACCGATGCGAGTTTGAGAGTTTGATTAGCCGCTGAAGTTTGTCCAACCTCCGCGTTGAACAAGACGGGGTAAATCACTTCGGTGTATTCCACGACGGACTTTACGGTCGCTCGTTCTTATCTGTGAGGCAGAGGTCGACATCCGACGCACGAAATGGCAAGTGTTTCGTGAAGCCGGTACAGGCGACCTGCGCAGGTTGGCGATTGCGGTTCGAGCCCTCGGTCGCGATCTCCGGTGAAGTTTTTGATTGTGCTAAAAGTACAAAGATCGTTTTGTCCTGTGCGGGCAAGCGGGATTTCGTTCGTTATCGTTGTCAATTCGTAGACCTGAACTCGCAGCGAAGACAGCGGGTTGGGGCACCGCCGTCCTTTCACATCAGTCAGGGGCGGAAGTCGTTCGACGACGTTTCAGGGTTGGGCTGGTTGGGTTTCCCGAAATGCCCAGAGATGGTCTGCACCCCTGACGTAGAGCGTATTGTTGGAAATCGCCGGTGTGCATCGGACGCTCTCACCCAGTTTGTTGATGGCCGCGACATCGACAGCGTCACCCGCACGCAACACTGCAAACGTGCCCGTTTCGCTCACAACATAAAGGTATCCATTCGCAGCAACGGGGGAGGCCACTGCCTGACCGGGAATCTCCAGACGTTTTCGGTCAACGAATCGTTCGCCCGATTTTGCGTCGATCACCGTCCACATCCCGCCGTCCCGGATAAAATGCACACGGCCGCGGTAGTGCAAAGCCGACGGCATTTCTGATAACCCTCTGGTCGTCTCCCATAAGACCTGTGTCTCGGTGCAGTCCTCTTTTCCACCCGGGCGAACGGCAATGAAGCGGTCGGCATTGAACTTATCCGAGGTGAAAGCTTCGGAGGCATCCCATTCCACTTTTGTCACTTGCTTGTCCTTGTTTCTGTCCATGAAGTTTCCGAGCATGAAGCGAAGCGAAAACGAGTTGCCAGGAACGTCTTTCGGGATCTCTTTGCGTATATGCCAGATCAGTGACGCGGGAATTTCTTCCACGGCCAGGCTCCCATCTTTGTCCGCATCGTAGTCTTTGATCAATGTTTCCCAGTCGAGCAGCGGATCCTTCGGCTCACCTGGATCACCGAGCCCGCTTCCTCCTGCCAGCAGAACTCCATCACCAGCCACCGGTGTCGTCACCGCCGTAAAACCCCAACCTCGCACCCACCAATGAGGACCACTGCCGTCCAATCCGTACGCGGCTACTCGGCCTTTTCCCTGAACTATCAATTCCTCAATGCCATCATGTTGCCAGACCATGGGTGTTGAATAACAGGCACCGGCAAGAGGGCGCGGTATTTCCCAGACCGTCTTTCCCGTCGCCGGTTCAAGAGCGATCAGCTGGGCATTCGCACTGTCGCCATCGCGCTGGAGAATCAGTTTCCCGTCAGCAATGATGGGTGACGAAGCCGTTCCGTACTGGATGGGCAATCGCTCAAACGGTCGCTGCCAAACTTCATTCCCGGCGAAGTCATAGGCCAAAACGCCAAATGAACCAAAGTAGGCGTAGACACGTTCTCCGTCGGTGCAAGTGGTCGGCGTCGCTGGCGAGCTGAATCGATGGCATGCTTCAATCTTCCTGGCCGGAGCGACGCGTCTCCACAATTCACGTCCCGTCCCGCTGTCATAGGCGATGGTCAAAAGTTGATTATCTTCCAATGACGTCAGGAAAACGTGGCTCCCCCACACCACCGGTGAGGAAAGCCCTGGCGGGACCTTTACTTTCCATTGAAGATTTGTTTCCGGCCCGAACTGAACCGGTGGGTGTTCGCCGTCGGCAATACCGGTCGCGTTCGGCCCACGAAACTGAGGCCAGGATGCAACCGCTTCGAGCGATGTGATTACGATCAAGAAGGTAAAAGCGATTGATGTCTTCATGATTTCTTGCCGGGTTGGAAGTCGGGATTGTCGAGAGAACAAATAGTCGACTATCGATCAGAGATTATCCGGGTCTTCGAGCAGTTGTTCTGCCTCGGGCAGCAGAATCTGCAGGCAGAGCCAATCGCCCAGGAAATAGGACGCTGCGAACCCAAACGTTGAATTCGCCATGGTCCGATTCATTTCATTGAAACTCGCGTTTGCGCGAGCCAGCGACATTCGGGCCTCCTCGCCCCTTCCGAGTTGCTGCTGGGCCATTGCTAGTACGACGTGATTCTGGCCGCGGCCCAGCCAGTTCGGCCCCATCTCGAGCG
>CAZFDW010000504.1:0-5157 GCA_964517865.1 uncultured Chitinophaga sp.
ACAATTTCCAGAGCCGCCGAATCGCTCTTCACGGCTGTCTCTGGAATCGCGCTGACGATCAACTGCACGTCGTTGTCAGGACTGCAGGTTTCTGAAAGCTGAACCTGATAACCGGATCCCTTGTGGCCATCGAACGTGGCATCCGGATCTGACGGATTGCACACAATGTCACCGCCCGTGTGTTTCTTCACCACGACTTTATCATCGACCACATCACACTGCTGCTCAAACACTTTCACCAGCATCAGGTACGTCGACCGGCTGTTGTGGTCTTTGTTGCGACGGTAGCGTTCGACCAGATACGCAAGGTCTTCGGCAATGCTCTGACGCAGTTGGTTCACACCTTCGTCATCCAGTGTTTTCCAGCCGAATACGGCCGAATCTGACGCTTCATAGCGTTCGCGAACCGCCTTCCGCAATGCATTGTAGCTGCCTTCGTCGTGCCGCTTGAGCTGAACCAGAAACCGGCGAATGGCAGTGGCCATCAGCTTCATGCGACCGAACTTCGCCATGTTGGATTCAATGTGTGTCGAATCCAGCCGCTGCTTCGAAACGTCCAGTTCCAGCAACTGCACCAGTTCGCCGGTGACATCGTGCATGATCGCCTGAGCGAGTTCATCCTCGCGAAACAGTTTGATGTATCGCTCAATTGTGCGGCGGCACAAGCTTTGCTTTTCCGGCTGCAGATTCAACGCATACTGCGCGTCGATGTTGAACATGTACGCATCGGCGGCTTCCTCGTGAGTCCAGTTGCGGAACTCCATGATGAACAGCAGGCCGGCCATGGAATAGAGCTCTTTCGTAGGCCGCCCCAACTGAGGATCGAAGTGTTCCGCCAGCTTGCCTGCCGGCATCAACTTCAAAATGGCCTGCCGAAAGACATGCTGCCAACCACTGGTGAGTCGCCGGTACGCGACCGGCGCAAGAATGTCGGCAAAGACATCAAACAGCTCACTTTGTCGAGGATCTTCCAGATACCGCACGGCGTCGCCCCTTCCGCAAAAGCACAGGAACGATAGCGCCCGCCAACGGCTCACGCCAGGTCAACACAACGCATTTTGCCAATTTTACCAAGGACTTTTGTCGCACGTGTCAAATCAACGCCCCGCTGGCCGACAATCCTGAACCCAATGCCATTAAGCCAGCCGAAAAATGTGAACACATGGACATATCCACATTGCATTTTGCCGCTTCATGAATCGTCCAGACAAGCGAAAGCTGCCGAGTGAGTGGGTTGTGTTTCGGGTTTCAGCAGATGTGTCTGACTGGACACGCAAACTGCAGAAAATTTAGGTCCACGAACCCGGTAAACCCTGTTGATGGCGTTTCCGGGCAGAGTTACAACGGGCGGTGTCTCTTGATGGAGATGTTCCGCCCTCGTCGTGGCGTGGCGTCTCGATCGACACGGCTGATCCCGGATTCTGGTTCGAACACGAAGTTCGATGTCCGGCGACCAGTTGGAGACTCAACAAGCACCAGTGATCACGGACAGGCTTCCCCCGGCTTGTCCTTCGCAACATCCTTTCGGTGAAGCGAATCACGACCTTGGTTTGAGGAACGTCATGAAGATCGTTCAGAACCCCAATCGCTGGCTGATGAAACTATCCCGAGCGGCTGCTCTGGTGGGCCTCATGACCAGTTCAGGATCAGCATTGTCTCAAGACGACTACTCCTTTGGCAGAACGCCAACGGGCTCAGCGTCCGAAGTCAAGGACTACAACCGTGACGGTTTCGGGGTTCAGTTCCGCGGTGGTCATACGGCTGGCGATACGGTCGGACGGACCGAATCGATCAGTCACATCAATCTGACGCCGTTTTTCAATGTCGAAGACGGGCTGTTCTTTGGCGATTCCCGTCTGTCTATGTCCAACGACAGTCAATTGGCATGGGCGTTTGGCGGTGGATATCGACACTATATCTCTGCGTGGGATGTGGTCGTTGGTGCGAACGGTTACTTTGACGCCGACCAGCTGACTGGCGCCCACCTGAAACAATGGGGCGTTGGTGCGGAACTTCTCGCCAACAATTGGGAAGCACGTGGAAACTACTACCAGCCATTCGACAGCGTCCCGACACTGACCAACCAGCAGGTGGCTCCCGGGAGTGTGGCATTTGTTGATGAGTTTATCACATATTCGCGGATTGATTCGTTTGCTGAAGCGTTAAAAGGGTTCGATGCAGAAGCAGGCTTCCTGCTACCCGGCGCTCTGTCCGAACGCTTCGATCTGCGGGCATTTGGCGGCGGCTATCACTATGCAGGTACAAATATTCCCGGGTTTACGGGGTGGTCTTCCCGGTTGCAGGCCGATGTCGGTGGCTGGCTGGAACTGGGTCTGAAAGTCACAGACGACAAACTCTTCGACACCACAGTGTCGTTCAGCGCGGTTGTCCATCTGGGCGGATTCAGCAGTCAGGAGCACACGAAGCGTTCGGCTATCCAGCGGTTCCGTGAACCTGTTCGCCGCAACATGAACATTGCGGCATCGCAGACCGACATCACAGTCGGAAATCAGGTGGCGACAACAGTCGGCGGCGTACCTTTGACAGTCGCGCACGTGAACAGTAACGCGACGGGCCCGGTCTTCAACGGGACCGTGAACAATCCGTTCGAACTGTTGACTCAGGGCCTCGGCGCTGGCACGGACCTTGTCTTCGTGCATGCCGGAAGCGTGTACAACGCGGCACCACAGAACGTTGTCAATCTGTTACCGGGCCAGCAGGTCATTGGAGAAGGCTTCATCCAGCCGGGACGCAATACCAATTCAACGATCATCGTGGACCTCCTCGGCACACCGACACCGATTCTACTTCCACAGTCACCGACCTTCGCCGCCAACCCGACCTTTCTGCGACCGACGCTCAGCAATACTGCGGGCAACACTGTCACAATGGCTCAGGACAGCCAGTTCTCCGGCTTTATTATCGATAGCCCAACCGGCAGCGGGATCTTCAGTAACGGCGTGGGAGACATGATTATCAACGATGTCCTCGTGCAGAATGCGGGCGTTTCCGGAATCAGCCTGCAGAACACGATTGATACAACCACGATTACCAATACGACCCTGGTGTCCAGCGCCGCAGCGACCGGTCCGTTGTTCCATGTGAATGGTGGCAATGGAATCATCACCTTCGGCTCCACGGATCGCGCCGCGAATGGCTCCACCAATATCTTCGGTCTGGCATCGCTCACCAACACGTCAGCACAACCCGCAGTCATGATCGAGAGCATGACGGGTGGCCGAGTTGACATGACGAATTCGAACATTACCACGACAGGCGGAGGCGGAATTCTGATTCAGAACAACACGGGAGGTTCGGCAACGATTGATAATGTCTCCGTGACCAACAGCACGGGTAACGGGATCGCGATCATCGACAGCGCCGGCGTCTACACGTTCAACAAGACCAACGCGCAGTTGGCACAGATTACGATCGATAATGCGGCGCTCCAGAGTGTGCTCATCAGCAACGCATCGGGTCAGGTGAATTTCACCGACGCACTGCTGATTACAAATCGAAATGCCGAAGGGATTGAAGTCCGCCAGTCCTCCGGGTTAGCAATATTTTCGGATGTCGTAACGATCAACGGACTGGGTGGCGGAGCGGGCGCGCAAGCGGCGGTCTCGGTCCATGATCAACTGGCCGGGAGCTTTGTAACATTCCGGGATAACCTGACCATTGGAGCTGTTGGCCTGGGTCGCGGAAGTAACGGCAATGGCATCAATATCAGCAACAATCTGGCTGGCAGCGGCGTCAATATCCTTGGAAATACTTCCATAGACGCCACCGATCTGGCGTCGATTGAGATCAACACGAATGCCGGCGGCGTCCAGTTCCAGGGATCAACCCAGATCGCCCGACGCCTGCAGGAAGGCATTCTGGTGACGAATTCCTCGGGTGCAGTCCAATTCGGTGATGCGTTAGCGGACCTGACAAGCATTCTGAACGACAATGTTCTTCCATCGCAGTTTGCCGCGATGTCATTCACCGGGAACTCGGGTGCAATTTCTGCTCAGAATACTGTCATTATCAACGCTCAGGGCGGAGCCCCGGGTGACGCCGCCATCAATGTTGTGAACAATACCGGAGCGATCAGCTTTGGTGCGATCGACGTTGAGTCGTTCGGGGCTATCGGGCTCTTCGGTTTGAACAACGCCAGTATCCGCATCAACGACGGTGAAATTGTGACCGACGCCGCCGCAGCCGTGAATATTGAAGAAACGGGTATCGACATCGTCCTGGAAAGCGTCACGAGCACGAATTCTCCGAATTACGGCATCCGGCTGGTTGAGACCAATAAGACCGGATTCAGGAAGTTTGAGGTCGATCCGAACATCGTCAACGCAATACCGGGTGACGGCGGTCTGATCCTCAGCGCCAATGGTGACGGGCTGGATAACGATGACTCCGCAGGCGTCTTCCTGAGCAATGCCGGTCAGGTGCGTCTGCGATCCATGCAGATTGAAAACAACGAATTCGGGATCCGAATTCGCAACACCGAAACGACACCCGGCCTCGCCGAAAACATCAAGCAGAACTTTTTCCTCGTACAATCCACTGTCCTCGACTCCGATATCCGCGGACTCGACAGCCAGGACCTGATGGGTCTGTTTATCGACAACTCGACATTCGACAACAACGGTGACGATGCTGGTGTCGGTCGCGAATCGATTCTCCTCGACTACACTGTGCGCCTCGATCTCGACACGATCACGCGCTTCGATCAGGCAGACGACCCGTTTGAGGTGCTGATTCAGGACACAGACTTCACTTCAAGTACGACCGACGTGATCAACATCACCCAGTCAAACGGATCGGCAATTGGCGCTGCCATCCGGACAGTTCTCCGCCGCAATACATTTGACGTCACCGACACAAGCGACCCGACTGGTTTCGATGTGTTCGACGACGCGTTTATCTTCAACTGGAACGGACCAGTGCGGGCTCAAATCGACGGCAATACGTTCGGTATGAACTCGACCTTTCAGGCCCAGGCGATCCGTTATCGCACGCGCTCACTCACCGATGAAGTCGAACTCTCGATCCAGAACAACGAGTTTAGGGTGAACAACGTGACTCAGAACGTCGGAGCGGTCGATGTTCGAATCGATGGTCCGGCCCGGATGAACACGCTGGACTTCCGCACGGCGAATAACC
>CAZFDW010000505.1:0-5139 GCA_964517865.1 uncultured Chitinophaga sp.
AACAATCACGGAACATTTTGCCTGTGCCTCGGACGCGGGAGGGTGAACAAACGAAGGAGCCATAAAAGTGTCAGGAACCGTTTCGCGCAAAAATGGCGTATTCGGTTCCTGACACCTTTGTTTTTCCGTCTGTAGGCCGGACCAAGCGCAGCGCAGTTCCGGCAATTGCCAGACACCTGCCGGAACGGCGCTGCGCTTGGTCCGGCCTACACCAGGAATCAGGGCTTGACGTCGCACTCGTTGGAAATTGTTACACTGCTGGCAAGTTTTCCGGGCAGCGTCGGGTCTTTCGTGGTCCAGCGCAGCAGCAGCGGCAACAGCACAAGGTCGCTGATGAGGCCACCGATCATTGACAGACTCAGCAGCGCCCCGAAGTAGACCAGCGGGATGAATTCCGACACAGTGAGTACCATAAAGCCCGCCACAAGGGCGATATGAGCCAACACAACGGCTTTGCCGACGCCGGACTGTGCGATCTGCAAGGCCCGCGTCACGCCGACTTTCGGCAGTGATTTCTGGAACACCTCGATATAGTGGACTGAACACGTAAATCCCATCGCGACGCTGGCAATCATCGCGGTGCCGATGTTCACCGGCACATTCAGCAGTCCGAGCGATCCGGTGACAAGGGCGATCGGGAACACATTGGGCACCAGCGAGATCAGCCCGATGCGCAGGCTGCGAAAAGCAATCCACATGCACACCACCGTTCCAATGGATGCCCACGTGAAGCTGCGGATCTGATCTGTCAGCAGACTGTCGATAATATGCGCCATCAGCACGAACAATCCGGATGCAGTCGCAGACTGTTTGGGCGGCGCTGAAACACTGGCAGTACCCGCTTTGCCACCTGCAACGAGCGCTGCATGCGCGCGTTCGGTATCGATCGCATGCTGCTTGTCAAAATGACTTGCCACGACATCGCGGACCCGCTGAATCTGAGCCAGCTTGACATGTGTCGGCTGCTGTTCTGCAGAACGCAGCACGATCCTCATCCGATGACGATCCGGATTATAAAATCCTTCCACGAGCTCTGGCTGCTTGTTCATGAACGTGTTCAGCCGTTTCGCAGCGTTGCCCAGCCGTGGTGGAATGTCGATGCCGTCGTTGAGCGACAACACATCCAGCTCAATTCCCTCTGCGGAAAGCTCGTGCAGTCGATCGGTCAGTTCGCGGGTGTTGTCCAGGAACTCGGTCGTGATCGGGTCCGGCACATCGAACGACACGTCCCAGGAACCCGCTGGCCCCAGATGCGTCTCGATGAACTTCAATGACTGCACGATCGGGGATGATTCGCGAAAGTTCTTGCTGAAATCGGTTTCGACCTGCATGATGAACAGCCCCGGAGCCGTCACGCCCGTCAGCACCAGACACCAGATCGATGTGCCAATGGGATGGCGATCAATCAGGTGAGCCATCCTGTCGAGCAGCCGGTCGAGAGTATCTTCCATGCGGACTCGACCCGGAATCGGCACATGCGAACCGGACGCAAAGGTCGCGGGCAACACTGCCAGCGAGATGACCAGCACCATCAGTGTGCCCAGTGTCATCATAATCGCGAAGCTGCGCACCGGAACGATGTCCGAAACGAGCAGGGCCGCGAAACCGACCGCGATCGTGATCACGGTCCACATGACAGGATGCCACAATTCCCGCAGCGTTCGTAACGTTGCCGCGTTCTGATCCAGTTCAGATCGCAGTTCTCGGTAATGGACGATGATATGTGTTGTGGTGCTTATCGAAATGACGGTCACCAGGGAATTGAGCATAGAACTGACCATGCTCAGCTGAGCCCCCGCGATGACCAGCGCTGCGCGCGTACAGGTGACTGAGGCAATCACAATTCCGACTGACGCCAGCACCCAGCGCAGATTTTTGAAGATGACCAGCAGCATGAAGGACAGGACGCCGAGTGACGCGATGTAGAGAATATTCCCGTCACGTTCCACAAGGTTGAACATGTCCTGGATCTGCACGGCTTCGCCAGCCACGGCCGCCCCAGGAATCACGGCCTTCACCGTTTCGCGAATCGCCGCAACGGTTTCGCCGCGTGAGACCGGAGACTCTTCGGCAGACAATAATTGCAGCACGATCGCGGTCGACTGCTGGTCGGGACCAATCAACACTCCGTCAAACAGTTTCAGCATTTTCTGACGGGTATTCTTATTGTACGGTGACTTCCTGAGAAATCGTTCCAGATCCCGCGTGCGTTCTTTATCGACGCCGGGCAGCTCGCTGAGTTTCTGAGACATCTCAGTAATATGACTGGTGGCTGCCTCACTCAGTTCGGGAATATCGTTTTCCGGATTGGTCCGGATGAGCCCCTGTTCCTGCCATGCGACGATGACAAATTCGTCACCGCCAAAATCCTCGCGTGACCGGAGGAGTAGCTGGATATCCGGATTGTGAGGAGGAAAGAACGACTCGATCGTCTGATCAAAAGTCAGTCGTTCGGCAATCGGGATGCACACAACCAGTGTCACCACTGCCGCCAGCAGCAGCCAGTTTCTGAATTTGACCAGACCTTCCATGCGCTCCCTTTTTGCCACAAAAGTGAATCGTAGTCGATCGTCGAAGACTCGGGAATCTATGAACCATGAGTGGCATCCATGCGTCAATTGCTGAACAATGTTACATCGATCTTCGATAAGTTCATCGAATCGTTTCACCCGTGGTCGCACAATGAGACCGTTCAATCGACACCGCGTGACGCTGAAATACCGCGACGAAAGCGAAAACCATGACTCTGGATGAACTGCTGAAACACTACGAAAATGGCTCGGATCTGCTCAAAACCACCATCGCGGGTATGCGGGAGGACCAGTTGGATCTGACTCCCGTGCCCGGTAAATGGTCCGTTCGCCAGGTGGTGTGCCACATCGCCGACTTTGAACCCGTTTATGCGGATCGCATGAAACGCGTGCTGGTGGAAGACAATCCCACGATGTTCGGGGGCGACCCGGACGTCTTTGCCGCCGGACTGCACTATGAGAAACGCAGCATCCATGAAGAGCTGGAATTGATCTCCGTCGTACGGCGTCAGATGGCCGTCATTCTGAGGAATACAGATGTCGAGGATTTCCAGCGAACCGGTGTCCATTCCGAAGCTGGTCCACTCACACTTGAAACACTGCTGGAACGCATCACCCGCCATATCCCGCATCACGTGACCTTCATCGAAGCCAAGATCGCGGCCATGCGCTAAACCGGGCGGTAGAAAAGAATTGACGCCGCTGAATTCGAACACGAAAGTTTGAATCAGAGGATATTCGTTATTCAGTCTCCTGGCCAAATGCTGCGTCTGGCCCATCACCCGTGAAATCTTTTACCTTTGTGTCTGTCGTCAGTCGGAACAGTCCTTTTCGGACCACTCGCATTAACTCAATATCCAGCAGGAGTGTTGAGTTGGGCTGCAGCAAACCCGAGATCGTCCTGGTATCGGCACCAAACGAAGTCGTCAGATAGTGCACAAAGAAATCATCCTTCGCCTTTGCTTTGGCTGCTGGCTCAGGACGAGGATGAATGCGAATACCAAGGAAGGGGGCTTTCTCCAGGACTTCCTGATTCAGGTAAAAGGACAGACAGTTGGTCTGATTCCTGTTTCGCTGACGATCCAGCAGAAAGCCATCAGGAAGCAGGTCCGGGCTGGGCGTTCGATGTGCCGGATTCGCCGCCTGCGGATCCCACGCCGTGAGCAGAAAATCGAAGTCACGTAATGCGTAGCCACTGTCGTCCGTCAGTCGTACGATCAGCTGAGTCGTCAGCGGGTGTTCGTATTCGCGATTTGAAAACAGCAACCCCTTTTCGACTTCGCGATATTCGGCGGCCTGAGTGGCTGCCGTCAGCTCGTTGAAGTTCTTCACGACCTCGCCATAACCTGCCGCATCATCAACCGCCAGGCACTGCAGAATCGCGTCCACCGTCGGGTGCTTTCCGGTCAGCTTGACACTTCGCAGGATCCCCATTGTTTCACCGGAATGCGCCATTCCCGGCAGAACCGCAAAAGCCGTTGGCGGAGCCGTTTTGCTGAATACCTGTGTGAGCTTTGTCGCTCGCCAGTCTTTAACAATGGCTTCCTTCGTATCAGGTTTCTGCACGAGCTTCACGTATGTGGCATTCAGGTTGGCTGACGCAACCCGTACCACTCCGTCGGATCCGGTCTCTCCGGTATAACTGTTGACGTAATCGTACATTGATCGATCGATGCTTTGACCTGTGAGTACAAACTGAAACACATTCTCCTCAGGCATCCAGTTCGGCTGTTGTCGGATCCAGGATTCATTCAGATCCCAGGATCCGGAGCTTCCCAGTTCCAGCCAATCCAGTACTCCCTGACCCGGCTGCACTCCCTGAGACCAACTCTTCAGTCGGCTGATTGTGCTTTTTCCCAATTGAGCCAGGGCGCTGCCGAAATTGGCCGGGGCGAGCATGATCAAGTGGCTCATGGGACATGGGCGTTTGGCTTTCACGCAGAATTGGTTCCACCATTCTCGCGCCACTGGTCCGCCCGTGGAATGCGTGATGATGACCAGTTTCGTGCCGTCTGCCACTGCTGTCTGAATGTCCTGTTCGCTCGCGATCGCGGCGTCCATACCCCGAGCGATATCTTCCACCCGAACTTCATCGCGGAAGCTGACATACCTGCTCAGGTACACATGCTTTACATCGATGTCGAGCCCTGCGGCGGTTGCCTCGGTCTTCAATCGGTCCGGCAGCCGCCCATAAGTGTCTGTGCTGCGAACGGACCAGCCATGAACGAATACAACCAGCTTCGAACCAGGCATTGCACGTTCCTTGCAAGATGGGCAAAACGAACGGGGACAGCAACTTTTGCCGCCAGATTAAAGTTCCGGAGGGTCACGGTGACAGCAGCCGAACATCATGTCAAAACGCCTCCCGCAGGATTCCCAGCAGATCTGCCTCTGTCGGTTGCCGAGGATTCACCATCATCAGTCGTTTGATGGCAAAGGCTTTCGCGGCAAACCGAGGCAGCTGATCCTCACGTCCCCCAATGTCCCGAATACGTTCCGGGATACCGATCGCGCGTTTCATTTTTTCGACAGCCGAAACCGCGAGTTCCGCTGCTCCCGCTTCATCCCGGCCCGTTGTGTCTTCTCCCAGCAGCTTCGCAATCCGAGC
>CAZFDW010000506.1:0-5138 GCA_964517865.1 uncultured Chitinophaga sp.
GGGACTACGAACTCAAAGTGACTGCCATTGGGCTCACGCCACTCCGCTCGCCGGAATCATTTCTGGCCGCGCGCAGTATACACGACGCACGTGAAGGAGTGATCTGGGGGCGGATTCGTGAGAATGCGGAAACTGCGGCCCGCCACGTTTGTTCTTCACTTCAACTGCTGCTCAAGCCACTCATAGGCCTCTTCACGCACATCATCCGGAAAATCGTGTCCGGATTCCGGGTAGCGTGTGGTGATCTCACCTGCGACGTTGCCATAGACTGCGAATGCTCTGGACGCCTCTGCGACCACTTTACGCACGCCGGGATTGTCGAAGTTGTCATCGCCGACGGGGGCGCTGACAAAAATCGATCGTGGGGCAATCGCCGCCAGAACCTCCTGAAATTCGAATGGGATTTTGTCCGGATCATTGCCATAGATGTCGCGAATTCGCGGCATGTAGCGGTCGCTGGTCCAGCCTGCGAGGTTGCCTTTGTAGTAGTCGTGCATGGCCGTGAATCCACAACTCGTGACCACAGCGCGGATACGTCCGTCGAAAGCTGCCGTAAACAGGGTGTTGTGACCACCCAATGAATGCCCGATGCAACCGATGCGGTTTGGATCGACCTGCGGCAATGTCTCCAGCACATCGACAGCTCGAATGTTGTTCCAGATGGCCTTCATCGAACCGCTGCCATAGTGCTTGCCCTGTACTTTAAAGTCGTAGGGGTATTCGCCGAATGATGGGTAATCCGGAACCAGACAGACGAAGCCGCGTGTCGCAAGTTCGTGGGCGTAGTGCAGATTTTCGAGTCCACCAAGTCCAGCAGGTTCGTCTTTGCCGATGCCGGTTGTCTGATGCAGACAGAGCATTGCTGCTCCTGCTGATTGTGCTTCGGGAATCAACAGCCATGCAGGAACACGATCACCGGGTTCTGTGGCAAATGTAATCTTCTGGCGCACATAGCCATCGACGACTTCCGTCGAGACAATCTGGACGTCGAGCGGTACGCGGCGATCAGAATCCGGGAGTGCCCCCATTGCGAGGCTCATTCCCGCCAGAATCTGTTGCCGACGCATGCCCATTTGCAACGGTGTCGTGATCGGCTGCAACGAACCACCCTCATCTTTCAGAACCATGGTATTCTCGTGATCGTAGTCGTCGGCCCTGGTGATGATGGCTGATTGATTTGCCACAGTACCAGCAGGCGACACTCTCAGGTTTTCGAGCAAGAATAAACCGCTGCGGTCGGGACAGATGAGGTCCAGATCTCCATCTTCGTCGAGATCTTCCACTTTCGGATCAAGGCCAAAGCCGACGGAATCGCCCGACCAAAGTGTCTGGCGCTTCCATACGCGGGACTCAGGCAAAAACTGATACGCACATACGACCATGGGATTGTATTCGCCGGGATCTTTGCCCTCATGCCCCATGAAGCGACTGCCTGCAATGACTTCCGGATGTCCGTCCCCGTTCAGATCGGCCCAGAGCAGGCTGTGAGCCTGCGACCAGCTGGTATCGATCGCATGACGAACCCATTGCCGATCGCCTGCGGCATCCTGTGTCTGTTCCATCCAATACAGACCAAACCGATGCCCGCGTCCCCAGACGAGGTCGTTGTCGCCATCGCCGTCCACATCCTGCACGAGAATTGGAATCGATGCGTCCTGCCAAAGATCGAACTCAGGATGAAAATCCCAGCGTTCATTGCGGCGATCCTGCGGTGCTTCGGCCCAGCCATGACGCCCGACGATATCGCCGCGACCATCACCGTTGATATCTCCAAACCCCACACCGTGGCCGGCAAGTTCCGAGGGAAATTCATGTCGAGTCCATTGAGGTGTTTCGCCCGGCTCAATATCCCACCATGCGGCGAATTTTGTTCCGTTGGGAAGTACATCCAGTCGTCCGTCGCCGTCGATATCGACAAGACGCCCGGTCTCCATCGCGCCCGGAGTTGCTGCGACGTGGCGTTCCCACGGGGCAGCAGCAACATTCTCGCCGGGGTGTTGCACCCAATAGATCGATTCACTGCGATAATTGACACTAATGTAATCCAGCCGTCCGTCGCCGTTCACGTCGAAAGCGAGATTCGAATAGTCGTCGAATCGTCCGCGAATCTCTTCGACATCCCGGAGGACGTGCTTCTCCCAGGTCGGAGCGGCATACCACCAACCGCCGGACACGATGTCCAGCTGTCCGTCGGCGTTGACATCAAACACCGCACAGGCAGGAAACGTCGATGCGCCGTTTATGACGTGCCGCCGAAACACCGTCTCGTCCGCGCACGCGGTCATGTTCAGGACGCAGCATGCAAGACCAGTGACAAACATAAATTGCAACACTGATGGGTCTCCGTCGGGCTCTGGCTTTGTCAAGTCTTAAAATGTAGGTTGGAGATTCTTGTCCGACTGCGTTTTGACGGGCAAGAATGCCCATCGTACCCCGGAATAAATCAGTGACAGGACTCTATCGGCATTCGGCGAATGCAGTTCGAGCAGATTGAATTCTGTCTGCGGGAAGTTCAACATCATCCGGCAGGTAGCGAGCCTGTTCGTAGATTTCGGCAAGTGTCCGAACTGCGTTGCCTTGTTGCGGTGATTCTGCTGCGAGCTTCGTAGCAGCGGCGCGATGCGTCCACCAGGATTCAACCAGTTTAGCAGGATTCAACGCCAGTTCGTGAAATGCCTTGATGACGTCTTCCCGTGAGCGAATTTCGTTCGGTTGGTGGATTCGTCCAGGACTGGCGATTCCAGTTGCATCGGAGACCAGTTTCAGCAACGGTCGCCGCAGCATGAACCCTGCGACGGCCATGATTCCCAGGAGTCCCAGTCCAACCAGAAAAAATGATCCGATCGCCAGCGGAGCATCTGCAGAAACAGAACCGCCGCCACCCGACGAAGACCGTGATGCAGCAGGTGCCGATGGTGCCTTGCTGAGATCTGACAGAAAATCCGACGCAGCCTCATTCCACTTGTTGATGCTGGAATCCGAATCGCGAGGAACCTGCTGCCATGCCGAATCGCCAGAACTCGAGGATGCGCCAGATTGGTCCTTAAACTTCGCGTCTTTGATAATATCTTCCATCTCATCGTCCATACCGCTCAGCAAGTCCGTCAGCGATTTCTGCAGACCTGCATCACTCGGAGTTCCGTTCTGACTACCCGGACCAGTCGACTTCCGCAGTTGGCCAGGATCCGTACCGGGCAGAACTCCAGGATTACCAGGCTGACCGGCAAGCGAATCCAGTTGCGACCGCTGCTCGGCTTGCTTTTGAGCCAACTGTCGGGCCTTGGTTTCTTCTTTCGCGTTCTGGATCAATTTTTCGAGCGTGCCACGGACACCTCGTTTTTGCAGCTCACGTTGAATATCGATCTTTGACTGGTTCGTTGCCGAGGACGCATCTGAAGAACCCGGCTCTGCCGAATCATTGCCCCCGAGATCACGTGGCATTGATGATTTCGGACGTTCATTGGAACCAGACGATTTAGGATCCGGAGTTCCTTCTTTCGGATCTGGAGCCGGAAACCCCTTGCGCAACTGCTCCTTCAGGAATTCCGAGACGGAAGGCATTGATTTTTCGGACGAACCATTCCCGGAAGAACTCTGTGGCTGCTGGTCAGATTGCGGATCCGCAGGATCGCTCGTTTCGGCCGCCGATGGTGGTTGATTGCGGGACGGCATTTCCGCAGGGGGAAAAACCTCGCCCTGTTCTGATGTCCTCGGTCGATGGTTGATCGGTGGTTCAACAGGCGTTGCACGATCGGGACGTCGAATAATACGTTTCGCAGGGTCCGGTGCTGAGGCACTTCCTTCATTCCCTGTACGAGGCGACGGCATACCCGGACGAACTTCCGGCAGGCGTGCATCGTCAGGCTCAGGACCACTCGTTCCACCGTTGGATGGCTGCTGGTTCTGCTGAGAGTCCTTGTATCGTTGCAGCAGGTCCTGAAATGCCTGCAACGATGGCTGCCGCGTTTCATTGTTGCCAACTGCATCGTCGCTGGGTTCGCCCTCGCCACGCTCAACGCCTTTGCGATCACCATCAGCGCGAGGCTGAGTGGCGCGAGGCATTCGTTCGTCAACGCTGCTTCGCTGCGGGGGCGTCTGCGGCGACCGATCGTCGCGATCCGGGGGCGCATCGACAAGCGGACGATTGTCAGCAGACTCCGGCGACTTCTTCTTTCCACCCTGAGCGATCTCCGACAGCTTCTGCATGGCATCCTTGAGCGACTCCCAGGATTGTTCGCCCGGCTGCGTCAGTGGTCCTGGCTGTTGCGTCGTTGGCCGCTGCGTCTCTGTTGGAGATTGTTCCGGTCGCCCTGGAATCGGTGGCAACTGTGACTGAGAAGCGCGACCGTCATTCTTCGGCAGCAGACCATCCTTCGAAAACTGCTCCAGCATCTTCTTCAATTGCTGCTGCATGGCAGGGTTCGACATCGCTTCATCCAACTGCTCCTGCGGGATCGAATCCAGATCAGGTGGCTTGACTCCCGGTGGCAACTGGTCCTGCAACTTCTTCAGCGCCTGTTGCAACTGTTCCAACTGCTTGTGGTCGATCTCTGGAGTATCCTCAGAAGTAGCGACCAACGACCGCAGCCTCTGCAGCAGCTGCATTTGAGTCTGTACATCCGACAGTCTGCCTTCAGGTAAAGGAAGAATCCGCTGCGATGAGTTATCCACCGGCACCTGTTGTGCTTCTGCCCCACCGCTGCCGCACAACAGTGTCAACAGCAGGCAAGCTATGCAGGCACAAACTGGATTCCGCATCGCAACAATTCCTGGAATGACTTTTCTGGCTGTCCATCGATTTCTGTTGAGCCAGGTTTATCGGTGGGAAGGCAAGGCTGGCATCTTCGTTTAACCGCGTGGGCAACGCCCCGCGCGTGGGAATCCATCCAGCGGGACTCTGCTCGCGCGGCCCGCTGGGCACGCAGTTAAGCGAGCCAATGCCAACGGCGTGCGATATAAAGACATAGCATTGTAGCACTTGCACGACGTCGTTGAAGCGGACATTTCCTCAAGGTGAAAATGATACGGAATTAGTCACCGCGCAACGAAAAGGGGCAAAACGCTGCCTCCGCACGCACCCGAGTACCGTGACCGCAGGGATGCTTCCTCTCGGACCTGACCCGGTTAGGCTGGACCCG
>CAZFDW010000507.1:0-5121 GCA_964517865.1 uncultured Chitinophaga sp.
GAGCACGAGCACGAAAACACGGGGAATTGTCAAATCAACGAGCCAAATTGTGGGTAATGCAAGGCCTCCAACCCCGGCCACCCATCAACCTATGTAGTCCCTAAACAGGCGCCCTTTGGAGTGCGGCGACTCGTCACCGCTTTCTTTTTCAGGTAATTTGGCTCTGGAAACGATGTTCGTTTGTGCGGTGGATTTCACCTGAAATTGGAATGGATGACTTGCTGTTTCCTCGCGCTGATTGACAAAAATGCCGTAATCGAAAGGCAAAGCGGCGACAAGTCGCCGCACTCCAAATGACTGTCGCTGGCTTCAGATTAGTCACAGACCGCGAGCCTTTCCGCTCACAGGACCAGCTGACTTTATGCATACCATCAGTCCGCCCAGTCTACCCATTGTCTCAGTCGAGCCAATTGTGTCGTGGCAATCTGTATCAATTATGACGAATTTGCCTAAGTTTTCAGTTGTCACGGTCCGATAAGGAAGAAAGGCATCGGAGCGTTGCACCTCCGGGGCTGGTTCTTTGGCAATTCATTTTGAAACCATGATCGATTGCGATTTGGCAATCCGGAGCGATTGCGTGGATTGTATTTTGTCCAGTTCGGCTGGAAGCGATTCCTTTCCACGCGAGTCTTGACAGTAAGTCCTGACACATCCTACAGTTGTAGCGACAGCAGGTGAAAGCAGGTACGCGGGAACACTCACTTCGGAGGCACAGATCGTGACCAAAAAAGAGATCGTCAAAGCGATTTCGGATGAATTGGGTTTAACGCAGCTGCGAACGAAGGAGATTGTTCAGAAGACCTTTGACGCAATCGTTGAGACTCTGGTGGAAGAGCGGCGGATTGAACTGCGAAACTTTGGAGTTTTCGAAGTCAAAATGCGAGCCGCTCGGAAAGCACGAAATCCGCGAACCGGAGGTCAGGTTGAGGTGCCAGCAAAATTTGTCGTCACCTTTAAACCGGGTAAAGAGATGGAAGCGAAAGTTCGCGAACTGGAAGAACGAGAATTGGCTCGAAGAACAGCGTCGTCCGGCCGTCCGGCCTATCAACATGACGCGCCCGGATCGCAGAGGCCACTATCGAACGACAGCGGAAGTTCAGTCCGCTGAACTTACCTGGCCTCGGGCTTGGAAAAGGGGTCAGGAACCAATAGTGCGGAGCACCCTTCGGGCCATTTGGCTATTGGTTCCTGACCCCTTTTCCAAGCCCTGAGTATCGCAATGGATCATGGTTTCTGAATGAATTGCTTTTTTTGGGGTCTGTAATTTACGGGCCCCATGATTCAGAATTCATCTGATTCCAAGTGCTGTGGCATCCATGAAGAGTCAACTTCATGGAAAACGGGTCCAGGAAGGACGTTGCGATGAAGCTTCGATTACGACTGATGGTAGGACTGTTGCTGGCATCTTCTGCGTTGTCCGTCGGATGCGCTATGCCGATCTGGAGCCCGAATCAGGATACGCGAGCCAGGCAGTTGATCTTTACGTCGGAAAGTCTGCGACACGTCCCGGAAATCTGGGAACGTATCTGGTTCCTCGACCTTCCAGACTTCGAAACACCCTACCGCGTCCACGGCGGCGTGATCTGATCTCATTCAGTAGTCAGCACTTCGATATCAATCCGGCCCGTCCAGGTTTCGCCTGGCGGCAGGACATGTAAGCCCGCGTCGATGCCCTGCTGTTGAAGATTGATTGCATTGGTCACGCACGTATAAGGTTCAAGGCAAACGGCTGTCGCCCACGGCGGAGTAAACGCGACAATTTCACGGAATACTGCCGGAAATCTTTGTTCCACGATGAGTTTCGCTGCCGGATCGATGAGCCGACAAATCACTTCCCCATTGTCTGTACTCACGTCGGTATAAATGTCGTCCAGTTTGAGTCCGCGAAATGCCGGACTCGCCGACAGTTTCGCCGCCGCTGGCTGGATTTTTCCGGACGGCAGGCATTCATCCAGTTCCCAGGTCCGCGAAGCCGGTGCATAAATTGTGCACTGCTCTGCAGACGACGAATGACCGAGCGGCAACCTGAAATACGCATGAGTCCCGAAGCCCCAGGGAAGCGGTTGATCTGACGGATTACGAATCGTAATCAACGATTGCAGACACGAATCGCGCAACTCGTAAGTCAGTTCAATCTCGGCATCGGCTGGCCAAAGAGCCAATCGTTCCGGCGCATCCACGCTGGTTCTGAAAACGGCCGTGACGGACGATTCGGATTGAGACACAATTCGCCATGGGCGATCGATACAAAAACCATGAATCGCGTTGCCGGTTTTGTCAAACGGAACTTTATCCGGAGTCAGGTGATAATCCCGACCGGACCATGAATAACGTCCGCCCGCGATTCTATTCGGGTATGGAAACAGCAGCGGAATTCCACTCCGACTTGCTGGATGTCCACCCGATTCAAAGCCTTCGGCTGCGGACAGGACATCGACTCTGGCCCCGGATGTCGTCACGGCCGTGAACGAAAAACAGTTGAAACCCAGATCGACAGCAATCTTCGCGCGACAACCCTGTTTGTTACTGATTTCGATGATCTTCATTCGGAGGATTTCTGTGTGTTGCAAAGACTGCGATTAAATTGGCGAATACAAATCCGGCAAAGGCACTGTAGTGGAATGCTGAATCAGATGGCCAATATCTCGGACATGAACGTCCAAGGTACCGGAATCGCAGAGTTTGAAGCGCCGGAAAAACCCGCAGCCTGCACAAAAATCAGATTTTCCGGGCCTGACGGATTGTTGGAATGCAGTTTGATCCGTGAGAATAGGTGGAGCGTTCTTGCGCTCATCGCGCATCGACATTTCGAAACACATCGCACGGCACGACAGGACAGTAACATGATCATTGGAAAGCTCTGGGGCAGTTTTAGGGCACAGTTGAACAAGCTGGCAAACTTTTTCTGGACAGCCGATCCGATCGCGCAGATGCAGTACGAATACGACCAGGCCGTCGAGCAGTTGAAGGGCGGTAAGGAAGGCCTGGCTCAGTACCGCGCACTGGTCGAGAAAGTTTCACAGCAGGCGCACGCTGAGAAAGTCCGTGTCGCTCAACTGGAAAGTCGGGTCAAGGCCTACCTGCAGGCGGGTGATCGAGCGACCGCAGCAAAGTTTGCACTCGACCTGCAGAAAGCGAAGGAAAGTCTCGCTGACAAGATCGCGCAGATGCAAATGCATGAAACGTCGTATGAGAATAACGTCACGAAGATCAAGAACGCCACGAAGAAGGTTGGTGAGATCAAGGACAAGATGCACATGTACGACGCGGAACTCAAGATGAGTCGCGCCGAAGCGGAAATGGCTGAACTCACCGGATCCCTGAACTTCGACATCACGACAGATATGGGGCAGATTGAACAGGTCCTGCAGGACCAGATCAATAAGAATCGCGCCAAAGTGCGAGTCGCAGCAGACCTGTCCGAACAGGGCGTTGACGACATTCTGCGCGAAACCGCGGCAGAAGGCGTGCTCGCTGAAGACGCGCTCAA
Organism: uncultured Chitinophaga sp.; assembly: GCA_964517865.1. Taxonomy (GTDB): domain Bacteria; phylum Planctomycetota; class Planctomycetia; order Planctomycetales; family Planctomycetaceae; genus SXXK01. Next base: position 3,491 of record CAZFDW010000507.1, read on the forward strand.
GCAGTTCGAAGTCGAGATGGGCTATTTGACGCCAGGGACAGCGAAAGTCACGCAGGAAGAAAAGCAGCTCGGTCCACAGTTAACGAAAGAAACCAACTGAACATGGCCATTACGCCTGAGGTTGCTGCACCGACAATTGATCTTCCTGCGTGGTTTCCGGCATGGGCCAATGATCTGGCCCAGAAGTATTTTTCCGGGACGGCATGTTTCTTTGTCGTTCACGGTAATGTGCACGACCTGATTCCGGTGCCGAAAGACGGCGGCACGGAATTCCTGAGTCTGTCCGAATTTCTCGGCGAACATCTGTTTGCCAAGTGGGATCTGGTACTGGAACACAACCTGAGCCAGGGTCTGCAGGCGTTGGCGGGCAGTAGTGCGGAACGCCACACGAAAATGATGAAGGAACTGACCGAGCTGTTCGGCCCGTACCGAAACTGGTCGCGCGATCCGGATGATATCCTGTTGACGCTTGACCAGATGATCGAGCGCACATTGATCGAAGATGACCCGAAGAAACGCCGACGCATGGCGGTGGTGTTTGATTTTGGTCAGTATCTGGTGCCGCCCGGCGATGCCGCTCAAATCGCCGGTCGCGTCGCTTCGCGAGTCGTGCGGTTTCTGGATTGGGCGCGCAATCCGTGGATTCGCCGAGTCAACATGGCGTTTTGTGTCGTCAGCGAAAGCCTCTCAGAACTCAACGAGCGACTGACGTCCAGTCCGTTCGTAGCCACCGTCGAAATTCCGATGCCGGATGCCGCAGCTCGGGAAAGTTTTATTGCGGCACGATTCCGCACGAACTCGACCAAAGGCGCACCGGCTGCCGACGTGATGAATGCCGCTCAGCTGACATCCTCGTCGAACGGACTCAGCCTGCTCAGTCTTGATCAGCTGATTTCTCTGGCATCACGCTCCGGCGGGGTCACGGTACGGCAGTTTCAGGATCTGAAGAAGAGTGCCATTGAACGCCAATGCGGCGGGTATCTGGAATTTGTCGAACCGAAACACAAACTGGATCTGGTCGTCGGGCAGGAAGCGGCTGTCAAACGGCTGCGGGACGACGCGAGTCTGATTACGAACGGTCATCAGGAAGCGGCCCCGATGGGCTATCTCATCTGTGGTCCGGTTGGAACAGGAAAGTCGTTTCTGGCTGAGTGCTACGCCGGTTCGATTGGTATCCCCTGCGTCAAGCTTCGCAACTTTCGCTCCAAATATGTTGGTGAATCCGAAGGCAACCTGCAGCGTGTGCTCACGGTGTTACGCAGTCTGGGGCCGGTCGTTGTGATGATCGATGAAGCGGATGCGTCACTTGGCGATCGCAATCAGGATGGCGATTCCGGGACCAGCGGACGGATCTTTTCAATGATCGCACAGCAGATGGGCGACACTCGTTATCGTGGTCGGATCATCTGGATGCTGCTCACATGCCGCCCGGACTTACTGCCGATCGATTTGAAGCGACAGGGCCGAGCAGAGGTGCATATCCCGCTGTTCTATCCGCACAGCGATGAAGAAATCCGTACCATGTTCGGCGTCATGGGACGCAAGAATGGAATCCAGCTCGATGCCAGTACGCTGACACTCAGCGAACGCCATAAGACACTCAGCGGTGCCGACATTGAAAGCGTCGTCCT
>CAZFDW010000508.1:0-5096 GCA_964517865.1 uncultured Chitinophaga sp.
TATGATAGTTCTGGGCATGGACGCCGTGATACTGGAAATGAGTCTCCAGCTTGTCTCGCAATCTATGCTGCGGGTGCATCTGGCGGATCAGCGGTCCGCCAGACAGATCGCCATCAATGACCACTTCAAAAATATCGTTGTGCAGATCCTCGCGGGCGAAGTCCCAGTAGTTGTCGTTGGCTTCGTACAGAAAATAAAGATGGTTCTGCCCTTTCACCCAACCGACTTTCACCTTCACGTCAAGATTTTTCGGATCCTGCTTGTTGCCAATGCCGATGACCGTTTCTCGGAGTTGGTCCTGACCGATCGCGTAGGATTCCGGAACAATCGACCAATCGGTTGCGTCGCCATCAATTCGCGGAATCCTGTCGGCGGGAAACTGAAACACCTGATATTCGACCTCGGGACGCGGCAGTCCGCCGTTCAGTTGCGGTCGGCCCTCGGACGGTTCCAAATCCTTCAGCACCTCAAATGGCGGCTCGTAGGCCTTTTCGCCTTCCTCACGCGAGGTGAAGAAATTGAAGAGATAGATACCATCCGACTTCTTTTTCAACAGGTGAGTTGCGGCAGCTCGATATTCGTCCGCAGTGAGGTTCTTCTGCCCGCCGCCGCGCGTGCATTCGATGCCGCCGTAGACCGGAACCGTCGTGATGGCTTGCTTCCATTGGTCAATCGGCAGGTCACCACGCTCAAACAGAAATTCAGAGACGCCGACAAAATCAACCCAGCCGTTCCTGACCCAGGCGGGAACATCGCAGCCGCGTTGCCGAGCCGTCTCGGGCGTCGGAGGCGGGTTGCCTCCATTCGAGGGCGGCCGCACCGAAAGCACCAGCCGACGACCTCGCTCGCGTCCCACGTCGTCGAGCATCTGCCGAATTCGCTCAACCAGTGAGTTCATCTTCGTGACGCGTTCTTCGGTCGTGCCGTCTTTGAAAAACGTCGGGAAGCGATTGAAGTCGAGTTCAATGCCGTCGCAGTCATAACGCTTGACGGCCTCCTCGATCAGCCGAAACATGTGGTCGCGCACTTCTTCCCGGCCGAAATCCAGGGCTCCCTTGCCGCGATACTCCTCAGTCCCCAGCCGCCATTCGGGATGATCAACCTGGAATTGCGTCCGCAGAAAATCGTTGCCGTGATCGTCGTTCATGCGAAACGTGAGCAACGCTTCGCGACCGCGTCGTTTCGCTTCGGACAACATCACTGCATACGGATCGACACCACTGTCGAAGAACGCCTTTAGGTTCTCGAACCGCTGCTTCTCTGACGCCGGCCAATTCGCTCGTTCCTCAGCCGTCGATAACGTGCCGCGCATCGTGCCGATCTTGGTTGGGTAGTACATGACCTGCGCATTGACGCAGACGAGTATCGAGTCAACCTGGCTCCCTTCGTACGCCACCTCTTCGATCAGCCGCTTCACATCATCCACGTTGATCGGCACCGGTCCCTTGCCGCCCGCTTTGGTCGAGAGACACGAATCACCGTCGAAGTTGTAAAGCACGCGCCTCGTTCGCTGCGGCTGATCAGCCGCAGTCGCTGGCGCTGCCAGGAGTACAAGACTTACGGCGACAACCAGCAGCGAAGCGGTGCCGCGTCGAGATGTCATCAGTTGATCCATGCGAGTACTTTCCAAAGAGGACTTGTTGCCATTCGTTGCAATTCGTTTACCACCCAGCCGGAGGCGTCGGCTTTTGCCAGGGCCGTCGCCTCCGGCTCGGCGGTAAACGAACGCGGGGAATTCTCTTACTTCGCCTCTTCGGCAATGCAGAACAGCCTGGTGCGAGTGCGGAGGAAAATCTGTCCGTCGACAAGAGCGGGAGTCGCTGCGATCGGCTCTCCGAAATCGTTGTTGGCAAGCACCTTTTGTTCCGGGCCACTCTCGAGCACGCTGACCACACCGGGCTCTGATGTGACATAAATCTTTCCATCGCCGTAGACGGGAGCGGACAAGTACGACCCATCGGCACCGACTCGCCGACGATCCCAGACTGGTTCTCCGTTCGCGGCCTGAAACGATGCGGTGATACCGCCCTGCTTAATGAGAAACATGCGGCCGTCCGCCACGAGGGGTGAAACGATGTGCGACGCGGACTTCGTCTTTTTCATCCAGAGCACGTGAGTCTTCGAGACATCCCCTTCGCCGCCGCCCCGAACAGCCTGAATCGAAGCGTCCTTTTGGAGTTCACTCAGTTCCTCTGACAGCTTGTCAGCGTCGGTATCGATCGTGTTGCCCAGTCTCGCCTGAACCTCACTGGCCAGAAGTCCGCCCCGGTTCTTGGGATCGAGAAATGCCGTGTCGATTTCATCTCCCTCAAGCACGCCGTCTTTGTTTTCGTCGCCCCGCTCAAACTTGGCCCAGAAGGCGTCCGGAATCGACTTGCCAGTATTCAGGCGATATTTGTTGTTCAGGATTTCGTCGCGTGTGATCCTGCCATCACCATCGGCATCTGCGGTCACACGCCACTGGTACGAGATGCCGAAGCTCTCCACGGACACGTAGATGATGCCATCAAGAGTCACAGGAGTCGTCTTGATGTTGCGACAGAAGACCTCAGTCGCCCACTTCCGATGGCCGGTCTTATAGTCGTATCCAATCATCTTGCCTGTTCCGGCGATGACGACTTCCGGTCCCTGCGGCGTCTCGCAGATCACCGGGTGCGAATAGGAGCACGCCATGTCACCTCGATCATCCTTCCAGAGAATCTCGCCCGTCTTCTTGTCCAGGCAATACGCCGCCGGCGCGAGATCGTCGTCCTGACAGAAGAATAGCCGGTCGCCATGAATCACCGGAGACATCCCCGGACCCCAATCGAAAACGAAGTAGGGTTCAGGAAGTTCTCGCCGCCAGGCCGCCTCGCCGGTCTTCGCATCAAAAGCCATCATTCCCAGACGGGCATGATAGACGTAAACTCGCTCCTCATCCGCAGCCGGTGTTGCGGAGGCGTAGCTGTTAGACTCGTGAATCTTCGGCAGCTCTTCACCTTCGATCGGGATTTCACGCTCCCACTGTTTCTGGCCCGTGGTGGCATCAAAGCAGAAGACGACGAACCTGTTGCCTGGCTTTTCACCCAGCATGGCGGTCGTAAACAATCGCCCCGCGACGATCGTCGGAGAACAGATTCCGTCTCCCACTTCCGCTGACCAGCGAACATTTTTCGTTGGCGAAAACTCGACCGGCAGCGACTTGTTTGAAGTCGTGACTCCGGTGCAGTTGAGACCTCGCCACTGCGGCCAGTCCTCTGCAAAAAGCGGCTGCGTGATCAGACACATTCCCCACGTCGCCAGCAGCGCAACACAGCCTGCACGGGAAATCCAATCGAATGCAAGGCGACATTTCAAAGTCTGAAACATAAGGACGACTCCCGGTGTTAAGGCGATAGTCAGAATAAAAAGTCTTCTTGAGCCTGATCAGTCGATACTCCGGGAAATCTGATGCGGACTTCGTCCAGCGTCACGTATCCCTCGGGAAGCTGGCTCCGCCAGACCGGATAATCCTTCTCAGGACGCAACAGATGCGGATCGCCGCTGATTGGCCCCATGGGGACAATATTGAGCGGATACAGTACCAGCAGGATATCCGCATTGACATCGCCCAGGACTGTCTTCAACCAGGTGCGACCGTAGAAGTCGCTGCGATCATGGCGACTACCCAGACAGGTCCACTGCGACTCATCCGTCACCGCAGTAATTCGCTGCTCTGACCACTCCGAAGTCACGTTGATCGGCTGGCCAGTCAGAATCCAGCCCGTGCAGATTCCGTTGTGAACTCCCTGAATCAACAGATAAAGCTGAGTGTCGAGCGATCGCAGTTCGCCCTTCAGACGGAATGTCAGTTCCGCATTCGTGAAGTCAGTACCGAAGCCGCTCTTCGTGAATTCGTTCTCGCCACTGACCTCGCGCTGGTTCTCACCGGGATAGCCACTGGTAAGCAACATGAACAGCAAGTGCATGTAGCCTGCTCCGGGCGGAGCGTGGTTGTAGTCGATCCACCACGAACTGCGCGAGATAACGGTGCTCTCGCCTCGCTCCAGAGGCTTTGGCCCACGGGCGTTGTCGATCCAACCGAACCAGCCACCAGGGCCATTGTCGAAAGTTTCAATGTACGTCTTCATTGTATTCCCATTTTCTGCGACACCGACCGGCGCCTTCGGCTGGGCGGTAAACAAACAGGGCGCTTCCTTTGGGGGTTTTCTGCTTTCATCAGCGTCTATTCGCGTCAATTAGCGGTTGAAAACCGTATCTCCTTGAGGTTCGTTTTTCTGCTGACGTTTTTGTCCGGGCACAAAAAGCCTTCACAGACTGACTTCCTCGTTTTCGTGTTTCGCACATCAATTGCAGTCGCCCCGCTTCTTCCACAGATTCTGCACTACGAATACGCCGCCGCGATTCGCCAGACTCCGCGAGCGTTGGGAGCGGTTCCATCGCACGCCTCATAAAACATCCGATAACGAGGAGATTCGTTCGATGCGCCGGGCAGACCTATGAGGCACATCTCTGACGCCTTTGCCGCATCCCAGCCGCCAGGTTCAGGAGCAATGACCGGCTCGGCCTCCTTCTTCCATGTCAGTCCGTCGGCCGAGACCGCTCGCAGGATGTCCGCGCGGAACGCAGGACTTTCCGGCACCTGACTATACCCGGCGTAATACATCACGTAGCCAGCACCGGCCACTCGTACAATCTCCGGAGCAAATGCGCAGAGCGAATCATACGGTCCGTCCTGAGCGATTCGCAGGCCCGGTTCCGGATGGAATTCAAGCCCGTCATGCGAAAGAAGACTGATGATGCCCTGTCCTCGATCGAACAGATACATCCGGCAGCGTCCGTCGTCCAGAAAGACGATCCGTGGCGAAGCGTAATTGTGACATTCGGACTCAACGCGGACTCCCGGATCCATGGTCCACTTCAGTCCGTCCGAAGACGTCGCGCTGCGAATGGAATTCGTCACCGCCTGAGAACCCTCGCAGCATTCAAAGTACATTCGCAACCGGCTTCCATCGCCGACGGGAACGACTTCCGAAGACACCACGCGGAACTCACCCGCGCCGCCTTCCTGCGGCGAAAGCCTGACGCCCGGTTCCGGAACCCAGGTCTTACCGTCC
>CAZFDW010000509.1:0-5082 GCA_964517865.1 uncultured Chitinophaga sp.
CGTTGCCCACGCGGTTAAACGATATTATGCCAAACTACTTCTGCCGAGGTGCTTAAGTTACGGCTGCGTTTTCGCCTACCAGAGTCGAGTTCGATTCAGGAGTCGTTCCGGGTTGCGCATGGTCAGTTGAACCTGGTCGCCAATCCGCAGATCGCCTGCTTCGCCGGAAATCACCAGCGTCGAGGTCTCGAACGTTGAATGATGAATGGTGGCCCCGGACGGGGCGTGAATGCGTGCGTTCGAGTTGTCGCCGAGTGCGTTTGTGCCTGCATCGATGACGCACCATTCCAGGGTCGGGCGAGAGATGACCGTGGCGATGAGGCGGATACAAGGTGGATGAGTGGTACAAGGTGGATGAGCGGCAAGTGGCGTGTCGTCAGTGAAATCAAGGAATGGACTCACGACCAGGCAATCGATTCGCGTGTCCTGCATTGATGGCCGGGGGGCTGACGGTACGGAGACGACAATTTCGCGGCATTCTGCAGCGACATCTCGAATGCTTCGCAGAGCATGCTCGACGATCGTGACAATCGCAGCCAATTCTGCGTCCACGACGCTGTGTTCATGCTCCGCATGGCGATCATGGGCCGACGCAAAAACGCCGATGACTTTCAAACCCGGCAAAAGTGACGTTGCTGTCGCCAGCAATGACGCATCTGGTCCCGGACGGACTCCGGTGGACTGCCGCCCGATATCGACCTCAATCAGCGTCTGAATCCCACAGCCGGACTGGACCGCACAGTGCGACAAGATTTCGGCATGGCGGAAATGATCAATGACAGCGATCATCTGAGTCCGGGCGGCAATACGTCGCAGTCGCCCGAGCGATTCTGTATCGACGACGCGACCGGTAAGGATGATCTGTTCGAAACCCGCGTCGGCCAGATGCTCGGCATCGTGGATTCTGTTGCATGACGCATGTTTCGTGACCGGCAGTATTACGTCTCGCAACACGCTGATGGGCACGACCTGAGTCAATGCCGCCGCCCAGCGACGATGGGACTCGACAGAGAGTCCATTCAACCGTCGCACATTCTCGGTGATCGCGACGTCTGAAAACGACAGGACGGGCGTCATCACCTGGCAGCCTCCAGGCGCGCCTTTAATGCTGTTGCCCGGTTCTTTCTTTCGGACGTCCCCCAGTCAGGGTGCAATGCGTCGATCACGTTGATTACCTTCAGGGCATGCTGGAAGTTTTTCTGCTGAACGGAGATTGTGGCAAGTTGCAGGGATGCTTCAAGCCATTGGTCGTCACCGGATCGTGATCGTTTGAGCACCGATTGCCAGAACGTCTCCGTTGATTGTGATGACGTTGTGTTCGTGGATTTCAGCGCAGTTCGACGCTCCAGAATTGATGCCGTCGTCTGTAACTGCACATCGGTGAGAACGTTCGCTGTGAGTTCAACAATCACGGCATCGAACAGCTGAAAGCTGTCGGCAACTGTTGATGCTTCAAGCAACATCGGAAGTTGTTCAAGCTGCCGCTCGACGGGCATTTTCGTTGCTGGTTCTTTCTCACTCAGCAGGTCAAGTGTCAGGAATCCCAGCTGCGGGTCACCCGGGAATGGATCAGTCGTGTGACTTGCCTGATGAAGCAGGAATCCGGCAAGTTGACGTCGCTTCTCCCGCGACTGCCGCAACAAAGCCTCACGAGATTCCTGCATGGCATCGAACCCCTGCAATTGTCGATAGCCCGCGAGTGCCATCATTGCATGACCGTTTGCGATTGCGGCGTTGATCTGAGCCTGCTGCTCCCTGCGGGTACCCTTTGCCTGTGCTTCCGCAACATCGGGTGAATAAAACGCAGTCAGCGCATCCAGCTGCTTCGCCGCGTCTGCTGCCAGTTTTTGCCAGTCATCCGAAGCTGACCAGCGACTTTGCAGCGCGAACATCAGCCTCTGAATCTCCAGCACCAGACGATCCCGGATATCAAGCAAAGTCGGTGCTGCTGTTTCCGCTTGCTCTGCCAGCATTTCCTCGGCACGCAGTGCCCACGACTTGATAGCTGCAGTCAGCCGATCTGGATCAATGGCCATTGCGGCATTGTGCGAATCAAATGTCACTTCAATCAGGATCTCACCAGCCTGAATCAGCAGCAGGGGTTCATCGTTGGCAGTATCGTTTGTCAGCGCGAGTAACTCATCTGCGGCTGCGACGGGATCTGTGGCGCGAATCAACATGGCTCGCCATTCACGAGCCTTCGCCGTCGTCGCCTCTTTGACGTATCTGGCAATATGCTGTTCCAACGCTGTCCGATATGCCACTTCAAGTGTATTGCGATTTTCAATCGGGGCAGTAACTTCGCCGTCCCAATGACGTCCCATCGCGTAGATTCGCAACAAATCTGAGGCAGCTTCCTGCGCCTCGTTCTTCGCCGTCCGGAACAGATTAACAGCCGAATCCAGATCTGTTTCCGCCGCTGACCAGTCGTTCAGGCGAATGGCAAGATCCCCGGCCTGCATCGACAAGGTGGCCGCGATCTGCGGATTGGTCCGTTCGAACGACGACCGCATGTCCAGCAGCGATTTTCGGGCTGCCGCGAATTCGCCCGCTGTAATCAGATCGGCGACGCTTTCGACGGCCGTAGCCGCTTCCGGCCCGAACTTCTCCACATGGCTGAACCTCAACGCAATCCGTTCGCCACAGTCCCGCCACACACCTGTGGATCCGGTACTGACTCGCCGACTGAGCAATCGGAATTCATCGGCAGTTTTGTGCCTGAGATCCGGAGCGTCCAGCTGATGCAGCAGTTCGAACAGATTCAGCAGCGAAGCCAGTCTCAGCGTGCTCAGTTGTTCCGCTCGTAGTGCCTGCTTTTCCAGATCCAGACAGAGTTGCAACGCTTCCGATGGCTGATCGCGTCGCAGCAGACCTCGAATTTTCAATGCCGCCACCGCAATCTGCTGTGCCTCATTTTCCGCCAGAGACGTCAGAGATTTTACTAATAGATCAAACCCATTAACGTCATTCCTGTCGAGCAGAGATTCGGCAAGCAGTCGCCGAGCCTGAAAACGTACTTCCTCGTCGCTGCTGGATTTCATCAGTTGCTCCGCCGCGGTTGCCGCCCTTGTTCGCATAGCAACATCCGTCGGATTCTGCCGCGCCTGCATCAGCAGCAACTCCGCCACGACATAGCGGGTCCGATCACGAGCTGCCCGAGCCACATCACTTTCGATGTCCTTCCGAATCTGATTGATCTGCAACAGCATGGCCTCTGCGAGCTGCAGTCCTTCGGTGATTGCCTGCGTTGCCAGAGGTTGCGGAGCGATCTTCGGCCCGAATTCAAAACACGTTGCATCGATCACGGCAATCGTGGAAAGGACTTCGATCTGTCGCACGCGAAGCAGCAGGTCCAGTTCCGCACTCGGACTTTCTTTGCGGACAAACTGCGTGATAGTTTCCACCGCGTGAGTCAGAATCTGCGTTCGCCCTGGCTCTGGAATTGTCCATGCGTGTTGCACGCGACAATCTGCGAGGATCATTTGCCATGCTGCGCGATCGTCCGGAGTGCGGCCGCTTTCCGACTGCCGCACGCAGAATTGTTCTGCCAGATCAAAGAACCGCCGGGACTGCAACTGCTGCACGAACTCCCGTTCGCCATCAGCGATTTCATCCGCCCACGCAACCGCGAAATTCGCCTGTACAACAAGCGAAATCAACACAGCAGTCACAAGTAATCTCTGCCGGAACGTCATGCTGATATTCTTTACGCGGCCAGGAATGAGGCAGCCGCTCGCCATTGTCAATTCATACCGCGTGAAGAATATCTTACGCCGGTATCACCACATTGTGTACCCGTCCGCCGTTGCGATTCGGGAACCCGATGTAAATTCGGACGTTCAAGCGATCGCTACGATGCTTGTTCGGTTACAGCTGTTTCCTCACGCTCCTGAAACGATGCCGTAATCTCCCTTCGCAGCAGCACCGACAGCGACCATGCTCCCACCGGCAACGTCATCAACCATGCCGGTGACAGCGGGATGCAAAATACCTGAGCCGCGCCGAGTGTGATCAGGACTTCTTCGTCCCCTCTGTTTCCCCAAAACAGGCCGTTGATGATCGCAATCAAAACGCCGAGCGTCACAACGGCGCTGCCGACAAGCACTATTGCCGCTCGACGAAGCCACGCGGCGACAGTCGATCCAGGCACGGCTGACGAATGAAGCGAAGCGGTGCTGATTGAAGTTCCATTATCGGCTTTGGCCAGATGAACTGCTGTGTCCACGTGGCTCGCCTGCTGAAATCGTCGTTCCGGTTCGCGTGCCATGTAGCGCGGCGTGCCCATGACTTGATGAGTTCCCGTCAGCGTGAACTCGTCAGCCGACCCTGCGACAAGTTTTGCCAGGCCAAAGTCGGCAATCTTCACGCGGCCCCTGGAATCGACGAGGATGTTTTCCGGCTTGATGTCGCGATGTACGACTCCTTCGTCATGAGCAAACTGCAAGGCTTCGCAAACCTGCGGCACGATCGCCAAGGCGTGATTCGACGGCAGGCGGCGGCCATCCATCAGTTGTCGCAGATTTGCACCATCCACATATTCCATCAGAAAGATTACCGTCAGGATCGGCATCCGCTTCAGGCACCGCAAACGCCGCTGCCAGCAGACACGACGGACAAAGTCCGGTCGGAGCGTCCTCCGGCAATCTTTTTCCACACTTCGGGCAGAGTTCTGGATCAGTCATCGCGGCAACATCTTCACAGGAATAATGGGCTCTGAAGAGGACTTACGGAACCCGTGTCAAAGGTTACACGAATTTTCCGCGATCTCAATCAGGACTGATTCACTTCGAGACTCGAATTCTGGCTCAACGACCGACGAACGACGTAGCCTGAAACGCCTGTTGAACTGTACAATTCTCGCGTGGTCATTTCGGGTCTCCTTTTGCTCATACTCGTACTCAGTGAATCGGTACTCGTACTCGAAACATCCTGGGATCATCGAGTACCTCTGTGGACTGAGTACGAGTACGAAAATACGGGGAATTGTGAAATCAACGAGCCAAGATGTGGGTAAAGACACGGGCTCTCGCCCGTGGCTACATCTTGTCGTCCCTCCGGGACTCAATCACATTCCGAGAAATC
>CAZFDW010000510.1:0-5030 GCA_964517865.1 uncultured Chitinophaga sp.
TTCTTCTTATCCCCACCACCAAGCACGAACGCCAGTAAGTCGAAAATCTCTTCGCGAGTCAGCTTGTTCAGCACGCCTTTGGGCATGATGCTGACTTCACTGAGCGTGCGAGATTCGATTTCTGTTTTGGGGATCGTGGTGACTTTTTCGGGAGTCGCGGGGTTGTCGATGAGCTTGATGGCGTCGCCGGTTTCTTCGGTGATCAGGCCGGTGAGGACTTTGCCGCTGGTGAGCTCGATGATGTTCGACAGGTACTTCTTGTCGATCTTCTTCGATGGGTTGAGGAGGTGTTCGAGGACATCCACTTTGGAGTACTCGGGCGGGAGTTTTGTCAGATCCGGGCCGATGTTGTTGCCCTGGTTGTTGAGCTTGTGACAGCCGATGCAGGCGGCGGCTTTGAAGAGTTGCTGGCCAACTTCGAAGTTGTTGGCGCGGTGAGCAAGATGCATCACGTCGCCCTTCAGGTCGTCGAGTTGCCAGTCAGTGTTGCGGCCGAGATATTTCAGCAGGTCGTCTTTCATCTCAAGCTTGTTGGCAGCCAGGTAGGCTGCAGAATCGGCTTCGTAAGCTGGAAGATCGGCGACGACGTAGAGTGCTCCGTACATGCGGCGCCAGTGGCCGGGGTAGGTGCAGACGTAAGGATAGATACCCGGTTCCTTCGGTACATCGAAGAAGATCGAATCGGACTGCTCGGGCTGCACGAGTTTGCTGGCGACCAGAATCTTATCGCTCTTCGGGATGAAGTTGCGCGCGGCCGCGTCTGGATCACGACCAGTGGCTTCCGCGAGTTCGCCGACTTCGGCCATGAAGCCGGGAAGCACGACGGTAAAGTTGTGCGGCATGTTGTCAGTGTTCGTCAGGCGGAACTCGACCGGACGACCTGCCTGGACAGCGATAGTTTCTCGATCGTAAATCATGCGTTCGCGAACGGTGCCAAGTTGAATCAGCGGCACGACGACTTCGGCCAGACGTTTTTCGAAGCGGGCTCGACTGGCAGCGTCCAGCCTTGTCTTGACGCCTTCAGCAAGTTGCAGAGCCAGCCTGGCCTGATCCGAATTGCGTTCACGAGGTTCGCGGCTGGCGAGATACGAGACGGCGGCTTCGGCCAGATTGCCGAGCTGTTCCTTCGGCCATGAATCAGGCGGGATCACGCTGAGGGACTGCAGGGACGTGTTGACCGACGCTCGTTCCTTCAGCAGGCTGGCGAGAAGCTTTGTTTTGCCAGCTTCGTTGCCGGGAACTTCCATCATGGCCTGGATGCCGAGATCCTGAATGGTCTGTTCGGCGGCGGACACAAGGACGTTTGCCGGGATCTCCTGCTTCTTGATGTCAGGGCCGTTCCAGGATATCGACAGTCCGTCACCCCCGCCATTATCGAAATACGTAGCGATGATTGGATGCAGGCCAGCGGTCAGTTGAACGGTGCCCTTCTTTTCAACCATCCCGTGCAAGCCGTCGTTATCGATGAGCAGTTCGTCATCAATATAGAATCGCGAGCCGTCGTCCGAGTTGATGAAGAACGTGTACTTGCCGGGCTTGTCGATCACAATGTGTCCGGTGAACATCAGAGCGAACGCATCGCGGGTCTTCAGCACCGGCTGATCCATCACGATTGTCGTCGCGACGCCGGTGGCTGACGGTGTCATCGTCTGCAACGTTTCGCGAGCGACGTTGGACGGATTCGGGGCGTAGAAATCGACCTTCAGACCCGGCTGAGTCAACGGTGACGATCCTTTGGAACCAGCCAGTGTCGGGACAAGCGTGGCGAGGCGATCGAACAACGATCCTTTGGCATCGCTGGAGGAAACCAGCGACACGGATCGCAGGACGTCTTCCAGTTTCAGCTGGTCTTTCTCGACGGCGGTGAAGACTGCATTGCCGTTGCCGTCGGCGCTGATCCAGGCGGCAATGGCGACTCGACGCGTTTCACCCGATTTTGCGGTCGTGGCCAATGTCGCAATGCGGTCTCGCACTTTTGTCAATTGATCTGTCGGCTGGCTGGCGAGCAATTGGCTGAGACTGTTGAGCACATTCACGCTGGCTTTTGCATTCAGTTCTTCGATCAGCGAGAACAGTTCTTCGATCTCGGCGACGTTACGAAGTTTGGCGAGTCCCGACAGTGATATTTCCAGAGTTTCGACGGGCACGTTTTCACGAGTCAGGATGGCTCGATAAACGCCTTCGGTTTTCTCCATCTTCAGCAGGTCATCGACACTGGAGTTGGAGAGTGCATAGGCTTCGGCATTGCGAGACAGTTTTTCACCGCGTGCCAGCGTATCTCGAATCGCCTGATCCAGATTGATGATGCCGCGAGCTTCGTTAATGACGTAGCGGAGTTGTGGATCCTGTTCGGTTTCCATCGCGGTGAAGATGATCTCGGCGGCGAGTGGGCCACGGGTGTAAGTGGCGGCGACAACGGCTTCGGCACGAACCTGGGGTGACTGGTCGGAGGCTGCTTTTAACAGAAAGCCTTCGATACCGTCCAAAATCACTGTGCGGGCCGCAAGAGTGACAAGCCCATCCCTTGCCTTCGACTTCGCCAAATCTGCTTCCCGAACGGTGTCACGTATGTAGCAAATCAATGCTCCACGGGCATCAGCATTGGGCGAAGTCGCTATCGCGTCAACCAAGTCCCAATTCTCTCTTCGTGTCTGCTGATGCACCCACAATGCTTCCACCAAATGCCGTGCGTGTTCGGGATTCTTCGCATCAAACTGCTTCACCCAGTCTTTCACCGCCGCAATGACTTCATCCGGATTGCGTCCCGTGATCTCCAGGCGGGCACGATAGCGTTCCGCGAGCGTCGGTGATGCAAGAGTTGCCACAACGTCTGCGGTACTCGCCTTGTCGAGCTTCACGACTTTCTGAGTCTCGCGGCCTTCTGCCGTCACCCGATAAATGCGGCCGTGCAGATGGTCGCGGCTGGGGTCGCGGAGGTTGTGCTGCATGTGGCCGATGATTGGATTCTGCCAGTCGAGCACATACAGAGCACCGTCGCCGCCGATCTCCATGTCGCTGGGGCGGAAGTTGCCGTCCGACGAGTACAGAATGGGCTCGACTTCTTTCGCGAAAAAGCCCGCTCCCTGCTTTTCAAACTTGTACTGCGTCACTCCCTGGAAACCAATCACATTGGCAATCAGCAGATTGCCTCGGTTCTCTTCCGGGAAATGCTGGCTGTCCAGAATCGCGATCGCTGGAACCGGGCGGACACGCTTTTCGTAAAGCTCACGCGGAGCCCCGTGGCCGGGCATGCCGATGTAGTTGCCGGTTCCGCCGGTCCCGTCGGTGGCGAACTGGTTGCCCCACTGGTCGAAGGTATCGCCGTGAGGATTCGGGCCGATCGGGAAATGGAAGTTGATATCAAACGTGACAGGATCCCATTCGTAAACTCCGGTTCCGCCAGTGCCGAATCGTTTGGTCGGCCCCCAGGGAGTTTCGAAGTTCTCGGCATGGAAAATCCCGCGTGAAAAATAGAACTTCCCGCCGGGGCTCATCACAAAGCCGTTCGCCGTGTGATGCGTGTCGGCAGAATCGAGTCCATGGAAAATGCGTTCGCGAATATCGGCCACATCGTCGCCATCAAGGTCTTTGAGGAACAGAATATCGGGGGCCTGAGCGACCAGGACTCCACCATTCCAGAATTCGAAACCGGTCGGATTGTGCAGACCATCGGCAAACGTGATACAGCGATCTGCTTTGCCGTCGCCGTCCTCGTCGGGAAGAATCAGCAGTTTGTCGTTCATCGCACCGAGCGGATTCCAGTGCGGATAGGTCGGCCATGCGGCGACCCAGAGACGACCGTCTGTATCGACTGCACTTTGCACGGGATTGGCGAGGTCCGAGAACTGTTCTTCGGATGCGAAGACGTTCACTTTCATTCCCGAATGCACGGTCATCTTCTCGATGGCTTCTTCGGCTCCCAGAAACTTGTGGCGGCCGTCTTCGAGCTGGCCAGGTTTGTTCGTTTTGACTTCCAGCGGCTTGGGCAGATTGCTGTCGTCTGGTTTGGCCTCGCGTCCCTGAGCGGCTTCCCAGATGACTGTGTCCCGATTGGCCGCCATGACTTCCAGAATCTCCAACTCCTTCTGCATCACATCGAAGTTCGTTTGCCCATCGACAAACTGCAGGCCGGATCGACCGCCGAAAACAGAGAATCCGTCGGTGGCGCGGTAGACGTTGTGCCAGATATGATTCTTGGCGAGCACAGCGTTGCGGATGGCGTCGAGCCTCCGCTGCTCCGGTTGGGCAGCATCACGATCGACGAGAATCGTGCGGTCGATGGAAATCGCGACCATGGAATTTCCGTGATCTGTCAAGTGCATGCCGTTGATCGTCGATGGACCGAACACGATGGTTCCGTCAGTCAGTTTGTCCGGTACGTCAACACCGAAGCGATCTCGTTCTTGCCCCTCCAGGTTGCGAATGATGCTGTCGTCCCAATTCGTAAGTTCCTGCAATTTCCTGGAGTTGTGATACAGATCAACAAACGGAATTGACCGCTCGCCAGCGACCTTCGCCATTTCCGCCGAGTAGATCTCCAGTTGCTTGTTCTGCACTTCGCCGTTTGGCAGATGCGGCCACTTCAGATCTTCAAACGCGGTTGGTGAACACATCGCAAGTCGCGGCGCCGATTCACCGTTGTACTTCTGAGCGAGCGTGTGATCGATGAAGGCTTCCAGGTCCTTGCGAAACTGCGGCAGACCCGCTTCACCGGCGTACGATTCATTGTAGCCAAAAAAAGCAATGACGACGTCGGCCTCGACCTTGCTCAGCCATTGATCGGGCGAACCAAAATTGTCCGACCGCGGTCGTTCCGTCAGCGTATCCCCGCTGAACCCCAGATCCCGCACGACGAGATTGTGTTCCGGAAAGCGATAGTGCAGCATCGCTTCCAGATGCCCTGAATGCTGCATCCGATCAGCCAGCGTATTCCCGATGACGGCGATGTGATCGCCCTTCTTCACTTCCAGCTTTAGTTGCTGAGCCGTCGCGGCGGATTCAGAAATCAACACCAGCGTGCACAGCAACAC
>CAZFDW010000511.1:0-5014 GCA_964517865.1 uncultured Chitinophaga sp.
CTTCGCCGAAGTCGGCCCAGCAGATTTCAGCGAAATCTGCCTACTCGTTTCGGTTTCGGGCGAAGCCCGCGCTAGGAATCAACGTCGATGCCGGTCTCACAGAAATCCGCGATCTCGCCCCGAAAAGTAGCCGCTGTCCCCGGAAAGTTGTATCCGAGCTGCATTCGAAGTACTGTGCTGCGGATGGGTCAGGTTCCGGAGATTCTCCTTGAGGCGATTTTATGCGTCAGCTTTCATTATTCGTGAGTGCCTGCGTTCTCAGCGGCGTGTTTTCTGCGCAGGCATGGGCTCAGAACTGGACGCGTTTTCGAGGCGACAATGGGACCGGGATCAGCGATTTGAAGGGCATTCCAGCCAAGTGGACGGACAGTGATTATGCCTGGAAAATCGAACTGCCGCACGTCGGACATTCATCGCCGATCATCTGGGAGAAAACGCTGTTTTTGACATCGGCCACGGAAGGCGGTGATGAACGTTTCGTCCATTGTCTGGATGCCGATTCCGGACAGGAACGCTGGCAGGCGTCGATCAAACTGCAGGAGAGTAAGAAGCACCAGAAGAACAGCTGGGCGTCCAGCACACCTGCCACCGACGGCACACGAGTCTACGTTTTGTTTGCAGATGACGCGCGGCTCCTGGTTGTAGCGTGGAATTTCGATGGTAAAGAAACATGGCGGCGCGAACTCGGAGCGTACAACAGCGAACACGGACTCGGGGCGTCGCCGATTCTCCACGAAGGCCTGTTGATCATTCCGAACGATCAGGTCGGCCCCAGTTCTCTCATCGCGCTGCATGCGGAGACGGGGGAACCCGTCTGGCAAACTGAACGCCTGCCCGGCGCGACATCATATTCCACTCCTTTGATTGTTTCGAACGGCGATGGTGGACACCAGATTATCTGTCTCAGCGCATCGAGTGGCGTCACGGGCGTGGATCTGCTCACGGGCAAAGTTGACTGGCAAACACCAAAGCTCCCGAATCGCACAGTCGCGTCACCTGTCGCATCGGACGGTTTGGTTTTCATGTTGTGTGGCGAAGGCGGGAGTGGAAAATATTTTGCGGCGGTCCAGACAGATCCGGCGGCGAGCGCTGAGTCTCGGATTGTATTTGAACGTAAGACAACGTTGCCGTATGTCCCCTGCCCTGTCGTCCATAACGGAATGCTGTTTCTGTGGGGTGACAAGGGAATTCTCGTGTGTCTGGAACTGCCAACGGGCAAAGAAATCTGGTCGCAGAGAATCGACGGCGCCTTCACCGGATCACCGATCTGCATCGGTGATCGACTGTTCTGTCTGACAGAAAGCGGTGAGGTTGTCGTCGTACGTGCCGGCGATCACTTCGAGGAACTCGGACGAACCGCGCTGGGAGATGGAAGCCATTCGACGCCGGCGGTTGCGAATGGACATCTTTATCTGCGAACATTTCGCCACTTGATGGCGCTCAAAGCCCGGCCCGACGTCAATGAATGATTCGTCCAACAACCCTTCAGAGACTGCTGCTCCTCGGACCGTGCTGACTGTTTCAGAATATGCCCTGGGACACCAATGACAAAAGCACCTGTCGTACGTTAAGATCCGTTGCGTCAAAATTCAGGGTCCGGCATTTAGCTGACCACAAACGAAGACTTTCAGTAATCTGTAAAGGGCAGTTTCGATGAATGGTGCCTGGCCAGGAGGTCCCTGTCCTCAGTGTGGCGATCACATGCCGCCACGCGTCGTGCATTGTCGGTCCTGTCGCGCACTGTTGAATTCTGAGCTCACGGAAGACAGCGTCGAGATTCCTACGTTCGTACCCTTGCCGGAGCTTGCCGTGATAGCTGCTGCGTCGCCTAAAGGTCATTATGTCAGTTGCCCGGGTTGCGGTGAGGAACTTCGGATTCATACGAAGTACCGCAACCTGAAAGTGCAGTGCAAACACTGCAGCAAACCGTTTACGTACGCACCGACAGTCGTGATCAGGGCCTTTTATGCTCAATGCCCCCACTGCAAAAATGAACTGCGTGCCGCGATCAAGTACATTGGCAACAAAGTCGTGTGCAAACACTGTGACGGCCACATTCAGTTGTTGCCGGAACCACCGAAGTGAGAAACGACCAAATCTCTCCTGCGGCTGACCGCCCTGTTCTCTCTGTCGTGGTCCCCGTATTCAATGAGCAGGAGAGTCTGGTTCAGCTGATTGATGAACTGCACGCCGGTATCGGAAACGCCGTAGCGAAGTTCGAAGTGATCCTTGTGGACGATGGTTCTACGGACGAGTCATGGCGCGTCATCACGGAGCTGTCTCAGTCTGGCGAATCGAATGCTGCACGTGTTTCCGGAATTCGGCTGCGTCGCAATTTTGGCAAAGCTGCGGCCTTGACCGCTGGCATGAAAATCGCCACCGGGGGACTCATCCTGATGCTGGATGCTGATCTGCAGGACGACCCTGCGGAGTTTCCAGCACTGCTCCGGCAGATCAATGCAGGTTATGATGTCGTCAACGGATGGAAGGAACGTCGGCTTGATCCATGGCACAAAGTGTATCCCAGCAAAGTCTTCAACTGGATGGTCGGGACGATGACCGGCCTGAAACTGCACGATCACAATTGCGGATTGAAGTTATTTCGTACCGACGTCGCGCGGGAGGTGCAGATTTATGGCGAACTGCATCGCTTCATCCCTGTGCTGGCTCATGCACGCGGGTTTAAGGTCGCGGAAGTCGCCGTCAATCATCGCCCTCGGCAGCATGGTCATTCCAAATACGGCGTGCGCCGTTTCATTCGCGGTTTGCTTGACCTGCTGACGGTGACGTTTCTGACTGGATTCGGTCGTCGCCCTTCACATGCACTGGGAACCGTCGGTCTCGGATTTTTCGTGCTGGGGATGCTGGGACTTGGATATCTGAGCCTGCTCTGGATGGCCATGCAAATGGGTCTTGTCAAACCTGTCGTACCGATCGGTCATCGGCCGCTCCTGGCCTATTCGATTGCGGCGTCACTCCTCGGTGGTCAGGCTCTCTCCCTTGGGCTGCTCGCCGAACTTCTCGTTGCCAACACGACTCGCACCGCCGACAGCTACAGTGTGAGCGAAACGACGGCCGGAAAAATGAAAGTGTGATTTTTTAGCCGCTGCGATGAAAAGTCGAATGTCGATCGTACATCCGATTGTTTTGGCGAGCGGCATGCGTCAGCTTGCCGGTACATTGCGATTCGAATTCCATGAACGGTCGCAAATCGCAATGTACCGATTGGCTGACGCCCACCGCTCGCCGAAAAGTCCGGTTCGCAATCTGAACTACGAACAGTTGCGATCGAAAAATTTACCGGCTTCAGCCGAGCAGTTCTTTTCGCACTCGTCCATCGCCGGCAATGGGATGCGGTCGCCCCTGTTGATCGGGGATCGTGGTGGCTTCATCGTACCCGAGGAGGTGGTAGGCCGTGGCCTGCATGTCTTTCGGGGAAACTGGTGTATCTACCACATCGCCGCCGATCGAATCTGTTTCGCCGACAACACGACCTCGAGCCATGCCGCCTCCGGCGAATACCGACGAATACGCACGAGACCAGTGATGGCGCGCACCTCCGGTGGGCTTGGAATCGATTTGTGGAGTGCGTCCGTGTTCGCTGGTGCAGAGGACCAGCGTTTCATCGAGAAGTCCTCGATCGTCAAGATCCGCAATCAACGCTGAGTAACTCTGATCGAAGACCGGCAGCAGATAGTTCCTGAGTCTCGGGAAATGATTCGAATGCGTATCCCACACGGATGCACCATGCGGACCAAACGGATCCCAGAATACCGACACAAATCGAGCGCCTGCTTCCACCAGTCGTCTCGCTGCAAGACAGGACTGACCAAACAGCGAAATTCCATAACGCTCTCGCAGCGCATAGGGTTCACGACCAACATCCATGGCTTCACGAATCCGGCTTGACCCAATCAGTGAAAAGGCTCGCTGCTGCTGAGCGTTGTAGTTGCCGATCTCCGCCGCGCGATCCATCAACGGTCGCTTCGCATCGAACTGCTGCAGCAAATGCACTCGCGCATCGAAGCGCTTCGCAGATAATTCCTGCGGCAACTGGCAACCGTCGGACAACAGGAATCGTCCTGTGGCCTCGATCCCGGCATGCGGGTCCCGGACGTCCTCCGTCTGACTGTCGGCATTCAGTTTCGGAACAATGACGGTGCCCTGCCCTTCGAAACTGGTCCAGAAAGGATCGTAGCTGTTTCCCAGAAATGCTGCGTACGGGCCAGCCTGATCTGACGAACTACCCTTTGAGCAAAATCGCCAGGGTAACCCGACGTTACGAGGCATTGACGGAGATTTGGTGCCTGATCGGCGCCCGTCCAGATAATCCACGACTGATCCCATAAACGGCCACTGCTGAGGATCCCGGGGACTCGTTTCGAGGGGAATGCTGTACGTCGGCATTCCGGTCATCACATACGCACAGCAGTGAATCGGATACTCGTGTGTCATCGACCTCACGACCGTCAACCGATCGGCGATGCGGGCGATCTGCGGGAGCCCTTCGCAGATCTGCAAACCTGGGACGACCGTGTCAATGGCCTTCATCTCTCCCTGAATCTCGGCTGGAGCCCGTGGTTTTGGATCAAACGTCTCATGCTGTGGAGGCGATCCAAACAGGAACACAAAGATACAGGCCTTCGCCCGACTTCCAGCCACGCCCTGCCCCGCGCTGGCTGCCCCTGCCCCAAGTCCCAGCGCGCCAATGCCACCAATCTGCAAAAGGTCGCGACGAGTGATCCCGTTACACAGCCGTTTTGAACTTCCCGAAATTTGAATCATAGCCAGATTCCCTGTAAGTCACGGCCATCGTACCGCCATGATCGTCTGCATTCCAGTGCGTCGTCAGGATTATGTCTGTAGGCCGGACCAAGCGCAGCGCCGTTCCGGCAATGGCCAGACACCTGCCGGAACGGCGCTCCGCTTGGTCCGGCCTACCCAAAAATAAGCATTGAAGTTGACAATTGCGTTGGAGGCGACACTCCGCGACACTGTGGCTCTCTGCTCACGC
>CAZFDW010000512.1:0-5004 GCA_964517865.1 uncultured Chitinophaga sp.
AACGCCAGTTCACTGCCCGTGTTCTACTGCGCCCGCGATGCACTGCCATTGGCGCTGATCGTGATGTCGGTGCCGACGGGCAGGGGTCTTGCGGCCACCCGGATCTGCAGTCCGTGGGCGACTTCACGCAAGGCAGCGAATTCCTCGAACGAGTCCTCGTAGACGACAATCGTTACGGCACTGTCGGCGGGCATCGCTTCCAGCTTTTGACGAAACGCCGAACCCGGCTTCACGGCATCGGCGGCGGATTCGGCTATCAGTGTTGCATCAGGCACAATCACCTGCGTGAACGAATTGAACTTACTGCCGTCGCCGCCGTATTGCAGATATTCCAGGGAGTTGAAGGCATTCATCTCGATCGCAAATGTCATCCTGTATCCGCCGACTGGTCCCACGACGTCTTCCAGCCGACCGAATCGCTGCAGCATCGAAATCCGCTTGCGAACACGATCCACGGCCACTTTCATGAGTTCGGTGATCGGCACCTCACTCACCTGACCTTCGGACATTCGAAACATGACTTCTTCTCCTTCCACCTTCCGGCTCACGGGCATAATGCGATGCACGAGTCTTGGACCTGCGTCCGCTGGTTTGGACTCGACCTCCAGCATCTCCCGCAGGCGCACCGTTTCGGCGATCGTCTGGCGCAGGTTTTCCTCTGTCTCGCTGGCGACGGTTTCTTCCTGCTGAATTACGGTGATCGCATCCAGCAGTGCCTTCTCTTTGCCTGCGAGAATATTCAACAGCCGATCAACATCGGCCGCCAGTTTTCCAGCTTCCTCTTCTGCGTCAGATTTCGCAATCCTGTTGCGGTTTGAGTCTGCTGCCTGTTCTGCCAACTGACTTCGCAATGCGTCCATTTCCTCCTGCACCAGACGATGCTCCTGGTCAAGCGTTGCTTTGCGTTCCGCAAGTCCTTGCAGCCGGGATGCAACCTGACTGTGCTGCAGTTTCAGGGCATCGAGATCAGACTGACGCTGAGCGTATACAGATTCCCGATCAGGAATTGTCGGTGCGACCGGCGCTACATTCGCCAGAGCTTCAGCCTGAGCGATCGGTTGTCGTTCGACCTTGACGGCCACCACGACAATCAGAATGATCAGAATACCGACGATGTTGCAGATCACGTCCAGAAAGGAATCGGATCCGAATTCAAGTTCAGGTCTTTGAGATCTGCGGCCCATCAGTAGCTCGCCCTTCCCGGTGCTGCAGTCGTTTCAATATGCGGCGACAATTCATAAATACTGGCCGACGGAATGCCCAGATGTCTGAGTGAACCGGCCAGCGGAATGCGCCAGCGTTCTCCGCCGGGGCTGACGATAAACTTCACGATCGGCATTACCTCTTCACGAGGTGATTTTTTTGCGTCTGTCACTTCAGTATCGACATTCCGCAGCAGATCGGACAGTGCTGAGTTGAGCGAATCCTGAGTCACAGGAATCGTCGACTGCTGCTCGACAGTCATGTGATGTTCGTCCAAAAACACGGTGATCCCGACCGGCGTCGCGTACGACTTTGAGCTCTTCTTCGTCGAAGACAGACGACTAAGCAGATCTTTATCTACGCGGGACAGGTCGAGCATCGGATTGTTCGCAACATCGGTCGCCGGTTCACCAGTCTGCGACTGCGATGCGGCTGTCCCGGATTCGGACGGCATCTGAAAATGTCGCGGCGTGGTGGACGGCGGTGCGGTGGACGGAGTGCCCGACATCATCGCGGCAAATTGTTCTTCGGCAGTCAGTGGCAATTCACCGTCTGATCCTTTCGACGCAGTTGCCGCGGATTTTGGAACGACTGGTTGGCCATCATTCCTGAACAACATATTTTCCGTGCGTTCGTTTGAACCGAACACCGGTTCAGTGGGCACCGCTGTTTCGTCGGTAGCAGGCATGGAGTTCTGAGGCGGTGATTGTGGGCCACGATTGGCTGACATCTGCGCAGAGCGACTGCCACCTTGCTCGGGTCTGCCAGACCCCGCGCTTTGAGCGTAATGTTCGGCAAACTGATCCGCCAGACCCTCAGAAGTGGGTTCAGGCGTTTCAGATCCTCGACGGCTCTTTTCCCGCGCAACGGCTTCCGCAGCCAGGGCTGCCGCACGTCGTTCGTAGAAACCCGGGGGCGGTGCCACGCCACCTGCAAAGTTCCGACCGCTCGCACGGTGATCGGCCACACGGGAATCCGATCGCACTGTTCCATCGGATCGTATCGTCAGACCGCGTCGGCTGGGATCAGTTGGAGCTTCCGTCCGTTGCGGCGGAACACCCTGCGCGATGAATCGAAGATTTGCGTAAATCTTTTCGCGCCGCCGAAATGCCTCCGCCATCGCCGCATCAGCGGCCGCGACCTCCGTGGGAGCAGATTCGCCGTTCGCGATTGCCTTGTCCGCAGCGATGAGTTCATAGCCGAAGTGAATTTTTTCGTTGGCCAGAATGCCCTGCGCGGGATAGAAGGCTTCGCTGCCGGTGGGTCGGACAAGCAACAGCACGTATGGCTGAGATGTCACGGAGCCCTTTGCCCGTTCACGATGCACAGCAAGAATGGCTGCCATAAGCGGCGTGTCGCTGACGGGAAATCCTTCCATGTCCTTTGACTCGATGACGATGCCCGTCGGTTGAATCCTGTAGCCCTCTTTTGAGACTTCCACGATGATCGGGGTTCGCGTTGTGCCGACGGTATTTGTGAATTCCAGGATTGTTTTTGTGCCTGCAGAAGCGGCGGCTTGCGGCGCGTCCTCCACCTGCTTTCGCAGCGCGACTATGGAGGAATTCACGGTGTGCAGCTTTTCCTTCGCAGCCGCAGTGGCATCAGTCACAGCTTTCAACTGCAATTGTTTCGCCAGCAGGCGATTCTCCTGTTCATCCAGACGCTGCCGGAGCACGACCTGCTTTGATCGCAGTTCCGCGATCTGATTTTGCAGTCCGGCGACACTGGAGTTGTCCGGAGTTGCTTCCGCTGTCTGCAACGTTGCTGCCAGCTCTGAGAATTGCTGCCGCAACCCTGCAACCGTCGTTTGTTGCTGAGCGACCGACTGTTCAAGTTCGTTTACCTGTTGCTGCAATCTCAACACATCAACGCTAACCGTATCCCGTTCTGTTTCCAATGCTGCGATTTCGAGGGTGCGATCAGGATACATGGCTGCCGGCGCAACGGCGACTGCCGCTGGCGCATCGCCGCCGGATTGCTCGTGCCGGATCTTGCGTGTCAGCACCAGCAGCAGCAAGATCAGGGCCCCCATCGCACAGACCAATACGGCCAGAAAGGGGAACAGTGAGATGGAAGTTTGAGGCCGCCGCCGAGTCACGCCGCCGCTCGCATGTATGATTTCGATGTCAGAATGCTTACCGCTGCATTCAGACTTTGCACTGTCTGCTCCAGCGTCGCAACCATCTGCAACGTGTGCAGATTTTCATTCAGAGTTTCCTGAAGCTGAACCAGCTTCTGTTCCGCTTCGGTCAACTGCAGCATCGTCCGTCCCAGCCGATGCAGCTCTTCTGCCTGTCCGGCTGACGCCAGCGAGCTTTCCCGCATCGCATTCTGCCACAGGTCAACACGGTCCACAAATGTCGTCAATGTTTGTTGCATCTGCTGAACGAACATCTGCGAACTCTGTTGCAGTGTCGCAGCGTATTGATCCCGAGCTGTGTCGGATGCGTGTCGATGAGACTGCAGGGTGGCGGTGGTCTCATCCGACAAGGCCTGAGCCAGTGAATCGGTTTGAAAATTCAACGTCTCCGCCCAGCCGGACTGCATCGCTGCAAGATGGCGACTCCACGAATCTGTCTGCTGTGTCAGTATCTCGGCAGTCCAGTTTGCCAGTGCAGGCAAACCGGATGCCGGTTCAGCCGCAACTGCATCAGATTGGCTGATGAAGGGCACCAGCGAATCAATTCCAAATTGCTCGACGTCGTTCAGAATTGCCTGCTCGTCGCGTTCTACCAGATACGTGGCAAATACCAACAGCATCGACATTGTCAGAGCCTGTGCTGTTGTATCAAACGCCACAGCAAGGCCGGCGGTCACTTCAGGCATTGAGGAATCGAGTTGTTCCGGAGTGACATTTGCAATCGCCAACGTGATGCCGACCACCGTCCCAAGGAATCCCATGATCGGAACGGCCCAGGTCACTGTACGAATCAGCGAAAAGCTCTGAATCAATCGATCGACAGAAAGATCGGCGAGGTACTTGAGATGATCCTCAAGTCCGTCATGTCGCCCGGCATTGACGTAGTGCAGCACGTCCTGCACGCGATGCCACATCGAAGTGGATTTCCAGTCATCCCGATGGGAAGCAGCCTGCCACGCAGTCAGACTTTGCACTGCGCCCGATCCCGCTTCGGTCGGCACCCATTGGGCAGTCGATGCGAGTTCTTTGACATTCGCAATTACCGCGCGATCGGTCGGAAGCTGTTTCCATTTGGCCGCAAGAATTGCCATACCCACAAAGAACAGTCCGGATGTCACATATTCAATCGGGTGGCTACAGAAGTAGCGGTACAAAAATTCCGGCCCACCGCTGAAGCATTTCGCGATGGGCGGAGCGACCAGATAAAACACAACCGTGACGGCAATCCCCAGAAACGTGCCGATACTGGTCACGGATTTCCTGTGAACCTTTGCCGCGCGGACGGATGAGGTCGAGATTTCTGAATGATGGTTGGCTGACACAAGCAACTTCCCTGTAGCGAGTCTGCAATTTTGATCATGGAACACACAAAGCATCGACGAGCAACGTTCGTCATCGTCCGTCAATCGCACTGTGACGAGATCCCGCCCGCTGCGCATACGACTGCTGTGTGGTGTTCATGCCTGAATGAATCACGCAGTCTTACCCTGACCGCCTCGCTGCGTCCATCGCAGTTTGCTGACTGGCATCCCGCGACGCCATTCGGTGCTGGTCAAATCCTGACCGGATGCCGACGATGCAGCGCCGTGTGCCGTGCTGCCTGCGTATTCGGCAGATCCTGCCGATGAAATACGAGACGTATCACGTTCACGAACCTGGTG
>CAZFDW010000513.1:0-4988 GCA_964517865.1 uncultured Chitinophaga sp.
TAGCCGCCGCGAATCGTGCCGCCCGGATTGATCACTGCCTGTGTGTTGACATCGACATCGGTGCCTTCGTTATGAGCACTGGTAACGCAAAAGCCGAATTGCGTCGTTCCGTTGGCGTCATAGTCCTGAAAATGGGTACCGTGACCACGGCCTTCTGTATAGGTGACCTTTTTCTGATTCCAGATGGCTGCGGCATGCGTTGTCTGCCAATCCATGCCATCAAACACCACCAGAAAGATGAACTTTTTCCCCGCCGCTGCGGCTGCACGCTGCATATCGGCGACGTTTGCCTGATCCATCCAGACGGCATTCGGATTGACGGTTTTTTCCGGTACGTAACCATACAGAGCCTGCACTTTGGCTTCGGAACGGTATGGACTCCTCGGACCTGTGTAGGAATCCATGTCAAGGCCATCGCCGCCGCCTTTAGAACCAAACGTGTAGACCGGGATGAGTCGGTTGGAATGCGATGTCCAGCCTGTGTACTCGTCCTGATCTGTGCCCCAATACCCGAACGCCGCCTTGTCGTCTTCGATGGCCTTTGCCTGCAGCTGTTTAGGAATATCCGCAGCTTCCGTTGCCGGGACTTCGACACTGGTGACTGTGACAGATTTGACGGTCCTCTCTTCCGCCACAGAATCGCCTGCCACAGCACAACAGCAACAGATCAGAGCCAGAAAAACTGATAGTTTCATAACGCCTCAACAACCGTTCACAAAATGAGTTTTGCCGGACCGTACCCGACGCATGAACATTGCACTGTGCATTGCGTCACCGCGTATCGTCCAATCCGCCCACAATCCCGCAAGTGAACGAGCGAACTTTATTGCCGCTCGCTGGAATCTCTTTCAGGTTTGGGTATGGTGCTGTGTCGCCTGCATTGTCAATCATCCTGCCTCCTTTACCGCCGAGCCCGTCCGAATGGCCGAAACCATCTTTTCGCTTCTGTTTCGTTGCGTGGCAACTGCAGCGGCTGTCGTCTGCCTGCAAACTGGCAGCATGGCTCAGGACGCACCAGCGCTGACCTGGTTCCAATCCGACGTGCAGGACGGAACGGCCAGTGGCTGGTATCGCTGGACTGTCGATCCGGCAGTGGCAAATTCGGAGTCGGCACAGCTGACCATCGTCACGGACGAATATTGTTCGCTGTATGTCAATGGTCAGCGGATTTTGAAAAACGTCGTCTTGCGGAAGTCCGGCGGCAGCGTCGCGGCACTCGGGTTCGACGTAAAATCGCTGCTGCGACAGGGCCGAAACACAGTCGCGGTGGAGGTGCATTCTGCTGACAAAATGGGCCTGTTCGGAATCGCGATTTCCGCAGTGCAGGGAGACCAGAAATCAGCGGTCGGCGGCCTGTGGAGGATGACATCCATCGTGCCGCCCGTTGGCTGGCAACAGACGGACTTCAATGACCGTGACTGGCTCGAAGCCAAATCCGGCACCGGCGAACCGGGAGTTCGGTTCACCGTCGCAGCACCAGAAGAGTTTGCCGCACCTGTCGTGCCGGCGAAAGTTCGCACGGCTCCCTTTCAGTTTGAGGACGGCGACCATGTGGTCTTTGTCGGTGCGACATTCTTTGAACGTGCTCAGCTGTCGGAACACATCGAGGCAACACTGGCCGGTACGTGCGGCGACAAGCACGTCACGTTTCGCAATCTCGGCTGGAGCGCAGACACCGTATTCGCCGATTCTCGCGGCATCTTTGACAAACCGGACGTCGGCTATCTTCGCATGGTGGAACACATCCGCGCCGAAGAACCGACCGTGGCATTCATCTGCTACGGTCAAAACGAAGCACTGACGGCGGGAATGACACCGGAACAATACTCAAAACATTTGGTCCGACTGCTGGATGAACTTGCCGCCTCAGGAATCGCCTGCGTGCTTGTGTCGCCGCATGAACTGTTGCCAACGCTTCCGCCGATTCCCGCTCCTTCGCGTTTCAATTCGAAGATCAAAGTCTACGCTGAGGCCACTGCAAGCGCTGCACAGTCGCGTGGTTTGTTGTTTTTGGATCTGTTCAGCGGGTTCGCAAACCGGATGAGAGAAATTGATTACGAGATCAACTCGTGCTACAAGCTGCCGCCGGAGCTGGAACGGCAGACCGACAATCCAGACTCAGTGGCCCTGGTCATCTACCGTTCTTTTTCTGAAAACGGCATGCACCTTACCGATCAGGGCTACGTATGTGCATCCGCGATTTTGCGTGAACAGCTGCTCGATATTCCGGCCACGTTGCCGGTGGTTGTCGTTGATCCGAAGGCCATGTCTGTGGAAAGCGACGCGGCCAACATTCGCAACGTCCAATGGAATCCGGATGACACGAAACTCGTCACGTTCGAGCTTCAGGAGAAATTCCTGACGGCGTTGCCAACAGTGATCAGTATCGCTGGTGAAAATGCAAAGAGTGTTTCCATTGATGCTGCCACGATTCAGTCGGGCGACAAAACTGAGCCGCTTGCGCAGCGATCGTTTCTGAAATCAAGAGTGAACGATGCCGGACAGGGACGTTCATTCGCCACTCAGACTAACCCTCAATATGAAGGCCTGCGGCAGTTATTGCTCAGGAAGAATGAACTGTACTTCCACCGTTGGCGACCACAGAACATCACCTACCTGTTTGGCTTCCGAAAACATGAGCAGGGCAACAACGCGGCAGACATTGCAAAGTTTGATCCGTTCATCATGGAACTGGAAAAACAAATTCATGAACTACAACAACCCCAGTGGCGCCAAGTGACCTTGCAATTTCGGTGATACCCGCCCGAATTCAAGCTCGCTCGCGCAAGTGCATGAATGCGAACCTTGATGGATCTGCCGATTTATGCATAAAGCCCGCCTGATTGCGACAGACGGGCTTCTTTGCAATTCAAGGGCTCGCAAATGAGCGAGCGATCAAATCACGCAGTGATCGCTCATTGCCCGATTTAGAACCCGAAAAACACGCGCGAACTGCCGCCTCCGATGGAAAATCCGGGGCGGTAGTAGTACCCGTTGTTGTAACCGTTGTTATAACCACGGTACGGACTGGACCGGTAATGGTCTCGATAGTCCCGAACACGACCATAATTGCCACCATAATAGTCGTGGTTCCGGTAACCGTACTGGCCGGAGTTGCCGAACCGTCCGTACCCGTCGTTGCGGTAGCCGTTATTGTTGTAACCGTAGTTGCTTTGGTAACGATTCAGCCGACGACCATACGAATCCGAGCCGTAGTTGCTGAATTGGTTGGCACTGCCGATTCTCAATCCTTGCGACCCCGTCTGAATCCGCACATCCTGAGCCATCCCGGAGGGCGGTAACGCCAGACCGCTTGCAGCGGCAATGGCGATCGTAAGTAAATATTTCATATCGAACTTTCTTTCAGTATGCTGGACAGTTATCGACGAGAATCGTCGTTCTGGCTCTTGGGAGTGATTGAAGCCTGACTCTGCATTGTGTCGAGCTTCTTAAGTTGAACTTCGGTCAATTGAGCTTCCACTTTCACGATGGTGCTGGCCTCAAGTTCCACCAACTGCTCATGACCATCGTGGATGTCTTTCCAGACTTGCGTGAGTTGACTCTGATGAGTGCGAAACGTCTGGTTCGAACCGTGATCTTCGTTCTGACTCGGCTGAGTCAGCAGATATTCGCGAACCCGTCCGTCCGGCTGTGCGACCCCGACGCGAATCGCGACGATATTCAGATCTCCGTCAAGCCCCTGCCATCCAGTTGCCTCGTCCTTGCCCGCGTGGGCCGAATCTTGCGCCGACCGCTCGTCGCGACGTGCGGTCTTTCTTTCGATCGCGTCATCCCTTTCTTCGATCCTGGCAGCCTTGCGTTTTTCTGCATTCTGCTTTGGGCTTGATGCTGCGGCTGTTTTCTCTGCCTTGTCATCAGCCTCGTTCACTGCACTTTCAGCCTTTCCGGTCTCCGGAGGATCCGCCTTGAACTTTGGATCAGTATCGGCGGGCTGGCCAGCCTGATCCTCATGAGCGTCGTGGTCATGGCCTTCGAGGCGAGCGGCCGCAATCGTGGCCGCCTCCATGCTGATTGCCTGACGATGCAGATCCTGGACGCGATCCCAGAGCTGTTGCGATTTGAGATCGCTTTCGCGATAGATCGTCAGAAGTTCCTGCTTCTGCTGTTCGTTCAGGTCGAGCTGCTTCAGGCATTCCGGCAATTCGGCCCGCTGATTCTGTTCGGCGACCGGCTGACCGGCTTTGGAATCCTGCTCTGCGTCACCCTGCTGACCAAGTTTGTTCGCCCGATCTGTCTGATCTGGCTGCTGTGCGTCTTTCTTCTGCGTTTCCTGCGAATCCTGCGCTGTGGCGGCGACGAGCAGAGACAGGGAAATAAATCCTGTCATCACTGGACGGATCATACTAAATTCTCCTTTTGATTTCGAAACACTGTAAAATCTCAGGCAACTGCTGACTGCGGTAATTCCCTGGATCATGACAATCCGATGGACTGCCTGGTGAGGTGCGATGCAATGGGCATACCGTCATCGCAATTTTGCCGATCGTTATCCTGGTATGAGTCTCTCGCGTCTGATCGGCTTGTCAGAAACACGTGAGTGTGAGCGCCGCTAGATACGAAAAACGGGCGATCAAGGGCAGAAAACGCGAATACTCCGCGTTAACAAACTCTTGATGCCGTTGTGAGCAGGCGAGTTCTTTTTCGATACGGTGGATGCACTTGAGGAGGTTACGTATGGCACGTCGCTGCAGCAATTCTTCGGGTGAACTGCCGTGCTGATCGGCCAGCGACCGCAGAGCCCCGTTGGCTGGAATGCAGCCGTCTCGCTCCGTCGAGACGAGCAGACAACGGGGCCATCCAAAGGACGAGCAGACAACGCGACGACGGGGCCGCGACGATGGGGCCATCCAAAGTGAATTGACAGGACAGCCGTCCGCAGGTAGTCTGCTACGCCGAGAGTCAGAAGTTTGCATTCATGCGAAGGAGACCGGTGATGGCAAGGGTGAATCGGCGGGAAGTGTTGGCGG
>CAZFDW010000514.1:0-4958 GCA_964517865.1 uncultured Chitinophaga sp.
TCCAGTCAGCAAGCCCTTGTGTCACGGGATGATCTGGTGAGACGAAACCGATATTGATCGGAGCCTGGCGACCATGCCCGGTCGATTGCAGGCCCGTGAATTCAAACCACGGAGTCACCGCTTTGGGATAACCTTCGCTCCGGTAACTGTGCATGCCGCAATGCAGCAGCACAGCCGGGAGTCCTTGCCGATGCGGTTCCAGAATGCGTTCGATAATCGCCAGATCCTTGACGTCCGATGAGCACTCGTCATGAATAATCACGTCAAAGCCTTCAGCCCAGTCAGCCTTTTCGTAAACCGGATTCAGATGGCTCGTGGTTGTGTCCTTGTCATAAGCAATCACCACCTCGACATGCGCGCGGGCAGCAATCCCTTTCGCCAGCAGATCCTTCTGCGTGTTGTAGTCATGGCAGCAACCGCCCAGCACAAGCAGCGCCCTGATCGGTTTGACCTTTTCTTCCGCGCGTGCCGAACCGGCGGAGACCAGCAAGAGACTCGCCACGGTGAATGTGACGACGGACTTCAGTGCCAGAAACTTCAACATCAGACAAATTCCTTGATGGCGGGATTCAAAGTACATGAACTCAGTGGCAAGAATCATACACACAATTTAGATTCATGTGATGGTCTGTCCTTGAGTAACCGTTCACGACATTTCGAGAATCGCAGTTTAAACCACAGATGGACACGGATGAACACAGATTGATTGCTGATTTTTATCTGTGTTAATTTGTGTTAATCTGTGGTTGCTTGCGCAGGTTTCGTTCTGAGGCGTGAATGGTTACGTCCTTGAAGGGCATTCATGTCACAATGACGTCGCAATGATAAGGAGCACTCATGGGGCGTATCACCGCAAGAGTTACGATCGAAAATCTTGAAGACGTTTGGGCATTGCGTAAGGGTAAAATCAATTCCGAGCAAGTCCGCCGGATTGAAGTTGCTGATGCGCTCATCGATACCGGTGCGGTCGCTTTTTCGCTGCCGACGCGACTGATTAAAGAACTTGGACTCGTCGCAATCGGCGTGAAGAACACAATCACCGCCAGTGGTCCGGCAAAGACGACGCAGTACGATGCTGTCCGGATCACCATTCAGGACCGATCATGCACTGTCGATGTGCTGGAAGTGCCCGATCAGGTGCCAGTCCTGGTGGGGCAGATCCCATTGGAATTCATGGACTTCATTGTGGACCCCGTGAATCGCAGGCTCATTGGCAATCCGGAACACGGAGGGCAGCAGGTTCTGGAAGTACTCTGAAGTTTCAAGAGTTCAGCCACGGGACCGGCGGTTTTGAATTCGCCACTCGCCACTTGCCACTCGCCACTTGGTTACTTCTTCCGCCGCGTGTACGTGATCGACATCACTTCAACGTCCTTACCATCAGCTGTCATGAACATCTGAAAGGACATTTTGTCGCTGCTGTCCTGAGTGGAAATCGTCTTGTACTTTGCGTCGCCTGCCGGTCCAGGGCCTTCACCCGTCATGGTAGTCACCTTACCTTCTTTTGTACCACGCATCACCATCGGCGAACCGCTCATCGAATCGACCCAGACAGAAACATACTGTTTTTTCCCTGAATCATATCCGTCGAGGCCTTTACCCTGAAACATCGTGCCGCCAAAGTCTCCGCGAAAATCAGTGGTCAGCCACATGCCTTCGCAGATCATTTTCATTTCTGACTCAGCCTTCACCTCGCTGCCATCCGCCATTTTCATAGCGGCGTCCCAGACTCCTGTCAGTGCCTTCAGCTCTTCATGTTCCTTACCCGGCGACTGCGGTGCCTGGGCCAACAAACTCGCAGATGTCGAAATCAGCGAAACAACAAACGCACATGAAAAGAAAACCCGTCGCATTTCAAAAAACTCCTGTGAAAGTGTAAAGACTCGAACGAAGCGTCGCGGCATTGCCGTTCGCCTCAGACGGTTGAATTGTAATCAAGGATCGATTTAAAAACATCCAATCCAATGCCCTATGATGGGGTGGCCGGGGCTGGACTGAGCGGAGCGAAGGAAGCCCCGGGGTTTCGGGCTAGCGCCCAATGGCACTCACTTTTTAACCCGAAGCGCCAGCGAGGGGCTGAGGCTGTTTATTTTCACCGAGAATTCCCTCGCTGACGCTTCGGGTTGTTGAGTCTGGAACCAAAGTGAGTGGCATTGGGCTAGCGCCCTCCAACCCCGGCCACCCTTCAATCCATCTTTGACAGAGCACCAAGTTTCGCTCGAAGGTGCAGAAAATCCCGTCGGCGGAGCGACGGGTCTACGGTAGAATTGTCACTTTCCCCAGTCGTTCAGAATCGCGCCGCAGCTTCTGGCATACGCCACCTGCTCTGGATCCATTTTGGCATTTCGGAGATCGACAAGATAAAAATCGGCCGCACCAAGAAAAGCACCACGAAGGTCGGCACCGCGCAGATTCGCTTTGCGGATCTCTTCAGGCGCCTTGAAGTGCTGTTCATGGAGTTCGTCGGTGTAAAATCCCGTCTTGCTGCCCTCACAGGCAAAGGGTGAAAAGACAAGTCCTCCGCGACTTGATCCCATGTGAAACGTCGCGCCGTTGAGGTTCGCAAACCGCAGATCTGCGTTCTCCCAGTCGATATCAGCCAGACGAGCATTGGAAAAATCTGTCCAGCATAATCTGGCACCCTGCAACTGTGACCCGGTCAGACAGGCGTCACGCAGATTTGCATGCTCCATGACGACATCCGCCCAGCAAACAGCTTCCAGCACGGCGCGCATCAGCGAGACCCGTTCAAGGCAGGCACCATCAAAACAACACGAAGTCAGATGTGTGGACTCAAGATTGGCAAATTGCAGATTGGCTCCTGTGAAATCGGAACCATCCAGGCGACAGCCGACGAATGACGTGCCAATCAGAGTGGCGTTTCGAAAGGACGATCCCGTCAGCGAGGCATTGAGAAATGCACGACTCAGCACCGCGCCGTCAAAGTTCGCCCCGTCCAACTCGGCTTGTTCGAATACGGCACCGGTGAGATCCGCCTTTTGAAACTGCGCATCTGATGCATCCGCGTATGCCAGAGTCACGCCGCCGGTCAGATTGGCTCCCTGCAGATTTGCGCTTCTCAGACTGGCTGAATGAAATGTCGCGCCGGCAAGCCTGGCATTCGACAGATTCGCCTCGTTCAGGCTGGCATTGTTGAGGTTTGCACCACTCAGGTCAATTCCCGGCCAGCACACGCGATTCAGCGTCGCCTCCTTGAGGTTCGCCTCACGCAGGATTTCCCGAGGCCGCCACGTCGGGTCGATCGCCACGAGCAGTGTGGCTGATGCCGAATGCAGGGCACGATCAACTTTGCGAGTCAGAATTTTCTGAAGCTGATCGATGACCTCACGGTCGTAGCGAAGAGCATCCGAAACATAGGGCAGCAAGTCATCCGGGAGTCGCTGCTGAAGAATCGACTGACCTCGCGGCGACCGCAGTTGGTCAAGATAGTACTCACAGGCCATCAGACACTGAATTGGCTCCATGAGAAAGAACGGTTCCTGTGCCGACATGTTTATCGTCGCCAGCACACTTGTCAGAATCTCGTGAGCCTCAGCATGGCCCGTCATCGCGTCCCACTCGACTCGACGCAACCTTGTCTCAAAGTCGAGTGGCAGCTTCATGTCCTTCACATGCTGTGCCAGTGCGCTGCGAACGTCGGGCAGGGACTGGTCGGTGGCAAGGTGATCCAGGGCGATGGCCCAAAGCCGAGGAAGGCCCTCGCAGAGTGCGCCATCCTGAATTCGCGGCATCACCAGGGAACACACGGCCGGATGTCGTGCCAGCAGATATTCGATCAGATCGTCCCGGCCCCAACGTGCCAGCATCAACGTCTGCGCAGACTCGATCCCGGAATCGCAGGCTGCCGTAATCGTCAGTCCCGACAATGCATCCTTTGACTCAGGATCCATTGACGGGGATTCTGCGGTATCGACAAACCGGCATCGATCGCCTGCCCCACTTCGCAAAGCCAGCCGTGCAGCGACATGGCGCAGGGCGGTTGTCTTTCCGCTGCCTGGAGGGCCGACGAGCAACACGATTCCCTTGCCGCCCTGCGACATCAGTTTATCGATGACATCTTCGAGCGGGCGAAATTCGCCGTCTCGGCCAACGACGCGCGGGCGAACAAGTGCCGGGGCAGGATCAATCATGAGGCAACTCCGATTTAGAGCCGGGTGCGTTCCTCAAATAATCTTACCGCGACGCCACAATCAAGGCATCCGGACTGAACCGAAATTTGACGATTTTGGACAAGGAATTGCTTGCTCCGAGAACCGGGTGCGTGCATTCTGCGGGCGACATTGTTCGGGACAGGACGGAGATTCTGGAAGACCTGGACTCCGCCGATCCTGTTGAAAAACGCCAAGTGTGTAAGGGGTCTCACGCAAAAACGCGAAGGCGCAAAGATAGCACCCGCCGGGAGTTGCCTTCCTTCGCGACTCTGCATCGTCGCGTGAAAAACTCTCCAGACAGACACGGATGGCAAAGATGTCACTCTGCGAACCCCTACCGCCAGTTGAAAACGCGAAACACACCTTCGCGTTGTTTGATGCGTTCAGGGAGTGCCAGCAAGCGGTCGCGAAAAAACGCCAGGATCAGGCCCGAACCGAAGATGAAACCGCCGCCGATCGTGATAGCCAACGCGACGGCGTTGAGTCGTCCCCAGGGAACGAACAGTAACAGCGTCACGAAATACAGCGATGTCATTGCGCTGCCGACCATGGTCGTGGATTTCAGCTGAAACAGAATACCGGTCGCCAGCAAGGCCACGCTGATGAACAGGAATCCGAATTCATTGACCGGATAAAACACGTTATGGCCGCGATCAATCCATGTCGCAATCGCCAGCGGGACGCTCGCCAGAAGTGCTCCAAACAGCAGACTCATGCTGACCAGATCCGATTGCTGATCCTGTTCTTTGTACCAGCCGTAATGACCGATGCCCAGCAGGATGAGTC
>CAZFDW010000515.1:0-4931 GCA_964517865.1 uncultured Chitinophaga sp.
GGCACTAACGACATCGGAATATCTGTCGCCAGTTTTGCCAAATCAACCGGATTCTAGCGATCGCGGGCATGGTTAGAAAACCCAACTTGCCAGCCATCATTTTGATTACACCTGCGAAATTGTCGCCGCAACGTTCGACGCTCCGGTCGATGTGACCGGAGCAGTTTGCTGCAAGGCACAAAGTCGCTCCAGTCGGTCTCACCGACGCAGATTTACCCATTGCTTCGCCGACGCAGATGTGTCGGACCGATGTTGCGTCTGTTCTCACAAATCTGACTCAGGACACGCGATTATGAGTTAGTTCGCCGTACAAGCGTCGGTGGCTCAGGATGCGGTCGCCTCAGCGCTCAGCGGCATGGTCTCGTCAAAATGTTATTTGCTGCGAGGCTTCAGTTGCAGCGTGACCGTCTTTGTCGTACCCGGCTCGACCAAGCCAGCTTCGTGTTCCCACGTTCCGTCATCCAGAGTGAAATCGTTTGAATCAATCGACAACTTGTACTTTGCTGATGTGACGTTTTCGAAGACGACGTTTTTGTCGTTTGGCTCCGCCGTCCGAGCATCCATTGTGTTGCTGCCGTCTCGTTGCAAAAAGACAACCACTCGTTTCGCAGCTGGCTTCGTCAATTGAACACTGATCGTCGCCATCTGCCTCATTGTGACCGTGGTGTCTTCTCCGTACCAGGGGATCAGTTCCGTTCCGAATCCTGCCTTTTCGATCACCAACACACCGTCGGCGAACGGGACCTCGGTGAAACGAACCTGCCCCGCCGAATCTGTGAGCGCGTGTATGCGGCGGCGATCAAACTTATGAGTATCCAGTGCCTTGTGCGGGTCAGCTGGCACCAGCCAAATGTCGGCTTCGGCAATCGGTTGCTTCGTCTCGTCAACAACCACGACGTTCAAAGGGATGGTGGGTTTCAGCTGCATTTCGATGGGTTCTGCCGTCGCAGAATCTTCGATGCCAACAGCGTGGACTCGGGAAACGACCGCATCCTGAAATCCGGGCGAAGCAGCAATCAACCGGTACGTCCCTGCTTTTTTCAGTCTTGTGAATTCGAACCTGCCGCTGGAGTCCGTAAACAGGCACGAGTTTCCGCCCCCACCACTTATGATCTCTTCGCCCGGCTGCCAGTCGCGCGGCCATTCGTACGAAAGCTCGAACTCAGTCGCCGGTTCACCGTTTGGCAGCAGCACTCGACCCTGGATCATGCCGCGGCCAGGATCTTTTTCACTTGAGTACAGAGCTCTGATTCCTGGTGATTTGGAATCCGCCGGTACATCGTGACTGCCGTGAACCGAGAAATTGACTTCCAGCGATTCCCCTTCTACGGCGGAAACCGTTTGATCTTCCCATTGAGTTCCTCCCGAGACATCATGAGAATACGTTCGAATCTGTACCGGGCGATCCAGGGGAATTCCATTCAATCCATAGCGTCCGTCACTGTCCGTGAATTGCTGCATCGCAGGCTGGAGGGCATAGCGGCTTGCGCTCAGCCCGACCGGATTGTCACCCACCGGATTGCCGCTCTTGTCAACGACACGACCGTGGACCTGACCGCCCTTGTTGAGTTTCACAGTCAACACAGCGTTGTTCAAAGAGTAAAAATCCGACTGGACAATTCTGCGAGAAAGTCCCGGTGCCGCTGCGACAAGCTCGAAGACGTCCAGAGGTAGACCCGCGACTTGAACTCGACCATCCCGGACATCAAGGATTCGACCGTCTGCAAGGAACAATCGTGATCCTGAAACCAGCGTATCGGTATTGCGATCTTTGACTTCGATATTCACTGACCGACCCTGTTTCAGTGCAATGGTGACCTTACCGTCATCTCCAACGTCGCCAGAACCGAATCGGTCTCCCTGAAAGGCAGTGATATGCCACGATGCCGTCGCCATGCGGGGATCGACAGGCAGTGTCATTTGGAAGTGGCCCTCTTTGTCCGTGCCGACTTTCTCCCGCCCTCCAATGCGACCAAATCCACTGGCCCAGACTTCCGCATCTGCGACCGGTTGGTTTTCGAACGTCACTTGCCCGGAAACTATTTTGATATCACAGTTGGTGATGTGTGCACCGGCACCCGGAAGCCCGACTGTCATCGACCAGATGCAGCCCGCGACAGGATCCTTAATGTCTTCGAGATCACCCCGCCGTGCTGGTTCCGGTGCGCAGCCGAGGAACAACGTTACCACGCCGAGCAGACAGACGGACAGACCAATGGTCGTCGATGTCCATCGCCAATTGCAGAATGGCGTTTCTTCGCGGTCATCCAGCAACCATTCCACGCGTTTTGTCAATGCTGAATGGTTCGTCCAGCCGGTGACCGAAAATGCCATCCGCGGCCTGTTCAGCGACCGTGCCAGTACAATCATTCCCGTGGAGTATGCATCTACAGATGATGCCAGAGCGGCTTGCGCGTCAGCGATGTGTTCCGATGCCAAAATCGCCGATCGTCTCAACATCCAATAGAACGGATTCAAGTAGAGCAGTGGCATAGCGAAATTCATGACCGCACGAGTCAGCGCATCAAGTCGGCGGAGATGCGCAGCCTCGTGACGGAGGACGTGGCCTCGATGTTCGCTGCGGTAAACTTCTTCCGGCAGCACGACTCGTGGTTTCAGGATTCCGTAGCAGTATGGTCTTGCCGCCCGTGGACTGACCAGCAGTCGCACGCGGTTTGGCAGGCAGGTGGTCGTGTCGTCAATTTGCCGAGCTGCCGATTCAATCCAATGCAAACGCAGACGTCCGCCCAACAAGAAAACGACGCACGTCCCTGCACCAATCAGATAAAGCAACGTCAGGATTGATCGCCATACAATTCGCGACGGTCTTTGTAGTTCCGTTTCGAATGAAACCGCGGTGTTAATCGTCGAAACGGTCCTTGAGCCAGTCGCAGTCGAAGCTACTGCGGCCGGAGTTTCTTTGGTCGCTGTCGATTTGGCCTCGATACGACTCGATTGAAGAGGAACCTGCGACCGGGACAAGGCCCTGTCCATGGCCGGGCGAGGAAATGGCACGAAAACAATCAGTGCCGCGAAAACGGACAGGGCAATTCCTGCCTCGCACCAACGCTGACGCCGCTGAGGACCGTTCTGAAGCAAACTGCCCATCCAGGCAGCAATCAACACGATGGAAGAACTCAGTAGAATCAGTTCGAGCGAATGCAGAGAGGAGTGATACATGCGTTGCTTTCTGTCAATTCCGGTTGTTCCCATGACAAGCCAGACCATGGCATTCGTTATTTCTTCTTCTTTTGCCGATGATGAACCAGCAACTCTTCCAGTCGTTGAAGCTCTTCTTCGCTGGGAGCTTTTGCGTCAAACGCACTTTGAACAAGCGCATCGACGGCACCATCAAACGCCCGTTGGACCAATGACGATACCAACCGTCGTCGAGTCTGATTTTTGGGGATCGCCGCCCGGTACACGAAAGCGCGACCGTGTTGACGATATGTGACGAGTTCTTTTTCGTTCATCAGACGAAGGAAGGCCTGAACAGTATTTTGAGCCAACTTTTCACCTTGCCCCCGAAGGTCCTCGTAGACCTCTCTGACAGTCGATTCCCCCCGCGCCCAAAGTACGGCGAGTATTTGAAGTTCTCGGTCTGTTGGCAAAGTCTCAGGCATGGTTTTGTCCAATTCAACTACGCTTAATAGATTAAGTTTAACTGTTAAGGTTATCGAGTCAAGAGGAACAGCGATTTGCACACGGAAATGTCCTGACGGAAGATACGGAACGAACGTACCGCGGGCCAACATCTCCGGTTTTATCTGGGGCAGAGTCTCATAACTTCTGGATCCATCAATGCACGGTTGACAGCCTTTGTTCCGAACCCGATTTTGCTGCGTCGGTGGTCACGACCGGAGCGAGAAACCGGAGTTAACTTCACTGCTCCGGTCCGACACGCAGACGCGACATCGATTTGACTCGCCAAGTCGGCGATACTCTATCAAGTGGCGCAGTCAAGTCGAATACAGATGGAAGTCCGTTGAACTGGGAAACGATCGCGAACTGTGCCTACCGCAACTCTCGTCCAAGCCACTCATGAGGGCATGTCCTGAGCGTGAATGAAATCGATACTAAAGTGCGTCGGTCCGCCGATCAGATGCGTGCAATCGACGAGCTGGCCGGCAAACTGACCGTTGGTCCATTTGTTGTTCTCTGGCGACAGGAAAGTCGGTCTCGTCCCGCTTCATGACCACCGGAATTAATGCCGCCCACGTACCACAGATACCTTGAAGAAATGGGCAGCAATGAAAATCGTGTCCATTTCACCATGCGACGGCTCTCGATCGAGTGCCTGTCGCATTTCAGGCACGTCTGCTCGATCGTTTCTCCCATGCCAAGTGCAATTGCACCGGGCACGTGCCGGTTTCCACTTGTCGGGCCTGCGAGGTTGCTTTCGACATGATGAAGTCGGGAATGGCGCGCAGGCAGGCATCCAGAAACACCAGTTCCTCCACAGTGGCCGAACGCGGCGTGCGTCGCGGCTGCAGCCGCATCACCGCCGGCCATGCTTCCGGCGTCGCGATCGGCCAGCCGAGACGGTCGATCAACTGCAAGTCGACGGCGGACATGATCTGCGCTTCGTCGTAGCAGACAGCCAACGCCCGATTCTCGTCGGCCGTGGCCTGACCGCTGAGCATCGCCCGCGTCATCTCCCAGTCGTCATAAACGCACAGCCCCAATTGCACGCCGGTCCGTCCCAGGACGATTGCATAGCGCGTGCCCATGGCTGGATTGTCGCAACGGATTTCGATCGGCACTTCGCCCGGCACGCGACGCCAGGGAGCCTCGCGAAAGTAATGGTTCGCCGCTTCGTAGAACGATTCCATGTGCGCACGTCTCACGCCCTTTCCGTCGGCCAACGCACATTTCTCCGATCCGTCGATGCTCCGCGCCAAGCTCAGGCAGAAATCATCGAATTCGCTCAT
>CAZFDW010000516.1:0-1712 GCA_964517865.1 uncultured Chitinophaga sp.
TCTTTGGCACCGGCTTTCTCCATTTCATCGATCTGCCAGTTGTAGAGTTCCACAATTGTCGGCAGTCGTACGTCCTGTTCGTATCGCAGAAAACTGGCGGTCCGATGACGCGCCGTGCGGCCGGGATAGCCCAGCAGGAACACAGCGTCGTTTTCCTCGACGCCTTCCGGCGCTACCTGAATGAAGCGCTTCGGCTGGTACGGGACATTTTGCGTCGCGTAAGTCGATGATGATCCATCCGGAGCCGTGTAGGCGCGCATGAATGAAAAGTCGCCGGTGTGCCGAGGCCATTCCCAGTTGTCCACTTCGCCACCGAAGTTTCCGATCGATGCCGGAGGTGCAAAGACCAGTCGCACGTCCTTGAGATACGTATAGAGAAACAGCACATACGTCTTCCCTGCGAACATTTCAGCAACTTCGGCCCGCAGCCCGGGATGCTCTTTCTCTGCGGCGACTTCCAATTCCTTTCGTCGTTTGTCCATCGCTTTTGTGCGTTCCAGAAACGTCATCCCGTCGCTGACTGCCGCCAGCACGTCACTCGAGATGTCGCGGTAGTTCTCAGTAATGCGGACCTGATAGTCCGGAGCGGAAATCTCCAGTTCACGCGTCGTCGCGCTGAATCCATTGGCAAGTAAATCGTTTTGCGGCGTGCTGGCTTTCTGGATCGCATCGAACGCACAATGATGATTGGTGATGATCAGGCCGCTGTCCGAGACAAACGATCCCGTGCATCCGTTCACGCGGCAGATCCCATCGACCAGGCTGATCTGATCAGGATTGAACAGCTGATCAGCCGTCAGCTCGATACCTTTTTCGGCCAGATTCAGGCGCGGCAGTTCGCTCATGGGATACATGCCGTCGTCCGCAAGGGCCGTTATTGTGGTGAGAGTCATGATTAAGATGATGCTGAGTTTGGGGAATGACATGTGTGTGCTCAAAGTGAGTATGTGGAGATAACTTCTTAATCCTACTCTTAATCATAATCTTAATCGGGTCACCGTCAGTGCCTCGTACGACTTGTGCTGGAAAGAGTCGATTAAGATTAAGATTAAGAAATGGAATCGTCTCGTTCATCAACGGGGCATCGGATAAGGATCAGCGAATGCGCCGAATGCGCCCAGACCGCCATCGACTTCCAGATCCGTGGCTGTTACGAAGGACGCATCGTCGCTGGCAAGCCACAGGACAGCGGCGGCAACTTCATCCGATCGACCGATGCGACCCAATGGATGGCGATTCGCCAACTGGGCTTCACCGCCCTGCTCATGTAATGTCGCTTCGACAAGCGGCGTCCTGATCGCACCCGGCGATACAGACACCACGCGAATTCCCTCACGAGCGTACTCGACGCCCCATTGCCGCGTCTGGAG
This sequence comes from uncultured Chitinophaga sp., assembly GCA_964517865.1. Classification (GTDB taxonomy): domain Bacteria; phylum Planctomycetota; class Planctomycetia; order Planctomycetales; family Planctomycetaceae; genus SXXK01. The sequence continues at coordinate 1,371 of CAZFDW010000516.1, forward strand.
CAGATTCGCGGCCTTGATCGGACCATACGCGGGAACCCCTCGAGTCGTCCGATGCGCCTGGCCACTGGCGATGTTCACGATCACCCCACTGTCCTGCGTCAGCATCTGCAGCAGCGCGTGTTTTGCCAGCAGCGAATAGCCGGTGAAGTTGACTCCCACCATGCGATCCCACAGCTCGGTCGGAAACTCATGCAGCGGTGCATAGGAAGACGGAGGCTGAATGGCCGCGTTATTCACCAGCACATCCAGAGCGCCAAACGTCTGGATGGCGAATTCTATGGCATTGCGGCAGTCGTCTTCCTGCGAAGTATCTCCCGCGACAAATGCAATCCCGTCCGGCAG
>CAZFDW010000516.1:1812-4930 GCA_964517865.1 uncultured Chitinophaga sp.
TTTTACAGCCTCCGCATTTCCATTTTCGCGTTGTCGTCGATTCTCATGTCAAAAAATCCCCGTCGAGATCCTGTAGGGCGTGGTGCCGCTGATAACCCGGCGAACAGATTTCTGACCGTCATTCACGAAACAGACTTCGAGCAGCTGGAGTTTGATGACGAGTTCCTGCAGCAGCTTGAACGCCCGACCACGCGGTACTTCGATGATTCATCAAAGTCCGTCATTTCAGAAAATGACAGTCCCGACATCCCGTTTCGCTACAGCCTGAATCCGTATCGAGGCTGTCTGCACGGCTGCAGTTATTGTTACGCACGGCCCACGCATGAGTACCTGGGCCTGAGTGCCGGACTGGATTTTGAAACGAAGATCTTCGTCAAACGGAACGCTCCCACTCTTTTTCGCGACTGGCTCGCCCGACCGAAGTACAAGTGCGAACCAGTGATGCTCTCCGGAGTCACCGACTGTTATCAGCCGATCGAACGCAGACTGCAGATCACACGACAGTGCCTTGAGGTCGCTCTGGAAGCCAGGCAACCGATGTCCTTAATCACCAAAAACTCGCTGGTGACGCGCGATGTCGATCTGCTGAGCGAGCTTGCGTCCATGAATCTGTGCAAAGTCGCCATCAGTATCAATAGTCTGGATCAGGGACTCACAAAAGTTCTTGAACCGGCCTGTACGGCACCCGCCGGTCGGCTTGAAGCCATCCGAAAACTTGCGGAAGCCGGAATTCCGGTGCATGTCATGGTGGCCCCCATTATCCCCGGACTGAACGATGATGAAATGCCCGCCGTACTGAAAGCGGCGGCCGAGGCCGGAGCCAAATCCGCCAGTTATATCATGGTCCGGTTGCCACTGACTGTCGAAACGATATTTATCGACTGGATCAAACGCCATCGCCCGACTCATGCAGACAAAATTGAATCGCGTTTACGAGCGGTGCGAGATGGCAAACTCAGTCAAAGCGAATTCCGAGTTCGGATGCGCGGTACCGGCCCCATCGCCGATCAGATCTCGGCGCTCTTCAGACTCACACGCCAGCGCTGTGGTCTTGACGCCACACTACCCGCCTCCCGAACTGACCTGTTCAAACCTCCGCGGACATCTTCGGGACAAGGATATTTGTTTTGAACTGGTACTCTGTCACGCATTCATTGCTGGGTTGTGTGCCACTGGCTTTGCCAGTGCTCCCCATTTGTATTCTGCGCCAGTTGCGCGCAATGAGTTCTGTGCCAAGGGCACTAAATGTGAAAGCCCAGGGCAACGCCCTGGGAACCTGCGAAACGGATGACGAAAGCCCCAAGGGGGCGAAATGATGATTGTGCATTCCCATTACGCCCTTTCAGGGCTTCCACATTCGATATTGCCGCTTCCCGGGGCGATGCCCCAGGCTCTCACATTGTGCCGCGTTGCGGCAAACCGCTGCGGCATCACGATCCGTGTCGATGAAACAATACGCGGATCAGCAATCACCCCTGATAGACCCCACTTTTCCGCGGCCCACGGGGTGGGACAAGCGGCTGATAAGCCGCGCCGGCCCACAATTCACCTCCCCAGCCGTTCCGCCATGACAAGCACCCGCAGAATCTTTCAAATGCGGCATTGACGTCAATGTAGCGCACGCTACAATTCTGAAATGTAGCGCACGCTACAATTGGGACTGCCGCAGATCGTCGGGGCCGGAGAGGCAGTTTGCGCAGACTTCAGTTGCTCCATTGAATACCTCAGGATTCGTCACTATGAAACATCATTTGATGTGCAGATTATTTTCCGGGCGAAAGCGTCGCTCGCGAGCATTTACGCTCATTGAATTGCTCGTGGTCATCGCCATTATTGCAATTCTGGTTTCGTTACTGTTGCCTGCGGTTCAGCAGGCGCGGGAGGCGGCTCGGCGGACACAGTGCAGGAATAATCTGAAGCAGCTTGGACTCGCGATTCACAATTATCACGACGTCCATCAGGTGTTTCCCCCCGCCTATCTGGGGAGCCCTGTGGTATCGGGGTCAGCGTTTGGCGTGAATTACCCGGATGATAATCGCAATGGAGCATCAGGGCTGGGCTGGGGTGTGATGATCCTGCCGCAACTTGAACAGTCGTCGCTGTATCAGCAGTTTGATCCGACGCTTCCATTGTGGGTGCCTCAACATGCGGCGGCGATGAAAACAAAGCTGGCCATGTTTCTGTGTCCGAGTGCAGTCGGAGGTAGTGACGGGTTTTCGCTGCGAAGATATACATCCGGTGATCACGAGCAACCTGGAAATCCGCAGCCGTATGCTCCGGGAATTTTTATAGCGCACGCTCACTACGTCACCATGGCTGGAACGCAGGGACCATGGGCACGGCCAGCGGCATATGCGATGGACTTCTCGATTCCTGAGCCCATACCCAATGCTGGATCTGCGACAATTGACGGAGCCTTTTATCGCAACAGCAGGATCCGCATGGCGGATATTACGGACGGCACATCCAACACCATTTTTGTGGGTGAGCACACATCACGCCTGAGCGACAAAACATGGGTCGGTGTGGTGCCGTATTCTGTCACCTGCAAAAAAGTGAACGGGACGCTCACGGACGATTGCGACAGCGGCGGAGCCCTGGTTCAGGCTCACAGCGGGCCAGACCTGCACGACCATCCTCAGGTGATTATTCATCAGCCCAATCATCCTGCCCGGCATCCGGATCAGCTGGAATCCGAACATGCCGGCGGATGCCACTGCCTGCTTGGTGACGGTTCGGTACGTTTTATTTCGCAGTACATGGATGGTTTCGTCTGGGCTGGTTTGTGTACGCGCGGCGGTGGCGAAGTCCTGGGAGAATTCTAATGACGTATCTCAAGGGTTTGCCATCTATCCTGCTGCTGAGTCTGCTGCTGCTGTCAGTTTTGGGCTGCGGCGGGCCACCTGCATTGGAATCTGACGAAGCGATTCTGACCACCGATGCCCTGTACACAGCCATCACTTCACGCCGCTCGGTACTGCTCGATGACTCCGAGGGACGACTGAAAAAACTCCGGGATGACGGCCAACTGTCGGCCAAAGCCTTTGAAGCACTGGCCGACATCATCCAGCAGGCCCGCTCCGGCAACTGGCAGGATGCAGCCGAAGATCTCGACAGC
>CAZFDW010000517.1:0-4914 GCA_964517865.1 uncultured Chitinophaga sp.
GGCTAGCGCCTTGCCGCTCAGGTAAACCAAGTGCCATTCGGCTGACGCCGCTCCGCTCGCCGGAGTCATTTCTGGCCACGCGCAGAATGGTTTTGGGAGCACCGCCAACTTCAATCAAGCGCACCCCGTGAAAACCCTTCGCGCTTCATAAATTGAAACAGAACGGGTCCTTTCGGGATCACTCAGATTCCCGGCTTTTGCGCAAACCGGGTGGGTGCTACGGCACAAACTCGCTCGTGATCAAAATTGCGTCGCGGTGAATGCCGCTGTGTTCCAGGTCGGCCTGAAGTTGTTTTTCAGCCGATGCGCGAGCACTCTCGCGAATCAGGACGCGAACCTTGGTGCCGTTCGAGTCACCTTTGGCCATTGACGCCAATTCCACAATTCGCGCAAGCTCAGCCGGACGAAGAATGTTAACGGGTGTTCCCGGCAATTCGATCAAGTATTGGTAATCATCGATCAGTACAGTGAGAATGTTGCCGGAGAGCGCCTTACGTTCGTCTTCTGTAAGGCCGCCAATGATCGGATCAGGAGCGGCCAGGCTGGAATCATTTGTCCCGGATGTTTCTTTCCCTGGCACAGAGGTCCTGGCAGTGCTGGTTGCTGTCGAGCCCTGTCCTGTGCCGGAACCGCTCGAACCAGTCCCACCGGGGCCGAAGCCTTTGAACAGAAGGAACAATGCCAGACCAATCAGGAGCGCGCCGCCCCCCATCCCGGCACGTGATGTTCCACGGACAATTCTGCCTGGGAGCGGGACTTTATCAGTTTTTTTCGACATCAGTGACCTCAGAAGTAGTTTTTCAGACGAAACAAGGTCCTAAGGCGTCTGTGGTATTGCGGACTTAAAAAGCGAACCCTGAGCGCGATAACCGATGATTGAGAAATCATACCAACGCGTGCCGCTTGAGTCTTTGCGCAATTGTTCCATGAGGAAAGGCATCGCGTCCGTGGCCCGGCGGCGGGCCACAGCCTGCGCGTCGCTCCACGTCAGCAGCACCACGATCAGCATTTTGGGCTCAGAAAACGATTTGCTGAATTCAAAGAGTCGCGCGGCCAGGTCCGCGTCGCTGGAAAAATCCGTGACAAACGACTGTTGGCTGTCGGTGATGAACGCCTGACCGTTTTCCTGAATGTGAATCTCCCAGATCGTCACATGCTTCTGCATTTCATCGACTTGCAGCATGAAGCGAAAGATTTCTTCACCACGGGCCTGCATGAGTTTCTGAAGTCGTTCCGCCGCATCCTGCAATCGTTCGGCATCGTCGGACGATCCGGATGTTCGCAATTTGAGGACTTCGGTCATGACGTTACCGGGAAGATTGAACGATTCAGCGAGAATTGAACCGATCTGATAATGTTGACTGACGATGCTGCGGAATTTTGCGTCGTACGTCTTGCCGAGTTCCGCTAACGAAGCTTTTTGATCGGCGATATCCTGCTCCAGTGCCACGCGGCGCTGTTCCATGCGGGTTTCTTCTTCGGCCTGTCGGGTGTCCAACGCTTTTTCCCGAACTGTGATCGCTTCCTGAGCAGCAACGGACCGATGACGATTCTCAATATACTGTGAGAACATCACGATCAGCAGTAAATCCAGCAGTGGGGTGAGTTGCAGCGCGAGTCGACGTTTGGGCAGCATCAGATCGTGCCCTCCGACCGCTGAGATGCCAATCCCAGTTCGCGTTTTGCACGGGCGACCATGTCACGCACGTGCGTACGGCTGTCGGTGAGTCGATTAAACCGAATTTCCAGAATACTGTTGATAAACATCAGCACAATTGCGGCAAGCAGACCTGCAAAAGTCGACCAAATCGAATCACCAAACCGTTCCATCACAGCATTCACCGTAGATGCGGATTGTGGGGCGGCGTCAGTCTGCAAGGCCGATCCAATCGCCAGCACAGTGCCAAGGACGCCGCTCAATGGATACGCTTCGATCATGGTTCGTGCGACATGGGTTGCCGTTTCGAAGGAGAGAGATTCCAGATAACGTCGTTTCTCGTCCAGAATCTGCATGCGTCGCAGGCATTCGGATCGGTCTTCACTGCGGCTGCTGTCCGACAGCACGTCGTTGACATCCTGCACAAAAGCGTCGATCTGTGTCGTAAGAGGCACGCCGCGATCAAGCACACTGCGGTGTTTGAGACCGCGGGTGTAATCATCCAGAGTTCCGGCGATCACGCGCAGGTCCCGCGAACACCAGGTGCGGAGGAACAAAAAGTATGATAAATGCAGCAATGCGGCGACCACGATGACGGGCGTGGACAGACTGGAAAAGAACTGCAGCCATTCGCTGACGTTGCCGGACTGTGGAATTTCAAATGGCATGAAGGTCGCTCAAAGAATGCAAAGATCGGAAGTAAGGGCTTTCAGCGACGTCGCTGCAGAAACCAGACGTTCCACAATGATTGCTGTGAGGATCGGGAGCGTAATTCGAAGGCACTGACAATGTCCAGATCCAACATACGTCTTCGGCTGCGGTATCAGCTGGATTCGTGGACACCAGGGGGTTTGGAGCAGGAACGGTCTTCAGCAGCGAATCGTAACGATTGTGAGGCTGATGAGGCAGTTTTTCGAGTGAATTTCGAGTGAGTATGGGCGATTCAACCTTGGCAGATTCAAAGTTTAGGTTCCGGTTGAGCATAGCTGTACGGAATGCGCCTCAGGTGGCAACGCTAGCGTTCGAATCGAAATCCCGGCCTGTGAGAGCGCTGGTCAAACTTGTGAATATCTGAGTCGGCGTAGTCGATCCTGTGATTCATAAGGAGGATTTTATGCTTGTACTTTCACGGCAGAGCGACGAAACGATCATTATCGGTGATAACATTCGCATCACGATCGTTGAGGTGAGGGGTGATAAAGTTCGCATTGGAATTGATGCCCCACGCGATGTGGCGGTTCACCGTCAGGAGATATACGACGCGATTCGCCGTGATGCAGAAAAGGCCGCGAGCCCAATCTGAATGATCGCGATGATTCGCTGAGAACAACGCAGAATGGCCTGCAGAAGTGTAAACTTCTGCAGGCTATTTTGCGTTTCCGGAACAGATGGCGGAAGCTTGGGATTCTGTCCCGATTCACCAAAACCGTGAGCCGCAAGACGCTGGCGGGCTGTTGATTTAGTCCCCGATTTCGCATCTTTGTTTACCGCCGAGCCGGAGGCGACGGCTCGCGGAATAGCCGTCGCCTCCGGCTCGGCGGTAAACGATTAAGTCAACAGACCGCTAGCCGCGGATGTGTACTCCGCTCGATTCCTGGCGGTCAAACTGTAGAATGCTCGACAATTGAAGGTTGAAGTGTCTTCCCCTTGCCCCTTAATCCGGAGTCTCGGATGCGACAGCAAAAGATCGCTACGATGGCGAGAATCATCACTCTGCTGGCATTGACGCTGTGTTCCGCACCAGGAATGTCGCAGACCAGGCCCGCTGCGTCACAGGAATCGCCAAAGCCTGAACCCGATGTGCGGTCCGGCCCTAAGCCGCTCGAACCACTCCCTGAGAAACTTGGCATCGAACTGAACGGAACCACGCCACTGAATCCCGATGGAACAGTACTGGTCGATGTGAAATCCAGACGTGTCGTATTGCGGACGGAGGTTGCCTGTCGGGACTGTATTCTGGAAATGTTTCTGGTCCCAGAAGGAAATCGCGAACACGAAACGATTCTGCGTATTCGCTCCAAAGCGTTCGTCATCCACACGGCTCTGCTGGCACTGGGCCTGGATCCGGGAAAGCCGGCGGCGTTTTCGCCGGAATTCGTAGCACCATCCGGGCCGGAGATTGCGCTGCAACTGGTGTGGCTGGACGACAAGGGAATGATTCAGCGTGCGGATGCCTCCGACTGGATTCGACACAATGTGCATCGCTACTATTCCGCGCCGTTGCCAGGGCCACCGCCGGGATTGCAACTGCCGTACAAGAACCTTCGCTGGGACAAGTTCAACAACGAGATCCTGTGGTACGGCCCGATGACCGAAGAAGAACGTACCGATCTGCTTTCTAAATGGAAAAAGGACGAATACCAGAAAGCGATCGAGATGTTTTTCGAGGAAGGTAAGTCACGTCCCATGCAGGCGTCATTTGTCTTTGCCGGCAGCAGCCTGTACAAAGACGAGGAGACCGGTGAAGAGTTTTACCAGGCCGAGGGCGGACATGTGATCTGTACTTCCAACTTTCCGGATGCACTCCTGGACGTACGAGAAGAAAGCTCTGCAAGTGATGGCGGGCAGACGTATGAGGCCTGGACCGAAAAGATTCCGCCTGTCGGTACAGCGGTGTTGCTGGTCATGACACCGCATGCGGACGCGGACAGGCAAGCAACGAAGTCTGAACACAAGGACGGTTCCAAAGCAGCCTCGGAAAAGCCTCGGAAAGTTCCCTGAGATGATCGATACGCACTGCCATCTGGATGCAGAAGCATTTCACCAGGAAATAGACGCCGTGTTGCAGCGGGCGACTGACGCAGGTGTGGAATCCATCCTGACGGTCGGAACAACAGTGGAATCCAGCGAGGCAGCCATCGTGCTTGCGAATCGCTATAAGTTTGTGCGGGCCATCGTTGGCATTCATCCCAACTATGTCCAGGCAGCGAAACCCGGTGCCTGGGAAAAAATTGAAGAACTGGCGACACATCCCGCAGTCGTCGCCGTCGGTGAAACAGGACTCGACAAATACTGGGATCACACTCCGCTTGATCAACAACAGGACTACTTCGTCCGACACATTGACTTGTCGAAACGCATCGGCAAACCGTTCGTGGTGCATTGCCGCGAGGCCGACGTCGAAGTCCTCGAAGTTCTGAAAACAGAATCGCAACGCGGGCCGTTCATCGGAGTAATGCACGCTTTTTCAGGCGATGCACAGATGGCGGCGGAATGTCTGCAACTGGGTATGTACCTGTCATTCGCCGGAATGCTCA
>CAZFDW010000518.1:0-4910 GCA_964517865.1 uncultured Chitinophaga sp.
GACTCCTGACTCCTGACTCCTGACTCCTGACTCCTGACTCCTGACTCCTGACTCCCGACTCTCGACTCTCGACTCTCAACTCCTGACTCTCGACTCTCGACTCTCAACTCTTGACTCTCAACTCCTGACTACTCTCCCGTGATTTCACATTCTTCATCAATCTTTGTTGCTGGCCACCGAGGTATGGTAGGTGCTGCTGTTATTCGGCAGCTCAGCGCTGCCGGATTTCAGAATCTGCTACTGAAGAGTCGAGACGAACTGGACCTGACATGTCAGGCAAGCGTGGACCAGTTCTTTGCTCAGCACCATCCGGATATCGTCGTTTTTGCGGCCGCAAAAGTCGGTGGCATTCATGCGAACAACACTTTTCCCGCAGAATTCCTGTATCAGAATCTGGTCATGGCGTCCAACGCTGTCGATGCTGCCTGGCAGCACGGGACGACGCGGTTTCTGTTTCTCGGCAGCACATGCATCTATCCGCGTCTGGCACCGCAGCCGATTTCCGAAAGCAGCTTGTTAACGTCGCCGCTGGAGCCAACGAATGAAGCCTACGCGATCGCAAAAATCGCCGGCCTGAAACTGTGCCAATTCTATCGCCGTCAATATGGCGTGCTGTTTCATTCTGCCATGCCAACAAATCTGTATGGTCCCGGTGACAACTATCATCCGGACAACAGTCATGTTCTGCCGGCATTGATTCGTCGGTTTCATGAAGCCAAGGAATCGAATGCCGATGCAGTAACAATCTGGGGCTCAGGGACACCGCTGCGAGAATTCCTGCATGTCGATGACCTCGCCTCCGGAATTCTGCATTTGCTGCAGTTGCCGGATCCTCCCGATTTGGTAAACATTGGCAGCGGCGAAGAAATCAGCATTCGCGGCGTGGCAGAACTGATCGCTGAGATCACAGGTTTCCGTGGCAGGATCATTAATGATCTATCCATGCCAGACGGGACGCCTCGAAAACTGAGTGATATCAGTCTGATTAAATCCACCGGCTGGTCTCCAAAAATTTCCCTCCGAGACGGACTCACCGCCGCGTATCAGGACTTCCTGAGTGAACTCAGACACGAAAGGTTGCGGAGTGTGTAAGGGAAAAGAGTTTTCAGTCGTCAGTTTTCAGTCGTCAGAAAGTCGGCTCAACGATAAATGCACTGCGCGGCACACTCAAGTCGATGTGACTGGTTGGCACTCGAACACAGTGCACCTACCACTCTCGACACAACGCGGATACGGAGTTTTTTTAGGGGTTCTAAGTGAGCGGAATAGCACTAGCCACCGGTGACTGACCCCAAAAACCCAGCGCGGGCTTCGCCCGCAACCCGGGGAAGAACGTGAAAGAAATTTTAACCACGGATTTCGCGGATTGCACAGATAAACACACTGCGAATCATCCGTACTACTAACGTGGAAAATTTGCGCAGGGCGCGAGGAATCTCGTTCAGGATCCTCATAAGTCGATTGATACCAAGATGTTGAAAGGCGATGACGCAGCGTTCGCGGCTGACTCCATTGGTCCTTTTGTGAGTTTTGTGCCTCTTTGTGGCCAGAAAATCGCTGACTCAAAAACAACAACTGAACGAAGAGTGCTGGCCACAAAAACTCACAAGAGTCACAAGAGGAAGAACAGCGGCAACGAGCGGAGCCTCGCTACTTGTGGCTTTCGATTGACAACTTTTTAGCCTGGGTTGCGGGGGGAAGCCCGCGCTGGGACATCCGTGGTCCAAATACGACTGCAGCGACGATAGCTCCGCCGCCGGATTCCCTTGCGTCACGCGACGCTTTTGATAGTTCGTAGTACAGGGAAACACCGGCGGCTAGCGGGCTGTTGATTTAATCGTTTAACGGCAAGCCGAAGGCAACAGTCATGGAAAACACCGACGCCTACGGCTAGCCGTTAAACGAAAACGTCACAACCTGCATTAAATCAACACCCCGCTACCGCCGTGCCGCTCACAGAACAAGCCTGACTGCTGAACACTGGTGGCCGACGACTGTTTTCTCGCTGACGACTAACAATTCTTCCCATGCCTGAACAACTTCCTCCCAACGCCCAAAAATGGATGGCCCAGTGGCGTAGCGCTGCGGTGGAACTGCCGAAGATCCGTGACAGAGAATTGCGATCCATGACGGATATGCAGATCATTGAAAACGGCATCGACCGTGACTTAATCTTCGAAGAACTCACACCGCTTGCGGAACTGAAAGAAGAGCCCGAAATTCTGACACGGCTCAATGACCTTTTCGAATCAACCTCCCGAGTCTAATCTGCCTGATTCTTACGACAGTTCGTACCATGACTGAATTCCATTTAACCGGTGCCGCACTTTGGGAAAGGATGAACCGAGCCGTGGAGAAAGTTCAGGAACGACTCGAAAAGACCGCCCGAACGCTGGAAGCGGCTGGAATTCCATACTGCATTATCGGAGGCAACGCCGTGCGAGCCTGGGTGGCGCAGAAAGATGAAGCCGCCGTGCGAACGACGCGCGATGTAGACATCCTGCTGCGGCGCACTGATCTGCCCGCCGCGATTGCAGCGATGCAGGAAGCCGGTTTTGTCTACCGACATTCCGCCGGGATGGACATGTTTCTGGATCACCACGACTCCAAAGCCCGCGACGCTGTCCATGTGCTGATGGCCTGCGAACGAGTGCGTGCAACGGATCTCATGGCAGCCCCGGACGTCGATGACTCGGTCATCGTCGATTCACACAGAACGTTGTCATTGGCAGCGCTGATTCGCATGAAACTCAATGTTTTCCGTGACAAAGACCGAATGCATCTCCGAGACATGCTCGACGTCGAACTCATCGACGCCAGTTGGGTTCATGACTTACCCCCTGAACTCGCCCCGCGCCTTCAGGAACTTATCGACAATCCGGAATGAAATAGAATTCGTCAGTTGGCAGTTGGCAGTTGGCAGTGAATTTTCCCACTCAATCCTCAATCCTCAATCCTCAATCCTCAATCCTCAATCCTCTTACTAAATTTCAACCATGCCAAAAACTGCTTTCATCACAGGGATCACGGGCCAGGATGGCTCTTATCTTGCCGAACTCCTGCTGGAAAAAGGCTACCATGTCCACGGACTTGTGCGTCGAGCCAGCACGTTTACAACGGGGCGAATCAATCATATCTACAACGATCCGCACCAGAGCGGCACACGATTGTTTCTGCACTATGGCGATCTGACGGACGGTCAGAGTCTGACCAATCTGATTCTCGACATCGAACCCGATGAAATTTATAACCTTGGTGCTCAGAGTCACGTCCGAGTTTCCTTTGATCAGCCAGTCTATACGTTTCAATCGACCGGCGGCGGAGCACTCAACGTCCTCGAGGCCGCTCGCCAGCTGAACAAGAAAAAACAAGCCAAAGTCTATCAGGCATCGTCCAGCGAAATGTATGGCGAAGTACTTGAAACGCCGCAGACAGAAAAGACGCCATTTCAGCCGCAAAGCCCCTACGGTTGTGCAAAGGTCTTTGCGTTTCATCAGACTGTGAACTATCGCAAGTCTTACGACATGTTTGCCGTAAACGGAATTCTCTTCAATCACGAAAGCCCCCGACGAGGCGAAACATTCGTAACACGTAAGATTACCCGCGCTGCCACACGGATTAAACTTGGACTTCAGCAAAAACTGTATCTCGGGAATCTGGAAGCAAAACGCGACTGGGGCTATGCAAAAGATTATGTCGAAGGCATGTGGCGCATGCTGCAGCATTCCGAGCCTGATGATTTTGTGCTCGCCACCGGCAAGACACAAACCGTACAGGAATTCGCGGATCTTGTGTTTGCACAGTTGGAACTGGATCCGAAGAAATTTATCGAAATTGATCCACGCTATTTCCGGCCGGCCGAAGTGGACCTGCTGCTGGGCGACTGCAGCAAAGCCAAAGAAAAACTCGGCTGGACCGCCACCACCAGTCTGGCCGAACTGGCAAAACTGATGGTCGATCACGACCTGGAACTGGCGAGGCAGGAAGAACTTTTGGCCAGAAGTTAATGCGAGGAACATAAGAACGTGAACCAATCCATCTATGACGCGACTTCGCCACGCCACAGGACAAATTGCCGATGAGTACGATTTCCACACTCGCTGAACATCGCGTTCTTATCGACGGGGTAAGTTGGCAGACGTATTCTGCCCTTGTGGATGAATCGGAGCACGCCAGCGGCCGAATGACCTACGATGAGGGAACATTGGAAATCATGTGCCCAGCGATGCCTCACGAAAGCAGCAAGTCCCTGATCGGACGAATGATTGAAATGTTTACCCTGATTCGGCGGATTGATATTCGAACATCCGCCTCTACGACATTTCGACGCACGGACTTGAAGCGAGGCTTCGAAGCTGATGAATCGTACTATGTTCAGAATGCAGAATTGATCCGCGGAAAGCGAGAAATCGACCTGTCGATTGATCCACCACCGGATCTCGTCGTTGAAGTTGAAATCACCAGATCAGCGATCGATAAGCTGAGATTATTTGCTTCAATGGGAATTCCTGAAGTCTGGCGGTACGACGGAAAAACGCTTTGGGTCGGGAGTCTCCGGAACGACAGATACGCAGAAACCAAAGTCAGTCGTGTCCTTCCCGATTTTCCACTCGAATTGGCTGGCGAACTTCTTGCTCAACGATTTGACACCAGCGAAACAGAACTCATCCGCCAGTTTGCCGAACGAGTTACAGGAAAATAGCCACCGCGATGGTCCGCATTCGCATTTAAGCACCTCGGCACAAGGAGTTTGGCATAATTCGTTTAGCCGCGTGGGCAACGCCCCGCCCCGCGATTGGCAGCGAAGCGCGGCCCGATGGGCACGCGGTTAAACGAAGCAACTTCAGCACTGGTGCTTAGAACCCGTCCAAGATCTATTTCGTGAAATCGCTGTTTGAATGTAGACTTTC
>CAZFDW010000519.1:0-4893 GCA_964517865.1 uncultured Chitinophaga sp.
GCCTTGTCATTTCGCTCTCGATCTTCGTCCTCCTTACCATTGGGCTGGGCGTTGCGTGGTACATGACCTGGGCTCACAGCGCCGACGTCCAGCGGCAATTGACTGCTTCACAGGCAGCAGAGGGAAGTTCGAAAGGAACCATCACAGATCTGAACGGGCAGTTGAATGTGTTGAAGCAGGTCATCGGGCACGGGAGTCCGGAAAGTACAACTGATGAGGTTGAAACGGGAGTCCGTGCAGAGATTGCGACGCTGGCGGGTGACGGTTCTGCGAGTGCCCTAAACCTTGAACCGGCCATGATCAAGAACGCGACAGATCGTGACGTCAACATGGCCGCCGCAACGGAGCGTGGGATCCAGGTTCAAACGATCGTTGGCGAAAAGAAAGCCGCAGAGGACAGGCATGAAAGCACAATGAAGTCGCTGCAGACGCAAGTTGCCGAAAAAGAAGAGGAGCTGCGAGATAAGGAAGCGTTGCACGGCGAACAGTTGAGCGCTCGTGAAAAGCAGATTGACGAACTCAAAATTTCCATCCGTGAAGAGGAGGATAAGTTCACGACCTTGCAGACGCAGTCATCGCGTCAGATTGAAGAACTGGAAAACGACATTCGTGAGAAACGTGAGGCTCTGATCGTACTGACTCAGAAAGCCCGCGAGCAGGCAGACCTGAGTTTCGAACGCGAAGATGGTCGTCTCGTCTTTGTCGATCAGAGTTCCCTTGAAGGTTCGATTGATCTGGGCAGCCGTGATGAACTTAGCGTGGGTACCACGTTCTCCGTTTACAAGAAGAACAACAGCGGCGTCGGTCGTCGCAGCAATGAAGACATCAAGGGAAAAATAGAAGTTATCAGGATCACCGGAGACCACAGTGCCGTTGTGCGAATTGTGGATCAGCTCACAGGCAATCCGTTGGCGGCGGACGATCCGATTTACTCCCCCATTTTTGCCTCTGGTCAAAAGCTGGAAATTGCGGTGGCCGGACTGCTCGATTTTGACGGCAACCCTGGCGGTGACCGCGACGAGTTTATCCGCCTCGTGAGTGGTGCAAACGCGAAGATTGCGATTCAAATCAGCGATGACGCAGAGTTGGTTGATCAGAACCAGAATGCACTGACAGAAGCCGATCCGATCGGGACGCTGATTACCGAAAAGACGCGATTCCTGATCATTGGTGACCTGGGAGAATCCAATCAGACTCAGGACAGCGTCAAGCAGGCCCTGTATCAAAAAATGCAGCAGAATGCCTCGAAGATGAAGAATGCGGCTCTGAATCATGGCGTGCATGTCATCAGCCTGTCGAGTTTCCTGGAATACGTTGGATACTCCCGCAAGAACATCGCATTCAAGACCGGCGATAAGTTCCCCGGCTTTCTGGCGAACGGCGGACTCAGTCCATCGGTCAGTTCAGCTCCACGACGACAGTCCTCTGTCAGCAGTGTTTCAGGTCTGTACTCCAGGCCAGGCCGCAAACCACAGGAATCCAACCAGGCTACCAGCGGACTGTACAAGAACCCGTCTGGCGACGAATAAAGATTGTTGGCCAGTGACTGCTCTTCCGAAAATCCCCGGTGAAACATCATCGGGGATTCTTTTTGAATTGAGCACATGCATTTCTGCAGGCAGCGCTGTTTTCGCAGTGGCGCGATCAGGAATTCGAGTCTGCGGAACAATTTCCCTGCGAATCAATCACATCCAGAGGAAATATGGGTCGCCGCAGCTTTTCGTACGGCAATTGATTCAGGTCGCTCGAGCACGGCCCCGGTGTGGAGACCCAAACGTTGCCTTTGCTGATCGGATCCCAGGCACGGCGATGAGCAACTGCCGCTTTCACACCGACAAAAGAAAACAGCGCGGGATCAATGCCTACGTGCAGCCACTGGCCAAGATCCATCGGCGGAGTCTTCACCGACGTCAGCAGGATCGTAATACCCTCGTATGCGACAATCGCGCAATCACCCATGTCGAAGCGGTCACCCACCATGGATGCCAGGTGACTCTGGCGATCGCGAAGTTCGAAACGACCGTCACATGTTCGAACAAATGTCACCGTGAGATCGACCGGGCCGGGATCAAGACGACTGCCGCGTCCGCCGATAGAAAGTTCAACCTGCGTGCCGGGTGATCGCCCTTGCAGCCTTCGTACAGAATCGGGATCACAAATACAGACTGCAGTATTTCTAAAGCCCTGCTTAATGAAGGCTCGCAACAGTCCTGTGCAATCACCCGGTGCGCCGCCCCCGATGTTGTCGGATGGTTCCACGACGACAGTCAGACCGGGTTCGTTCCGAGGCAATTCAGCAAGCACGTCGGCGACAGGTCGTTCAACGACATTGCCGAGTGGGGCGAGCTGCAACGCTCGATCACACAGCACCTTCAGGACAGATCGAGCTTCGTCGTCAGCGCCGGTCGTGACAATGCCGAAGCTGACTCCCGTGTCAAATGTGTCTGCAAATGCGAAGCCTGCCGTGACGTTGACCTCCCAAAAGTCCGGATGATCGGCCTGAAGCTGTCGAGCCATTTGCAGCAACGTTTTCATCGGGTCTGATGACGTACCCGTGCCGGTCGGCGGCCAGACAATCGGCGGCTGTGCCAGCAGTGTCCGAGGTATCTCAGCTGTTCGCAGGCACCGATCCAACAGACGCACCGCGCGCACGGCGGATTCGCGGGCATCGGCGTGAGGGTTTTCCCGGTACGAAACCAGACAATGTGAGAACTGAGCCATCTTTGGAGTGAAATTGGCGTGAAGATCGTACACACCGAAGATCGGAATGGTCTTTGACGAGGGCTGTTGAGTCGCCTGCAACTGTAGCGACAGACGTTCAAGCAATACGCCTTCGACGTCGTCAATCGATTCGCAGGTCATGGCACCGTGCAGTACCAGAAAGATGCCATCCAGCGGCCCGGATTCAAGGCACTTCGCCAGCGCTGCGGAGAATTCTGTCCAGTACCGCTCGAACACATCGTCCTGCACAATCGCACTCGGGTATGCCGCAGCTGAAAGTGCCGGAAACACTTGCCAGCCAAGCAGCTCGGCAACTTCCAGCACACCACCCATCGGACTGCTGTCGCCTTTCAGGGTCAGCAGTTCCTTGCCATGCACGATCTGGAAATCGGCCCACTTCGTAGTGCCGTCCAGAAACGTATGAGTCTCATGAAACAGTCCTGCAATGAAGATTCGCGGCGGTTGGGGCACTGGCCGTTCCTTGTGAGTTGTTGGAATTGGTGGCTCCGCATTGGAACGGACGGCTTGCCGTGCGTCAATCGGTACGCTATACCGTTGCGGAAGCAAATTCTCCACCGTCGCTTAACCGCGTGCCCATCGGGCCGCGCTCCGCATCCAGGTCGCGGAGAGCGCGGCCCGATGGGCACGCGGTTAAACAGGTGAAATTCACAACTTAGCAAATGACACATCGAAAATTCCGAAAGTCTCGTGATGCCAAATTTCTCTGATGCAGCGGCGGATACGACAATCACACTTGAGATGATGCGTGCGAACCTGTCCGTGCCGTTGTTGTGCGATGCTCTGGATGCTGCCGGGTTGACTCATCAATCGCCCCGCGTGCCGCTGCTTCCCGTGACGCTGCAGGATATTATTCTGATCGGCCGCTGTCGCACGACGTTGTGGGCGGATATGGCTCATGTCGATCCTGAACCGTACAAGCTGGAACTCGCGGCGGTCGATGCATGTCGTCCGGACGACGTTCTCGTGTGCGCGGCAGGCGGTTCGATGCGCTCCGGAATCTGGGGCGAACCGCTTTCCACAGCCGCCCGTAACGCAGGCTGCGTCGGTGTCGTCGTCGATGGTGCCGTCCGCGATGTGGCTCAGATGCGCAGCATGAAGTTCCCGGTGTTCGCCCGCGGCCGTTGTCCATACGACAGCCGCGATCGGCAGCGTGTGATTGACTTCAATGTGCCCGTGGAGATTGACGGCGTTGTCATTTGTCCCGGCGATCTGATTGCCGCCGATCAGGACGGTATCGTCATCGTTCCGCAGGCCGTTGAGGAATCCGTCGTGCGTGCCGCCTGGAACAAAGTCCATGCCGAGAATCAGGTGCGAGACGCGATCCGCAGCGGCATGTCAGCCACAGTCGCGTTCGAGACGTTTGGTGTGTTGTAGTGCTGCCCGAATATACGCAGTAAAGGCGAGCGGCAGGGCGTCAGCCCTCCGTGTTCTGCGAAATCTGCACGGAGGGCTGACGCCCAGCCGCTCGCCTGAAAACAATCTCCTGTGGTTCCGCTTCGCGTGTACCGTCAAAACTCACCAACCGCTTCTCTCCCATCCACTGTCAGCAGTGCCTTCAGGACCTTTGGATCGGTGTCGGCTGATCACTGGCTGACTGGGACAGATGTAGACCTCAATGCGACGAGCAGCGACCGGCAGATTTTCTAATGAATCCCATGGCCTCCTGAAATTGTGATCGGTAAACATTTGTACTTGCTCATTGTACGGCAGCAATGCGACTCGCCAACTGGCAGGAACTTGTTTCGTCACTTCACTCGTGATTCCCGCAGCGGCAGGAAAGCGGCGACGGGAAACTGGCGATTCCCACGAGTTGCCCAGATACAATGCCGGTGCTCAACAAGAACCAGACACGAAACCTGTTTGGAGAGCTCGCAGGAGGCTTGCGAACAGCAAACCAGAACATCACAGCCAGCAGAACCAGAATCCCCACGCTTGCGATGATCGTCGTGTAGTCTGCGGCCCCTCGAACGGAGGCTGGGAAATCATACATTGCAAACTCCATTACCTGCGGCCAGGAATTCAGCTGTTTAAAAAAAAGCCGGAGTTGTTTCCACCATTCAGAAGTGACAGCATAACCACGTTCAATCCGGGAAATTTCAGTCGGCGGAGCGACTGAGCTACGTAGGCGATGTCGCTCCGCCGACTCGCATT
>CAZFDW010000520.1:0-4889 GCA_964517865.1 uncultured Chitinophaga sp.
CTATGCTTTAAAGATTTTCTCGCGGCCTGCAGTCACGTTCTTCGTTGCATTGCGTGTATCAAGCACCATGCGAGAATGCTGCACGATGTGTGCGTAATCGAAGGCCGTGTGATCCGTGGAAATCAACACGCAGTCCTGCGATGCGAGGAATTCCGCAGTCAGTTCCGTACTGCTCATCTGAGGCAGTTGATAATGCCGCATCTTTGGCAGATTTGGCACATGCGGATCGCTGTAGGATAAAATCGCACCACGTTCCATCAACAATTCCATCAGTTCAAATGACGGACTTTCCCGAGGATCATCCACGTCTTTCTTGTAAGCCATTCCCAGCAGACATATTTTGCTGCCCTTGATCGGCTTGCCCTGATCGTTCAGAAACTCCGACAGTCGGCTGATCACGTAACGCGGCATTCCGGCATTCACTTCACCAGCCAGTTCGATGAAGCGCGTATTCATACCCTGCATCCGAGCCAGCCAGCTCAGATAGAACGGATCGATCGGGATACAATGTCCGCCCAGCCCCGGTCCGGGATAGAAAGCCTGAAATCCAAAAGGCTTGGTTTTGGCCGCATCGACAACCTGCCAGATATCGATTCCCATACGATCGAACAGCGTCTTCAGTTCATTGACGAGCGCGATGTTGACGGCACGGTAAGTGTTTTCGAGGATCTTACAGGCCTCCGCGATTTCGGCACTGGCCACGCGGATGACTTTGACAATCGCATGGCCGTAAAGTGCGCAGGCCAGTTCACTGCTCCGCTCATCAATCCCGCCGACGACTTTT
Organism: uncultured Chitinophaga sp.; assembly: GCA_964517865.1. Taxonomy (GTDB): domain Bacteria; phylum Planctomycetota; class Planctomycetia; order Planctomycetales; family Planctomycetaceae; genus SXXK01. Next base: position 785 of record CAZFDW010000520.1, read on the forward strand.
GGAATTCCGGCGGCCGTATAGTCCGGATTGCCCGGATCTTCGCGTTCAGGACTGAAGGCGACGAACACATCTCGACTGCAGACAAGGCCTGAAGGATTGCGATTCAGGATCGGAACCATTACGTCGCGCGTCGTGGTCGGATACGTCGTGCTTTCCAGAATCACCAACTGACCGGGTCGCAGCACGGCAGCGATCGCCTTAGCGGTCGATTCGATGTATTGCAGGTCCGGATCGCGACTGGCGCTCAGCGGTGTAGGGACACAGATCATCAGCGCGTCGGCTTCTGCCAGGCGGCTCATGTCATTCGTCGGATCCAACATACCGCGTTGAATCCAGTCGGCGACTTTCTCCGACGCCAGATGTTTGATGTAGCTGCGTCCCTGTTTGAGCATGCGGACTTTTTCCGCATCGACGTCGAATCCAAGGCAATGAAACCCCGCATTTGTAAACGCGCTGATGAGCGGCAGGCCGACGTAGCCCAGCCCGATGATTCCGATTTTTGCCGTTTTGTCGGCGATTTTTTGGGCGAGCAGGGAAGCCAGTTTTTCAGTTGTCGCAGCGGTCATAGTTTGTCGATTTCAGGGTTTTCAAGTCAGTAACGAAGTACGTTCGGCGCCGGTAATGCACATGGTGAACGATGACCAATACGCAAAAAAGCGTGAAGTTGCTAAAAGCAGGGAAGAATGAGTTTTCAGGGCCATCTGTATGCAATCTCCGGTGAAACGTCTCAAGATCGTCAGAGAAGCCTTGTCGGAAGCCGGTTTTCTGTGGAGGATCAACGTATGGACTGGCAGACCTGCACAACTTTGTTGATTTTTGCAATCGCTGCGGGAATCCTGCTCAGACGAGTCGGGGGCTTTCTGCGTTCCGGTAGGGCTGGCAGTTGTGGGACTTGTGCCGGATGCGGGAATTCAGCAAAAGACAAGGTCCCGTTGCAGCTGGTGCCTCTCGGAACCGGACCAGTTCCGACGAAATTCGTCCCGAATTGCCGCGAACCAGCGGATGCTGACGCCGAGAAAACAGGCTGAATCCGTGCATTTCGCAGCATGAAGTGATTCCCGACATTGATTGCCGAATCCGTTGTCGGTACGCTGTCCCGTTCCTCGCAAAACGGCGTACTGCCGCGCGGGAGTTTTCTCTGCACGCAGCCGCTCCTCAGCGGGTCTTGCCTGTCAGATCCGTGCTCTGCGCCTGAAAAGGCGTTAGCTGTCCGGAAAAAGGTGACGGTCTCTTCGCGCGTGTCGAAGTGATGGTGTAGAGCACAGAGGTTTCTTTTGGAGTTTTCAGGGACAATGGGTCGTTACACAGGTCCGAAGGGCCGCATCAATCGCCGTCTGGGAATGAACGTTTACGAGAGCTCCGGAGCGATCAAAGCTTCGGAAAAGAAAGAATTTCCTCCTGGCATGCACAAGCGCCGCAAGAAGCCGACCACCTACGGTGCCGCTCTCGCAGAAAAACAGAAAATCAAGTTCTACTACGGACTGCGAGATCGTCAGTTGTTTCGCTACTTCGATATCGCTAAGCGAACCACAGGCAACACCGGTTCGACTCTGCTGATCCTGTGTGAACGCCGCCTGGACAACGTTGTGCGCCGCGCCGGATTCACGCTCACGCGACCTCAGGCACGTCAGGGCATCGTGCATCGCCACTTCCAGTTGAACGGCAAGACCGTTAACAAGCCCGGCATCATGGTGAAACCTGGCGACGTCGTTACTTTGCGAAATCGCCCGAACATTCGCGCGATGTACAATGCCGTCGGGGAGTCCTCGTCCGGCACATCTGCCGAATGGATCAACTTCGACAAGGCTTCCATGAAAGCCATCGTCACCACGCTGCCAACCATCGACGACGTGATGCTCAAGGTCGAAGTCGGTCAGGTCGTCGTGTTCATGTCACGCTGATCGGCGACTTTGCTGTCTGCAAATCTCAAAAGGCCGACGAGCAATCGTCGGCCTTTCTTATTCGATTGCCAGGCCATCGATCCAGATCGTCAGTGGCGGGGCACCCCACGAATCGAATGCCAAAGACACGGCACGCAGCCTGGCAGGAAGATCACCGTCTCGTTGCCATCGCTCGTTACCCTGCAACGGGATCTCGAACAGACGCCAGCCCTCACGCGCTTCGTTATTGTCCGCTTCACGCATCAGATCACGACCGGGCTTCGGCTCGATCCAGCAGCGCTCGTCCCCATCACCATGCAGCACAATGAATGGACCACCTTGCCAGCCCGTGACGTCGGCGTTGATCGCCTTCAGCCAGAAGCTCAGTTGCGTTTTATCTTCCAGCAACCACGAACCATCACCAGATTTTGGGTATTTCAGCGCCGCACGGAAACCGGCATAGGGCTTGATGACGACCTGCAGTGCCGACTTGCCAATCAGGGTTGTCTCGGTGTCGTCGGTAAACGAAGCTCGCGACGTTTGTTCGTTGCTCCGAGTCCTGTCGTGAAAATCCTCAATGAGCCAGTTGTGCGATTCGCCCTCGGTGCCAATTTCCTGAACATCATGTGTGACGTAGACGTCTCGCCAGGCCGGTTCCGTCAGGTAGCCATTTGACACGTTCAGGCCGATTCGATGAAAGCCGACCTGATCGAAGGTATGTTCCAGCTTCATGCCCAAACGAAACTGCCCGTCACCAACATCCCACGCGCACTGCAATGCCTGGCTGGCCGGATCAGAACTGCCCGATGCATCCCATGTCGCCGGAGTTCCGGCCTTGACGGACGCGGGCCCGGTCAATTTGACAACGGGAGGCTGCATAGACTCCGGAATCTTCACAGAATATGTGATGAATCGATCGACGTTTCCCTCCAGCAACTCATCCTTCGCCGTGTTGTCGCGGTACTGGTTGTCGGCAACCAGAATCCAGTCGGCATGTTTCGCATACAACCCCCAGCGATTCTCGGCCAGCGTATTGCGTTCAATAATCCAGTGATACGCTTTCCATTTCTGACCTTTGCTGTCGAGATCGCCAATGAGTGCGATCCCCGCACCATTGTTGCCTCGGCAGACGTTGCCACGAGCGAGTGTGTGGCTTGAGGGACCGAACATGAACACAATTCCGGCATGACCGTTGTCCGGCAGGTGCGGTGAGTTGTGATGGCCGCTCTCCAGCCCGTTGAACGATGCCTCATTCTCGATCAGTCGCGTCTGGTCCGAGCCGCCCAGCCAGAAACCATAGCTGCAATGGTTGGCCTTGTTTTTCACAAAGACATTCCGAGGTGCCCAGCACTCAATGCCATTGTTATTCGCCCAGGAACAGTCATTGCCCTCGAACTGATTCCCGGTGCTGCACCAGCCGTTGAGGACGCGGACAAAGATCCCGTCTCCGCCATGCGTACAGTCATTCTCCAGAAAGTGATTGTCGTTCGATCCGCTTTCGATCAGTACACTGGTGGAGTCGCGTGCATGAACCTCACCGGGCGAGATGCGAATTCCGTGACTGAGCACATTCCGTCGGATCGTATTGCGACTGGCAGTCCAGAGTTTCAGGCACGTGTTCGATGTGTGGGAAAAATCGTTTCGTTCGAGCAGGTTGTCATCGGAATCCACCAGCGCACACGCATCCCAGACTCGATTGGCCTTGTTGTTCGTCAGTGTTGACTTTCGAACGTGCTCCAGCACGATACCTCCGCGTCGCCCGTTCTCTCCCCAGCCAAATTCCGGGTCGTGAAAGTTGTCCGAAAAGTTGCAGTTCTCGATCGTCCATTCTTCCGCGTTCCGCACGTTGAGGCCCGTCTCCCAGCCTTTGGCGTTGATGTTCTTGAGCGTCACATGCGAAAAACCGTCCGCAGTGATTGCCGTTCCGCGGAAAGATTTTGCGGCCCCGGGGTTTGGTTCAGACGTGCCCAACAGCCATGCACCGTTGCCATCAATCGTGACACCGGACGCTCGAACAACAATCGCACCATAGGTCACATTGGGATCGAGCGTGATGTCTGATATGACTTCCAGCGCCGGACGTGCCGAAATCTTCTCCGCTGACTCATCCGCAATGGTCACAGATGTCAGGCCGGACAGCAGGCATAAACAGACGTTCGACGGAAGTGACCAATTCATTGACGATACCTCATGCAGGAGGATGACTGTCATCTTAATCGTTTAAC
>CAZFDW010000521.1:0-4889 GCA_964517865.1 uncultured Chitinophaga sp.
TTCGGGTTTTGAAATGGATGCGTTACCCCCGCCGCCAGGTTAACGCTGTCGTTCTGCCCTCAACAAAAAAGGTACATTTATGGCGTTGCTTCGTCAATTCTTGCCGCGCTTACTAGCCGTGTTGGCCGTCTTCGGTATGTTCGGCCAACCCATCATGGCCTGTACGGGCATCACACTGAAAGCCAAAGACGGCGCCGTGGTGTTCGGCCGTACGATGGAATGGGGCTCCTTCGATCTGAATTCGCGGCTGATCATCGTCCCGCGCGGCCATAAGTTCACCTCGCTGCTCGTTGACCACAAGCCGGGCCTGTCGTGGACCGCGAAGTACGGCGTCGCGGGCATTGACGCGGTGGGCAAAGACGTCGTTGTGGACGGCCTGAATGAGAAGGGGTTGCAGGTCAGCCTCTTTTACCACCCTGGCACTTCGCAATATCAGAAATTCGACCCTGCCAAAATTCACGAATCGATCGCACCCACTGATCTCGGCACATATCTCCTCACGACCTGCGAATCGGTCGAAGATGTTCGGGAAGCCTTAAGGAAAGTCCGGGTCGTGCCGGTGGTCGAACCAGCGCTGGGCATTGTGGCCGATGTGCACATCATCATCACCGAACCGAGCGGCAAGGCCATCATCGTCGAATACCTCAAGGGCGAATTGGCGATCTTCGACGCACCCCTTGGTGTTATCACCAACTCCCCGAGCTACGACTGGCACGAGACCAATCTGCGGAACTACGTCAACCTTTCATCTGTGGCCATCCCCGATAAAAAGCTTGTGGACTTGAATTTCAAACCGCTCGGCGGCGGCAGCGGTATGATCGGCCTGCCCGGCGACAATACGCCGCCATCCCGTTTTGTCCGGGCCGTGGCATTCACGCAGACGGCTCGCCCCACGGCCGACGGCGATGAGACCATCTACGAACTCTTCCGCATCCTGGATAACTTCAACATCCCGCTGGGTGCGTCCGAAGGCACGGGCGAAGCGAAGACTCAAGGCATGCGCAGTTCCACCCTCTGGACGACGGCTTACGACACGAAAAACAAGGTCTTCTACTACCACACGATGCATAACCGCCGGGTGAGGAAGGTCGATCTCAACAAGATTGATTTCGCGGCTGGCAAGTTGATGCAGGTGCCGATGGATAAGGAGAAGTCGCAGGATATCGAGGATGTCACGCCAAGGAATTAGGTTGAAACCTAGGGCTAACTTATAACGGTTTGACTTCGCGAGTGCGGACGGAGAACGCAGAGTAGCGTTCAGTGTTGAGCGGAGTGGGCTGGTGGCGATGACATTCCTCAATCGTCATCAATTCCCAATCACCGCCCTTCGCTTCATCTCAGCGTCCACCGCTTCCACGCTCTGCACATTCACCAACGCCGCCACGCAAGCCTGTAACACCAGTCGCATCAAGTCAGGCTCTTTGACGGCAAGTTTGCTGAACGTCTCCAACATGTCATCAGGCCGCATCAGAATGCGAATGGCGTTTACGCCCCGCCCTGATACAAATACCTCTGAAACCCGGCGAACACTCGGCCAATTTCTTCGGGCTTGCCGAGGTCCGCGACGGCGTCGGATAGTGAGTCGTGATACTTCAGTCGCAGCAGTGGCGTGAGTTTCTTTTGGTCAAGTTCTTCCACGCCCTCACTGACGTAATGAGCCAGGACGAAGTCGAGGAAGGCTTGCTGCTTTTCATTGAATTCGGAGTGGATGTGAACCCTGGCATTCGCTGCTCGGACTTCGCGGGTGACGGTGGGGAGGGCGTAGGCGACGTGGGCGAGGACGTCGAAGAGGTCGCTTTTGTCGGCGTCGATGATGCGTTGCATTTCGGCAAGTTGATCGTGGCCGAAGCCTTCGGCGGCGAGGGCTTCGAGGAGTTTGGCGCGGGTGTCGGGGGCGCTCCAGATGGTGCGGAGTTCAGTTTCGTTGTGGAAGAATTCCGGGAGTTTGCCAAACAGCATTTCCATGAACTGCTGCGATGACATGGGCGTGCCGGAGGGATGCCAGAAACTGGTCATCATCATGTGCTGGATGTGGCGGGCTTTGCCGACCTTTCCGTGCCACCGATCGGCATAATCAGCCATCACCATGTTCTGGAATGGTTCGAGAACGCGACTTGCAAACGAAGCATCAATTCCCATCGATCCATGCACTGGCTCTCCAGAAAAGAAAAGTACCGCTCGCGGTTCTTTGCTTCCCAGCGGAATCGCCGCGATCTGCTCATTCAATTCACGTACACGTTCAGCCCTCAAACGCTTCGTCCAGAATGCCGACGATCCGCTGCTGCTCGCCGAGCGGGGGATAGCAGATGTGAAATGCCTTCGCTTCCGGAAAGTAGATTGTTTGATGAACGGCACCGCTCGAAAATCTGTGCAATCCCTCTTTACCCTCGGCGATGAAAAGATACTGCAGGAATTCCGGGTGAAGTCGCTCTGAACAGACCCAATTCACAAAGTCCTGACTGGTCGCCATCGGTCTGCCCGTTATGACTACATAGCCAACTGACGCAGTTCTCGACAGGCAAACGGTGTTTTCGGGAAGGACTCGCGCTGACGAGTTCGCGATTCCCAAGTCATTTGTATGTTGCGACGTGTCGTTGATCCGGCGACCATCATGCTCTCTTGCATCTTGAATTCCGATCCATGGAATGTTCCCGTCCCAATACTCAGGATGGCGGCGGCTTGGCGTATGGCCTGATTCAAGCCGTGCCAACGTGGTCAGTGCGGCCCACTTCCAATTGTTCGGCGCGGGACAGTTGGCATGCCGACGGACAATGCCAGGTTCGGTGGAATATGTCGGGTCGTTGCTTCACGTCCACCTGTCTCGGTCGCTTCACTGCGGGCCTTCTTCATAGCAGCCCCCGAATAGGCAATAATGGACAGTGTGTAGGTGACAGATGACGATGACGAACTGCTCTCGTTGTCAATTGTGCATTTTCAACTGTCAATTTGTTGCTTGTCATGGGAGTGATGGGATTTATGGGAGTTATGATGGCGTGAATTTGTGGATGTGCGATTATTGTTTTGGACGGTGGTTGCGATAGTTCAGGCGGGCTTTTGTCATTCGTTCGCGAAGGCCACCTTGTTCGACGAATTCTTTCTCCAACGTCTTCAGCTGCTGATCCAGCAGATAATTGGTCTGATGAATCAGGCAGATCGCGATGTTTGCAATCACCTCTGCGGGACGGGTTTCCGCGAATTCGCGGTATAATTCAAATGTCTGCGGTGTCCGTCGTCCCAGGTCACGCACAAACAAGGCTTCTTTCGAGTCCTTGTCCCAGATCTGAAGATCGCGGACTCGCAGATAATCGCGAAAGTCGGCCAGCAACTCTTCAAGACTGGCCCGGCCCACGTTGGTCAGTTTGATTTCCGTTTCCTTCGATGTCGTCGCCGCCTTACTGCCTTCCAGTATGTTCTGCTTGCATGAACGAGCCGACTGAATCATCTGATCAACCGTGCGGTCGCCTTTGGACAGAAACTTGTGGGCGAAGCGGAAGGTGATGTCATATACGACTTCTGCTTTTTGATAGGACAACAGTGTTTGATAGTCGCCGCGAGGCGGGATGATCGGCCGTTGTTCATGGGAAGAATGCGAATGATGGGAATCATGGTTTTCATCATTCCCCTTCTTCCCATCATTCCCATGCGACTTTTCGTTCATAGCAATCCCCTGATCGTGGCAAGCACTTCGGCACTCTCAGCATCCAGTGCCGCGATCTCGTCCATGATGTCCTGCGGACTGCGGTGGATGACTTCTTCGCCGCCGTTGGGGTTCTTCACGGACAGATCGAATGTCGTCTGGTCGATGCCGCTGGCGTCCACGCTCCAGCTTTTCGGCGAGTCAGCGAACGTCTTCTGCAATTCCACGAACTCGGCCAGGTCGTCGTCGTTCAGCGGATTGGTCTTGCCCATGTTTCGACCGGGGTCGAGTTGGTAGTACCAGACTTTCCGCGTCGCCGATCCTTTCTCGAAGAACAGCACGACGGTTTTCACTCCAGCCCCCTGGAACGTGCCGCCGGGGCAGTCGAGGACGGTGTGCAGGTTGCAGCTTTCCAGCAGCAGCTTTCGCAGGCTCACGGAGGCGTTGTCGGTGTTCGACAGGAACGTGTTCTTGATCGCGATGACATAGGCCAGCGATTTCTTTTCCTTGCCGTAGAAGGTAGCGGTTTGAAGTGTGTGAAGGTCTTTGGTTGTGAGATGGGATTTATGGGAGAAATGGAATTTATGATGTGTTTCATGCTTCCCATAAATCCTATCACTCCCATTGACCAGGTAATCGAAGGATTCACACAAAAAGCCCGCTGACCCGCACGCCGAATCGCAAATCTTTTCGCCGATTTTTGGGTTCACCACCGTGATGATGGCTCGAATGAGCGGTCGCGGGGTGTCGCGTTCATCATCGTCCGAGACGGCTGGCCGGACGCGATATCGAAGAAGGCGGGCGGAAATTCGTGGACTGGTACAGGATGTACCACAAGTGCTGAAGACCGCGCGAATCTTGTGCCGGAAATCGATCGCTCGACATCAGGCGACTTCAATCAGCATTTCATTGTCGGGATTTGTGCCGACTGATTGTTCCAGGACTGCGAGTGCTGCCAGACGGCGGCTAGCGAAACCCGGAAATTCGGCGCGGAGTCCAGCCTGTCCGACGACATCGCGGGGCAGTCGGGGATTGTTTGGATCCGCAGCCAGTGTGCAAGACTGTTGTTGTGAGGGACGTGCCCTTACTTTTCCCGGCAGACACAACCCCAACGGGGTTTTACAACAGAGCCTGGGGTCGCCGTGACAACGGCGCACCCCAGGAAAAACCGCACAAAATTCTGTGAACCCCAACGGGCAACGCTGTGAAGCATTTTTATCAGCAAATAATGCCATCATCTCCACCTGCCAGA
>CAZFDW010000522.1:0-4872 GCA_964517865.1 uncultured Chitinophaga sp.
GTCAGTCAGTTTTCTTCGCCGGAGCGGGTTCGTCGTCATCTGGAATTTCTTCTTCGTCGCCATAGCCGTAGGCCGGACCTTCAGCGGCGTCCCAGATTGCCAAAAGGTTAAGCAGACCAGCGATCCAGGTGAAGACGGACCCGATATCGAAGTTCTGACTCAACGCGCCGTTCAATCGGTCCAGTTCCAGCGTATCACGTGGTGCCTGAAACCAATCGACAAAACGTCGGGAGACGGTGCCTTCGAGGCGCAAGCGAACTTCACGCTCATCGTCGTCGAGTCCAAGCACATCACAACGAACTTCGCGCCGCGGTGATCCAAACACCTCACGCCCAAGATCAATATTGCCCGCCAAGGGGAAATCCTGTTTTGATCCGTCCGCGCGAACCGCACGCAAAGTGCCCGTGACAACCTCACTGCCCTGCTCGTTTGCAGGAATCATTTCAATCGTCCCGTTGACGATTTCTGACGTTCGGTTTCCGAAACCACGTGACAGAATGCCCTGGAAATCGCTTTCAATCGGCCCATCAATCCAGTTGATTTTGGCGTCGATGTTTCGAATCCGCATTTCCTGAATGATCGCAGGCCATGCAGGCGCGCCGACAAGCACCTGCGCGGCATACCCGAACGAGAACTTCATGCGCGGCGAAGAAGCCTGAAGCTGAGCTGTCGGGGCAGCCCCCTCAGAACGATAGATGAGTTGACTGTAGACAGGTTGTCCACCACCCAGAATCATCCCCCAGACGAAAATTGTGAGGATGCAGGCTGAATAGATCGTCGCTTTGAATCGCCGTCCCTGATACCAATGTCCAGCCCCGGGAATTGCAAACGCCAGCAGCGCCGCAACGACAGGGTTTCTTAATCGTACTCTTGGGTCTTTCATGAACTGTCCTGTCTACCCTTTATCAATGTTCGCACGGTCCTGATTGAACAGTTCTGTGCTTTGTCAAGACAACGAATTGGGTGTGAATCTGTAGGCCGGACCAAGCGGAGCGCCGTTCCGGCAAGTCGGCCAAGTGCCGGAACTTCGCTGCGCTTGGTCCGGCCTACCCCAAGGGAAATGTGTGACCAGAAAATGGCAGCATCTGATCCCGGATCTCGGGCAGGATCGTAGCAGGATCCCGAATGCGTGTCAGCACAGTTCCCGCCCGCACGGTCTTTTGCGTGTCGCATTTGGCATTTTTTGCTTATCATCCCTGTGCATCCGGGAAAACAGCCGGATTCCGGGGGACCTTCCCTTCGGTCAGGCTATCCGGAAAGGGGCTGACCCTTTGGAGGCGAGTCGATTATGTTGGTGTTTCCGTTCTGCCGGAGAGGGTCAGACCCCTTTTCGGATAGCCTCTGAGTCGATTTGCCACATGCCTTCGATCTATCTCGACAACAACGCGACGACGCCAGTCTTCCCGGAAGTCATGGACTGCATGACCAACGCATGGGCCACGGCATTTGCGAATCCGGGTAGCCAGCATTCTTACGGTCGAGAGGCACGGCGAGTCCTTGAAGACAGTCGTGAATCGATCGCAGAGATCCTGAATGCGGACGCCTCCGAAGTCATCTTCACGAGCGGTGGCACAGAATCAATCAATATGGCCATTCATGGCTTCACGTTTGGCCGAACGGGGACAATCGCGATCACCGCTGGTGAGCATCCCGCAACGCTGATGGCATGCGAACGAGCCCGACAAAATGGCTGGCAGATTGCCATGATGCCTGTAGATGATCAAGGCCGGATTGACGAAATCCAATTGGCAGAATTGCCATGGAACGACATCAAGCTGGTCTGCGTGATTCTGGCTCATAACGAAACGGGAGTCATCCAGAATGTTGCACCACTTGCGAAGCGCTGTCGAGAAAACGGCGCGGCATTATTGCTGGATGCAGTGCAGGCGGTGGGTAAGATACCTGTGGATTTTCAGCAACTGGGTGCAACCGCGCTGGCCTTTGGTGCGCATAAATTTCACGGTCCACGCGGTGTCGGCGGCTTGCTGCTGAAACGTGGCGTGAAGCTGCCGCCATTTCTGGAGGGTGGTCATCAGGAGAACGGCCGTCGCGCTGGCACCGAACCAGTTCCGTTGATTGCCGGAATGGCGAAGGCGTTACAACTCTGGGCAGCGGACTCACAAAATCGGTCAGACAAAATTCGCTCACTGCGAGATCAATTGCAGCAGGAACTCATCGGACGATGCAGTCCGGTTGTTGTGCATGCCGCGGACGCCGATCGACTGATGAATACGCTCAACATTGCATTTCCCGGAATTCCCGGTGAAGCGATGCTGGTCAATCTGCATCTGGCGGGAGTGGCCTGTTCGCTGGGCAGCACCTGTGCCAGCGGTTCCGCTGAGGCTGCGCCTTCGCTGCTGGCGATGGGTCTCGATCCGGAAGTGTGCAAGTCGTCGGTGCGTTTTTCACTGGCCATTCAGAATTCCGCTGAGGAGATGACTGAGGCTGCGAACCGTGTTGCGGCCGTGGTGGCGAGAATTCGCAGTGAGTCGATCAAAAGGTATACTACGTAAGGACTGAGACAGAAATAAGTGGGGCACGATTCCATCGTGCCGAGCACGTTAAAAACGTGCTCCACATCCGGTTCTAAGTAAGGATAATGGACATGACGTCAACGACACTCCGATGCTTCTTACTGTCCCTTCTGTGCTGTCTGTTCGCCAATCCTGCAGCTGCGCAGCAGGACGGTGATCGGGATTCGCAGCTCAACGATCAGCAGTTGCGCGACGGTGTCAAGAAAGCCCTGGCCCGTGGATGTGATTTTTTGAAGCGGACTCAGGAAGCCGATGGATCGTGGTCAGCTCAGGGCGGTACGCTGTTAAAGTTCCGCGACGGATTCACGTCGCTGGCTATCATGGCGCAGATTAACAGCGACGTCCCGGTTGATTCGAATGAAGTCCAGCGAGGTCTGGACTATCTTCGGCGCAGGCCGATCGGTGGTTCGGACGGCATTACCGGAGTTTATGAAACGTCACTGATTATTATGGCTCTGTGTGCCGCAGAACAATACGATCGCGACCTGCCGCGAATTCAGCTGCTGTCCACGGCGCTGGAGAACGCTCAGATCCGAACCGGTGAAGGAGCCGGGCTGTGGAACTACAATCTGTCCGGCGGAGGAGGCGGTGACGCCAGTAACGGCCAATACGCGGTGCTCGCCCTGCGTGATGCCGCCTACGCCGGAGCCACCGTCTCCCGCAAAACATGGGAACGCATTCACGAAGGCTGGACGACAGCTCAGAATCAGGATGGAGGATGGGGCTACAATTCCAGCCAGCCAGCTTCCAGAGGCAGCATGACGGTTGCCGGATTATCGACTGTCGCCATTACCACACGGATGCTTCAGGACGATAGTAACGTCGGAGCGGATGGACGACCGGATTGCTGCTGGACGCCTCCACCGAATCTGGCAATGGAAAATGGTCGCCAGTGGATGGCCAGGAATTTTTCCGTCACGACAAATCCCGCATTTAACAACTGGTATTACTACTATCTCTATGGCCTGGAGCGCGCTGGTCGGATGAGCAGCGTCCGGTTTTTCGGCAACTACGACTGGTATCGCCGCGGCGCGCAGGTACTCGTGGCGTCTCAATTACCCGCTGGTGACTGGTTGGCACAGGACGTCAATGAACGGGATCCGGTCCTCAATACAGCGATGGCCCTGTTATTTCTGTCGAAAGGGCTTTCACGCGTCGTCGTGCATAAACTTGACTACAACTCACCCAACGGCGAAACGCTGGAAAGCGGCGAATGGAACCGCCATCCTCAGGATGTCGTGAATCTGGTCGATCTGATTGACGGACTCCCGAAGTGGCCGCCACGACTCATCAGTCAGGTCATGACCCTGAGCCGGCTGAAGCAGGAAACTGCCGTGCTGGAACTCAATCAGGCACCGGTGCTGTTTATTTCGGGACGTGAGGCACCGCAGTTGACTGATGAACAGGTCAGCTGGCTCCGCGACTACATCGACGCCGGTGGTTTCATTTTTGCGAGTGGAAATTGCGACGGCAAAGGCTTTGATATTGGGTTCCGTGAACTGATCAAACGCATGTTTCCTCAGGGAGATGCGTCATTGCAACGGCTATTGGGGGATCACCCCGTGTATCGCAGCGAGTACCTGCTCAACGCCGAACAGATGGAACTTTGGGGCGTCGATTTTGGCTGTCGCACGTCCATCATCTATTCACCGGATGACATCGGATGTCTGTGGCAAAAATGGATGAAACATGAGCCGCAGAATCGGAATGCAAATCTTAGTCAGCAGATCATTCGCGGGACGCGGATCGGCGTGAATGTGATTGCGTATGCGACAGGTCGGGAACCGCCCGAAAAGCTGGACGATGTGATTGTACGCCGCAAGGACGCCGCAGCAGCCGTTCAACGAGGTTTGCTGCAAATCGGCAAACTGCGTCACAACGGCGGATGGGATACGGCACCGAAGGCGATCAAAAATCTCCTCGCAGCATTGAATGAAACAGTCGGCGTGGCCGCATCGACGCAGTCTGAATCCATTCCGATCACGCTCGACGAAATGTCGCGGTTTCCACTCGTCTACATGCACGGGCGGCATCGTTTTCAATTACAGCCGGTTCAGCACGATGCGCTGCGGGACTACCTGACTCGCGGCGGCGTATTACTTGCAGATGCGTGCTGCGGTTCGGGAAATTTTGATCGGGGCTTTCGCGATCTGGTGAAACAGCTGTATCCGGACAAGGAACTGATTCAGATCCCGGCAGACCACGAGCTGTTTACGGAGGAAGTCGGTTATGAAATCAAACAGGTTTGCCGCCGCCGGCTTGTGCCTTCGCAACGGGACGCCACGCTCGAGATCAAAGAGGAAATTGGTCCGCCGTTTCTGGAAGGCATCGAAATTGA
>CAZFDW010000523.1:0-4864 GCA_964517865.1 uncultured Chitinophaga sp.
ACTTCTGCCGAACTGTAACTCTAAGCACATACTGCCAAATAGCGGAATCGCCGCGTACCGGCAAGCTGACGCATGCCGCTCGCCGATTTTCTTCCGTGTCGATACCGGCCAAATCGTAACGACGAACGGGCAGAAATGGACTCACCGAGAGGATCAGTCGTTTCCGCGTCCCCATTGCGCATACGGCACAGGGCCGAGGAATGCAGGGTTTTCCAGAGGAGCAGCTTTCCCGAGTTCGCTGATGAGGGGAGTTGCGAACTGAAACCCTGAGTATCCCGCGAGGAGCGCGATCATGAGCAGTTTGATGGTCCAGCGATAGGGCCACGAGGCCGCCTTAGCTTGCTGCATGCCGCGATGATAGGCCCATGCGACGAGGATTCTCGCTGGATAGGTAAGGATGATGAAGAACGGTGTGAGCACGAGCAGTGCATCGGCAGGCAAGAGCTTAACCTTTGTCAGATACAGTGGAAACGTCATGACGTACATCAGCACCGTGGTCAGCATCCAACATAACGGAGTGCTGCGGATGACACGCCTTGCCGCACGGACCGAAAAGATCGCACTGAATCTTCCCGTCACTGCCTGATGAACCTGCAACTGTGGCAACCATGCCGCCACGGGAATCATCAGCACGCCTCCCAGAAACGACAGCAGACCGAAGATGGGCGAAGTGCGCCCGGGAGCAGAATAGGCTACCAACAGACCAGCAGGAATAAACAACCAGAGCACAGCGCCGACGAACGCTTTCAGGCCGATCCAGAAATGCTGAACAGGCCTGACCAGTTGCAGAACCTGCTCGATGCCTTCCGACATTTCCTCACGGCCTGTGCGCGTGAAGATCTTCCGCAGAAACCAGATGATATTCCTGAACGGTCGCAGAAAGCATCCGACCCGACCACCGCGCGCGATGGCCAGCATCAGATGGATGGCGACAATCGTCTGGAGGACCTGCAGAATCGTCTGCATCTGGACCACCTGGGGATGCGTGGCACCAAGGATCACGGCGGCATCGCTGACGCGAACGGATTGAAATCGAATCGGTGCCAGGAACACGATCGAAAAGAAGACGATCACACCCAACCGAGGTGCGAGTGCCATCAGTGGAAAACCGTCTCGCAGCCGCCCGCTGACTGCCACGCGCTTCTGGGGATCGATCAGGTAGCCAAGTGTCAGAATATTCAGACCAGGAATCGCGGCCAGGATGGCCAACACCATGACCAGGCAGCCAGTCCCAAAGGCCAGATGGATGAACCAAAACACGGATCGAATGGGCTTCCAGATCCCCGGAAAACGCCCGGGCCCCATTCGCTCTTCGATGGGAAGAATTGGTGACGACGGTTCTGCAGGTGGTGGAAACAGGAACGGGCTGCTTTGTGGAGATTCTGTCAGAATTGACGTCATTGGACAGGATTCCTCAGCGGTTAACACGTTTCTGACACAGGATGTTTTCCCTTGCTCAATTCGATGAAACAGTGCCAGAATTGTGCCTTGCGTCCCAGGTTTCCGGCGAATTGAACGAAGTATACAGCATCTGGGGCTTGTCGCTCAGTGCGTTTTTATGTGCAGGATGAATGTCCAAGCTACGTGAAGTTACGTGAAATCAGGGAGTTCCATGAAATGCGTGCTGTCGTGATCCTCTTTGCATTGCTGATCGCTGCGCTGGTCCTGAAAGCCGTTCAGGTTGCCGGGCGCGTTGAGCAGTTCGCTGGATCGCCGGCAGCGGTGGCAGACGATCAGCAGCTTGGCCCGGCTGTGGCGCGGCTCAACGAGCAGTTTCACAAACAGTGGCAGGCAGAAAACATGCAGGTTGCTGAGTCGGTTGATGATTTCGTCGTGCTGCGACGGCTGTCACTCGCCATGTTCGGAACCGTGCCGTCTCTGGAAGACATTCGCGCCTTCGAAGACGATGACCAGCCGCACAGGATTGATCGCTGGGTCGTGAGGATGCTGCAGGATTCGCGTTACAGTGACTATTTTGCTGAACGTTTTGCCCGCAGTCTGGTCGGAGTTGAAGAAGGTCCGTTTATCGTCTTTCGCCGCGATCGGATGACGGCATGGCTGGCTGAACAGCTGCATCAGGACGCTTCGTGGTCTCAAATGACAAAAGAGTTGGTTGCCGCAGAGGGCTTATGGACGGACCGCCCGGCTGCCAACTTCATTACCGTCGCCCGCATGGAAGACGAGGGACTGGACGTGAACAAACTGGCGGGCCGCACCGTTCGCACGTTCCTTGGTCAGCGAATCGATTGTGCGCAATGCCACGATCATCCGTTTGATCCTGCATGGAAGCAGACCGACTTTGAGGGACTCGCCGCGTTCTATTGTCAGGCTTCATTGTCTCCGGGCGGTGTGACGGATTACCAGACCGACAAAGACAAGAAGGAAGTCGTTTACAAGGTTGTGGATCCCGGGGCAGAAACAGGTCGCGTTGTGCCCAGCGCCGTACCGTTCCATGCGGAATGGCTGCCAGCAGACGGTGGCCTGCGACAACGTCTGGCAGAATGGGTTACGCACAAAGACAACCGTCGCTTTGAACGAGCGATCGCAAATCGCGTCTGGGGGTTCATGCTCGGAAAGCCGTTGCACGAACCGGTCGATGATCTGCCGCATCCGGTAGATGGGGAAATTGACGCGCTGGATATTCTGGGGCAGGAATTTCGAGCCCGTGGGGATCGATTGAGCGTGCTCATTCGCATGATCGCTTTGTCCGATGTGTTTCGTCTTTCGTCCGAATCGAGCGCCGACAGCGAAGAAACTTATTCCCGTCAGATACAGGCCTGGTCCGTGTTTCCACTGGTGCGACTGCGGCCGGAACAAGTGATTGGGTCATTGTTTCAGGCCGGGCATATTCGATCCATCGACCAGAATTCCAATCCTCTCGTACGTGTCACAAAGTTTGGCAACGAGAACGATTTTCTGAACGAATATGGAGACCTCGGCGACGATGAACTGCTGCAGCGGGTCGGCACGATTCCTCAGGCCTTGTTGCGAATGAACGGACGCTTCACGGCGGAACAAAGCAAAGTGGATGGCTTATCCGCACCGGCCCAGATCCTCAATTTCTCGCCGGACAACGCCGCCATCATCGACAACTGCTATCTGGCTTGTCTTTGCCGTCATCCGGCAGTCGATGAACGCGCATATTTTCTGAACCTGCTGGAATCAACGACCGAAGCCGCAGCAGAGAAACGCAAAGCGAATCCGGAGGCGCATGCAGCAGGTTCCGAATCAAAACCCACGCGAACTCGTGCCGAGGTCGTGGAAGATCTTGTGTGGACGTTGTTCAACAGTCCTGAGTTTTCCTGGAATCATTAGCATGACTATCAACCCCACACGCCGTCAGCTTCTGCAGTTTCTGTCCGCTTGCGGCGTTTCTCTGGCACTCCCGGCAATGACAGCCCGCGCAGCGACGCGGAGGCGGGATGAGCGACCAAAGTCCCTGATCACGTTATGGATGAACGGCGGGATGAGTCAGTTGGAGACCTGGGATCCTCATCCCGGCACGAAATCGGGAGGTGAAGTCAGGGACATTGCGACATCGAATAAAGACGTGCGTATTTCTGAATTGCTGCCGCAGATGGCGGAGCAACTGCATTCGTGCATGTTGATCCGTTCGCTGACGTCGAAGGAAGGTGACCATGAACGCGGATCGGCATTTGTGAAAACCGGTTATCGCCCGGAACCAACGTTGAAGTATCCGACGCTGGGAGCAATTTGCGCGCATGAACTCCCCAATCCGGACCTCGAGATTCCTCAATATGTGACTTTGGCACCGGACCGCAACGTGCCGGAAGCCGGGTATCTGGGGAATCAATGGGATGCCTTTCGTGTTTTTCAGCCGGGCATGGGCCTGTCAAACCTGAAGTCGTACGTAAGTCCCGAGCGTCAGGCAGATCGACTGAAGGGATTGAATGTTGTTAGTCAGCGGTTTGGACAGCGTCGTCAGTTTGCAGCGAAACGCACGCTGCATCAGAACACCCTCGATCGAGCCCTTGAGATGATGTCGTCAGAACAGTTGAAGGCATTCGAACTGGAGACGGAATCGGCCGGCGTCAAGGCGGCATATGGTGACACATCATTTGGTCGCGGCTGTCTGGTCGCACGGCGGCTGGTTGAAACGGGAGTTCGCTCCATTGAAGTCACTCTGCCAGGATTCGATACGCACGTGGCGAATCACAGCGGCCATGTGACCCAATGCAGGATTCTGGACCCGGCGATCGCCACACTCATTCAGGAATTACGCGAGCGCGACCTGTTGGATTCGACGATTGTGCTGTGCATCAGTGAGTTCGGTCGTACCCCCAGCATCAATCCGGCTGCGGGCCGCGATCACTGGCCAAACTGGTTTTCGTGCATGATTGCCGGTGGCGGATTCCGGGAAAGCACGGTCATCGGAGCAACGCCAGCGGACGTGTTCGAAGGGAAGAAAGCCGACGGTAAACTGGTTCTGCCTGCCGAGCCAGTCCTGGTTCCTGAGCTCTACGCGACAATCATGGCGACGATGGGTATCGACTTCCGCAAGGAAATCCTCACACCCATCGGCCGCCCGATTCGCTTCGCCGACGCCTTGCCTTCCGCGTATTTGCTGAAAGAAGATGTGGCGCGGAAAGTCATTAAGAGCTGACCGTCCAGTTTGCGGTTTTGCGATGCCGGCTCTATCATTCCTCGCCATGCAAACCGGGAGTCACAATTTTACTGAGCAGAGCATCGTGATCGTCGGCGTCGGGCTGATTGGCGGCTCAATCGCTGCAGCGGTACGCAAGCGGTTTCCGAATTGCAAAGTCATCGGCATCGGACGAAATCGAGAGCGGCTGAAACTGGCGACAGCACGCGGATTGCTGACCGACTGGTCTGATCAGATCTC
>CAZFDW010000524.1:0-4841 GCA_964517865.1 uncultured Chitinophaga sp.
CTGATTCTCTTCTTCGCGTTCCTGGCAGGTGCTGGGTATCACTCAGCGCCATCCGAGGAGTTACCTCTGGTCCGTGTAATGACGAAGTCAGGCTCACTCGTTGGGGAACTGCAGAATGAAGACGAAACGACACTGGAACTGTTCGACTTCAAATCAAATCGAATTGTCTCCGTCAGCAAGACTTCGGTGACCAGTATCGAGAACCCGATTTCACTGGACGCCGCAGCTGGATACGTCGGACTTCCCGCAGTCATGGGAAGAAAAATCAGTCTCCTGTCAGAGCGTCAGGTGCCCACCGGCAAGATTGCCAGGATCGGAACTCAGATCGTCTATCTCACGCTGGGAGAGTCCAGCGGCGTGATTGTTGGACAAAAGGTGTCTGTGTTTCGCGGCGAGGAGGACATTCTGGACCCTGATACAGGCAAGGTGCTGGCGACTGAACGTGCGAGGATTGCTGATCTGGTGATTTCGGAAGTCAATCAGAATGTCTCGAAGGCCAGGCTCATTGGCGACCTCGAGATCAAACTTAAAGTCGGCGACGAAGTGGAGCCGCAGGGAGTCAAACCGATCGTCGCAATCTGTCCGCTTTTCAACGACAACGGCTCGGCCAATCCCACGGGCAACAGCATTGCCGAGGCCCTGACGACAGCACTTGTCCAGCGCAAGGTGGACGTCGTCGAGCGAAGTGCATTGGACATGGTTTTGGCGGAATTGATTGCACAGAACACGATCTTGTTTGATCCGAAGTCCGCCCAGCAACTGGGGAAACTGACCGGCGCGAGCATGGTGCTGACCGGAAAGTTCATCCAGGAAAAGAGTACAGGCACGGCTCACGTTCGACTCATTGACGTACAAACGGGGGCGATACTTCTGGCAGTGTCGGCTCCGGTTAAGTTGACGTCTCCTTCATCCACGGTGACTTCGACCGCTGAAAAGCAGCCCGGCGCACCTGCGTCGACCGTGAAAAGCGATGTGTTGCAGCCAAGTGGTGAACTCGAACAGCTTGGCAAGACCAGATCACTCCCGAAATATCTGACAACAGCGTCCGCTCTGCAGCGCACGTCAGAAGGAGGTGTGAGATTTGCAGGACAGAAAAAACAAGACGAGTACGGGGGCGGCATCATCTTCACTCGCGAGCGGAATTTCCTTGAACGCAATTTCATCTTTGAGGTCCTGGTGACGTTTGGCCCGGATGATGGCATTGCACATATTGGAATCGGCACCGGGCGGAAGGATGGTTCAGCGAGCAGACGCGCCGACTCGCTTTACGTGCGGTTTCATGCACCACACCATGGAGACGGGGAAGTCCAGGTTCAAGGTTGGGAGACGGCCACCGTGAACATGGGGAGAGTTCGTCAGAAAGGTGTGCATCTCGTGCGATTGACGAAGGAGGAGGACTCTCTGAAGTTTGAAGTGGACCCGGAAAACAATGGACCTTCGGATGACGACATGGAACTGGTGATTCCGAACCTGCGTGAGCACGCGCCTTATCTGAATTCTAAGAACTGCAATTTGTTTCTCACCGGCAGCGCCACATTCGTGGCGACTCGCCTCGAGATTCTGAGCGGTGATAGCGAGCCCGAGCCGCCAGAAACCGGGCAGACACTCACGGTGAATCTTGATCACGCGAACAGCTTCGGCGGTAAAAACACTGACATTGGTACTGCCATTGCTGTCGATGCTGCTGGAAACGTCTATACCACTGGATATTTCGCTGGAACAGCGGACTTCGATCCGGAAGACGGTGTATTCAACCTCACAAGTGTCGGCGAATGGGACATTTTTGTTGTGAAACAGGACAGCACCGGGAATCTGGTCTGGGCAAAACGCGCAGGCGGCACAGGGACTGACGCTGGAAACGCCATTGGCCTCGATGCAGATGGCAATGTCTATGTCGCAGGGTATTTCCACCTGACGTCAGACTTCGATCCGGGAGCCGGAGCGTACAACCTGACGAGTGCTGGCAAAGCAGACATTGTCGTTATGCAGCTGGATACTGCCGGAAACTTCGTCTGGGCCAAACGCATGGGCGGTCCAGGCGACGAATATGGAATGGCGATGGCCGTCGATGCTGCGGGCAATGTCCACACCACGGGACGATTCTTTGATACCGCGGACTTCGATCCGGGTACTGAAGTGTTCGACCTGACAAGCGTTCGCGAACACGACATTTACGTGTCGAAGCTGGACAGTGCGGGCAACTTCGTCTGGGCCAAACGCATGGGTGGCATAAATGGCGAGGATGGCCATGCCATTACCGTCGATGCTGCAGGCAATGTTTATACCACAGGATATTGGAATGGTATAGCGGACTTCGATCCAGGTGAAGGAGTATTCAACCTGACGAGCATAGGTTCTGCAGACGTATTTGTTTCGAAGCTGAACAGCGCTGGGGACTTCGTGTGGGCCAAACACACGGGCGGCGTGGGTAATGACACCGCATATTCAATTGTTGTGGATGCGGCCGGCGACATCTACACCGGCGGAATTTTCACCAGGACCGCAGACTTCGATCCGGGAGCCGGGGCGTTCAATATGGCGGGTTCCGGAGATTACGACGTCTTTATCTCAAAGCTGGACAGCACCGGGGACTTCGTCTGGGCCAAACGCATAGGAAGAACGAAAGGTGAGGACGTGCAAGCCCTCGCGCTCGATCTCGCAGGAAACGTGTATGCCACTGGTAACTTTTATGAGACAGTCGACTTTGATCCAGGGGCAGGCCGATTCAGCCTCACGAGCGCCGGCGAATACGACATTTATGTTTTGAAGCTGGACAGCGCAGGAAACTTTGTCTGGGCCAATCGCATGGGTGGCACAAGCGGTGAGGATGTGAACGCCATTGCAGTCGACGCCGCTGGAAACATTTATACCACGGGACATCTCGACAGTGTCGCGGACTTCGATCCTGGAACTGAAGTGTTCACCCTCACAAGCGCCGGTCAACAAGACGTCTTTATTTCAAAGCTGTCTCCCGAGGCGCAATTGCCATAACGGCTTGACGAGCGGCATTGGCGGAGGGGGTGAGATTCTGCTCGATGAAATTGAGACGGTCACTGTACGGATTCATCCACAGCTCCAGCGGCATGGACGGATTCGAGTTACTGACAAAGTTGCGCGTTGACGCAAGCGCAAGGCGGCGACTTCGAGGCTGCCGCTCGATCGACAAGACGTCTTGGGGCCCTATGGAGTGCTGCGAACAGAGAGTACGCAAAATTGAGATTTTGGCTCAGCCGCTTACAGACTCGCACGAGGCTGACTTATCGACCGAATTGACTTCGAGTTTTTCGTCCGAGGCGTCTTGCCTACGGCAGGCTCACTGGCGATCGGCTGACACTTTTGTTGCCGCCGAGACCATTGCTCGACTCAGTCGCTCCTTCATCCATAGCATGGAAGTGTGGATTGAATCGCACCGTGCCCCGGAAGACGACGGATTGATGCGATGAAATCAGCGCGGCTGACCTAACTGCGGGCCGACTTGCGTTTGAACCCGATTCTTGAATGAGCCCATGATGTTCCGCTGAAATTATTGTTACGCTTCCCGATTTACCGATTCAGCGTTACTCTTTTGAAGCCCGGATTTCCAGAATCGAAAGCCTTGGGGCAGTCAGTGACCCGAGCAGCACGAACGGAGAACCTGATAATGCGAATCGAGACGACATGGCAAGTTGGTTTCCGTGCCAGTATCCGCTGGATGTTGATCATTGTTTTCGTCGCGGTCCCAGCGGGTGCCACTTTTTACTCTGCTCCTCCGGAGGAATTGCCGCTCGTTCGTGTCTCAACGAAGTCGGGTTCGCTTGTTGGTGAACTGTTGAATGAAGATGACAAAACGGTAGACATATTCGACTTTCAGTCCAATCGAAGCGTGTCCCTCGACAGGACCGCGGTCACACGGATTGAGAATCCGATTACGCTGGACGAGGCAGCACGCACTGCAGGCCTTCCGGCTGTGATGGGAAGAAAAATCAGTGTCCTGTCAGAGCGACAGGCTCCTGCCGGCAAGATTGCCAAGGTCAGCCCCCAGGTCGTCTATCTCACGCTGGGAGAGTCCAGTGGTGTGGCTGTCGGACAAAAGGTATCCGTATTTCGCGGCGAAGGGGATATCGTCGATCCTGATACAGGGGAGGTGCTGGCCAGCGAACGAGCGAGGATTGCGGAGCTTGAGATTTCGGAGGTCAATAAGAATGTTTCCAAGGCCCGACTCATTGGCGATCTTGAGATCAAACTTGAAGTCGGTGACGAAGTCGAGCCGCAGGGGGGCAAACTGATCGTCGCGGTCTGTCCGCTTTCAAATGATGATGGCTCGGCCAATCCGACGGGCAACAGCCTTGCCGAGGAGCTTGTCAGCGCCCTCGTCCAGCGAAACGTGAGCGTCGTCGAACGAAGTGCGCTGGACATGGTGTTGTCTGAGTTGCTTACACAAAACACGATTCTGTTCGATCAGAAGTCTGCACAACAACTCGGGAAACTGACCGGCGCGAGCATGGTGCTGACCGGGAAGATCATTCAGGAGAAAAGTATGGGCAAGGCTCATCTTCGACTGATTGATGTGAAGACGGGAGAAATCTTGCTTGCGGTTTCCGCTCCGGTGAAGTTAGCTGCCAGATCATCCGCATCAACATCCTCGACATCGTCCATGGGAACCAGACCCGGCACGTCCGGGTCTTCGTCAAAAAAAGACGATGCGCCGAAGCCAAGTGGCGAACTCGAGTATCTCGGAAAGTCAAAATCACTCCCCAAGTATCTGACAACAACGGCCGCTCTGGAGCGCACTCCGGAAGACGGAGTGCGATTTCTGGGCTTCCCGAAACACTACGCCTATGAAGCCGGCATCATCGTCACTC
>CAZFDW010000525.1:0-2427 GCA_964517865.1 uncultured Chitinophaga sp.
GAAGTGCTGGCACTGGCTTCGCTGATGACATGGAAGACGGCTGTCGTCGATCTTCCCTACGGCGGTGCGAAAGGCGGCATCAACGTCAACATCAAAGAGATGTCGATCGACGAACTTGAACGACTGACACGCCGCTTCGTCGATGAACTGCAGGATCTGTTCGGCCCCGATAAAGATATCCCTGCACCGGACATGGGCACCAATGCGCAGACGATGGCGTGGATCATGAATCAGTATCAAAAATTTCACGGATTCAGTCCTGCCTGCGTCACCGGGAAGCCGGTCGAACTTTACGGAGCCGAGGGGCGCGAAGAGGCCACCGGTCGCGGCGTAGGGACGCTGACACTGGCGACGCTCCGCAAGACAAAGCGCCCGGTTGAGTCCGCGACGATTGCCATCCAGGGATTTGGCAACGTGGGATCATTCACGGCGGCGTATCTCGAAAAAGCCGGCAGCAAAGTTGTTGCCATTTCCGATGTCAGCGGTGGGGTGTTCAATCGAATGGGGCTTGACGTGACAGCCGCCCTGGAATGGGTTAAAGCCAAAGGCAGTCTGGCGGAATTTCCCGGCGGAGAACGTATTTCCAACGAAGAGCTGCTGTTGCTGGATGTGGACGTGCTCATTCCAGCCGCGTTGGGTGGTGTTCTGACAGAAAACAACGCCAACGACGTGCGTGCGAAAATGATTATCGAAGCGGCCAATGGACCGATAACTCCTGAAGCCGATGCCATCTTCCGGAAACGGGAAATCCTGGTGCTGCCCGATATTCTGGCAAATGCCGGCGGTGTCACTGTGAGTTATTTTGAATGGGTTCAGAACCAACAGTATTTTCGCTGGGATCTGCGGCGTGTGCGTGAGGAACTGGAAAATACTCTCACGCGCGCCTTCGATCGTGTCTGGGTGACGGCCGAAGAAAAGAAAGTTCCGCTCCGCACTGCCGCCTATCTGCTGGCCATTGGCCGCGTTGGTCGCGCAGAAATCCTGGGCGGCATTTGATTTTTTGTAACCGTTCACGCCTCAGAACGAAACCTGCGCAAGCAACCACAGATGAACACAAATTCACACAGATAGAAATCAACAGTCAATCTGTGTTCATCCATGTCCATCTGTGGTTTAAGCTGTCATTCTGGAAATGTCGTGAACGGTTACGATTTTTTAAACCCTGGCCAATGGCCATGCTGATCGCAGAATCCCGATGATAGAATCACTGACTTATGCCCAACAGCTTGCTCAGAATGCCCGCACCGCCGCGTCTGAACTTGCTCCGATTGCCGCCAGTCGCAAAAACGCCTGGCTACAGAGTGTCGCGCGCGCGCTCCGCGACGACACGGTCGCAATCGTCGCCGCCAATGCGACAGACCTGGAGGCCGGTGCGCAGTCCGGTCTGAGCAGTGCGATGCTCGATCGGCTGAAACTGACACCTGATCGAATTGCAACGCTTGCCAGCGCCGTGGAACACATTATCACTTTGCCCGATCCTGTGGGCGAAATTATCGAAGGCCAGCGACGCCCGAATGGCTTATTCGTCAGTCGCGTCCGAGTTCCTCTGGGCGTTGTTTTCTTTATCTATGAATCGCGACCCAACGTCACGATCGATGCTGCTGCGTTGTGCGTGAAAAGCGGCAATTCCGTCATTCTGCGTGGCGGCAGCGAAGCCATTCACAGCAACCGGGCATTGCAGGCGGTGATTGCAAAGACGCTGGTGGCCGCAGGGCTGCCGCCACACGCTGTGCAGCTTGTAGAATCCACGGATCGCGAGATCGTCGGACACCTGCTGTCGATGGGAAATCTGATCGACGTCACCATACCACGTGGCGGCAAGTCGCTGATCGAACGAGTTGCACGGGAAGCCACGATGCCTGTGATCAAGCACTTCGATGGCATCTGTCATGTTTACGTGGATGCGAGTGCTGACGAACAGATGGCCGTTGATATTACGATCAACAGCAAGTGTCATCGGCCGGGCGTCTGCAACGCTGCCGAAACACTCCTGATCCACCGCGATGCCGCACAAACGTTATGGCCCCGACTTGCAGGGGAATTACAAAGCAGGGGCGTTGAACTGCGATGTTGTCCGGCGAGTCTCATTTTAATGGGGTCTGACCCCATTAAATCAACCTGCAAAGCAGCGACGGATGAGGACTATGCCACCGAGCATCTGGATCTGATTATGTCCGTGCGAATTGTGGACTCGATCGAGCAGGCGATTGAACACATTCGTCGCTTTGGATCGGCTCACACAGATGCCATCGTGACCAACAGCGTTGCGTCGTCAATGACGTTTGAAGCGGAAGTCGATTCTGCCGCTGTCGTGATCAACGCCAGCACGCGGTTCAATGACGGTGGCGAACTTGGGATGGGTGCCGAAATCGGCATCAGCACCGACCGCTTCCACGCCCGCGGCCCCTGCGGCCTCCGCGAACTCAC
>CAZFDW010000525.1:2527-4819 GCA_964517865.1 uncultured Chitinophaga sp.
GCATCAGCACCGACCGCTTCCACGCCCGCGGCCCCTGCGGCCTCCGCGAACTCACGACCTACAAGTTCATCGTGCGCGGTGAAGGTCAGATTCGATCCTGAATATCCCGTCGCGATCGATACCACAGATATAAGACCACAGACACAATTCCGACCACCGCACGTCGTGCAGCAGGCGTGCCTGATGACCGAAGTGCTGAAAGAATCACAGTGAGTTTGCCCGCGAATGACGCGAATCGGCGCGAATAAAATTAGCCAAACATTCGCGTTGATTCGCGCTATTCGCGGGCAGTGTTCATTTTTCTTGCGGACACGCGGCATCCAAAATGAACAGTGACTCGCAAAATCCCTGGCGAAAGGTGCCTTGTTGAGCCGATACACCCCCGATTGATCCCTGGTGAAGTCCGGGCTCTTTTCTCAGCAGGAAAATTGTTCCTGAACCACTGGTATGCTGCTTTACAAGCCGGAGCGTCTGTCGTTATACTACCCGGCTCTTTACATGGAAAATCTATACAAACGTCCAGTTTCCCAGCCGATATGACTGTGACTGGCGGACGTTGCGGAGATTAAAAATGCCAAAACAGAAGACACATAAGGGAATGAAACGCCGGTTCAAGGTGACAGCGTCAGGCAAAGTGACGCATCGTAACGCGAATCGCGGCCACTTTCTCAGCCACAAAGGTGGCAAGCGCACGCGTCAAATGCGAAATGACAACATGGTTATTGGGGCGGAAGCGAAGTTGATTGCGGCCGCAATGGCTCCGGGATTGTGAAGCGACGAGGATCATCGCCCGACGATGATCGTCGCCCGCTGATTGCTTTGTGAGCGGTCAGTCGGAAATGTATTTAAATTTGTTCTGTTAGTTTGGTTTGAAGGTCCGGTCAAATGCGTGTTCGCCTCGGGAAAGCCCGTCACCGTTCAAAAAAGCGTCTGTTCAAGGAAGCACGTGGCAATGTGGGAGGTCGCAGCAAGCTGCTGCGAACTGTCAAAGAAACCCTCGTGCGAGCCCGCGCATTTGCGACTCGCGACCGTCGGACCCGCAAGCGTGAATTTCGCGCTCTGTGGATCACGCGCATTTCTGCAGCAGTGCGTGAACAGGGAGTGTCATATTCCGTATTCATGAATGGTCTGCTGTTGGCCAACGTGGGACTGAATCGCAAGCAGTTGAGTGAACTGGCAATCTCCAATCCTGAAGTGTTCAGTGAGATCGTAGAAATCTCCAAAAAGGCTCGCAGCGCAGTCTCTGCTGCCTGATCGAACGTCAGCACAATTGAATTTCTGAATCGGGCGAGCTTGCTTTATGGCAGGCATCGCCCGTTTTTAGTGACCGTTCACGACATTTCGACAATGACAGTCTAAACCACAGATGGACACGGATGAACACAGATTGACTGTTGATTTCTAACTGTGTGAATCTGTGTTTATCTGTGGTTGCTTGCGCAGGATTCGTTCTGAGGCGTGAACGGTTACCGTTTTTATTGATCTGCGAGTACCGCATGGACATCCTGAACGCCTTCAACGAATTTGAAACCTCTGCCTTGCAGTCCGTTTCCGCCGCAGCCGATGCGGACGCACTGGAAAAAGTCCGCGTCGAATTCATGGGCCAGAAGAATGGCCGAGTTCGCGATCTGCAGAAGCTTGTCGGAACCGCGACTCCGGAACAGAAGCCCGCCGTTGGCAAACGCTTCAATGAAGTCCGCACCAGTGTCGCAGCGGCGCTGGAAGCGCGGGCTGAACAACTGAAGTCGCAGACCACAAAAGTTGCGTCAGATTTCGACGTAACTTTGCCCGGCGAACGACCTCGGATCGGGCATCTGCATCCCATCACACAGGTGATGACTGAGTTTCGTGAATTGATGGGACGCTTTGGGTTCACCGTCGTCGATGGCCCGGAGATCGAAGACGAACGTCACAACTTTGAAGCGTTGAATATCCCGGAAGATCATCCCGCCCGCGATCCGCTGGATAATTTCTACGTAGCCTGTGCATCCGTCGCCGCAGGTCGACCGGTACTTTTGCGAAGCCAGACTTCAACCGTACAGATCCGGACAATGGAGAATACTCAGCCTCCCGTGCGGATCGTGTCACTCGGTCGCGTGTACCGCCCGGACACCATTGATGCGACTCATTCCTGCATGTTTCATCAGATGGAAGGTCTGATGGTTGATCGCCATGTCACGATGGCACAGCTCAAGACGGTCCTCAGTCTGTTCGCCCGCAGCTTCCTGGGCCCGGAAGTTGAAATCCGGTTCCGCCCGTCGTTCTTCCCGTTCACCGAGCCATCCGTCGAAG
>CAZFDW010000526.1:0-4802 GCA_964517865.1 uncultured Chitinophaga sp.
ATCAGCATCAATTCCGCCCGCCGAGCATTCACATAGACCAGCGTTCAGGCACCAGAATTTTCCCGCGGAATCGACCGATGACCTCGCGAAAGCTCTGACTGACCTTCTGGCGGCCCCTGATCTGTCAGTTCCGGTCAGAAAGTGCCGCAGAATTCCGGGCGCAGTTGAGGGGGACTGGAATTTGGTGATTCCGGTTTGGTTGGTGGGGGTGTTAGGATCGGGGCAGAGGCAGCGTGTGGCATGAAAGCGCCTCGGAACAGAGTAGGTGCTCTGCTCCGAGACTTGACCATCCGGGATACGACTCCCATCGGCCCATCACAGATTGATATTTCGGACGTCCGTGTTCAAGGGCGTCATGCAGCTCGGCGGAGAATTTGTCTGCTGAAGGGGTGCGACTGTCCCTTTCAATCCGCACGATGCGTTGCAGCGGTATTGTTCAGGCGACTGCCGCAACGCGGCTCGTCGCTGGGATGTCTGGCGGGCTGGCCAGGTCTACCGGGCGACCGAGAATGGCAAAGCCCGACGATGCGAGCAACGCAACCGGGCTCGAATGCGGGCGAAGGAGCGTTGTCTGCAGCACGCGGCCGTTTCGCAGGATGCCGCAGCAGCGACTTCCACCGAGCCAGAGGTGGGCCATCACAAAGACGGTGATTCAGAAAATTCCTGTTGTTTTCGGCCGGGCTGCTATATTCGGTTTCCTGTGACCACTCGTTCGCTGCGGCAGTGTTTCTGCAGTTCGGCCTGCCGCAACGCGTTACGTCGCGTCCGCCAGCGTGAGACGCACTGGTTTCGCCGACTGGGAATGAGCTTCCGTCATCGCGGTCCACCGGACGATGACGTCGATTGAGCCGGGTCGACTGTCTGTCGCCTATTTCGCCGAGTCGAACGCTCCGTATTCTGGCCGTCACCCGCGAACAATCGCAGGGCACAACGGGCTCCCGCAAAGAAGTCCGGTGGGGAGTCTCCGGATGCGTTGCGCACCGGCCTCCCCATCGGCTTCGATCCGGCAACGGCCTGCTGTTGCGTTCGACCTCAGTGACTGAATCTGCGGAGATCGTACCATGCCCCACGCCGCCTGGCCGGAAGAGACCACCCGAGCTCTGCTGCTGTGTGAGTTCGACGAACGATTCCGGCGCTACCGACTCTCGGTTCCGGAAGCCGAACGCTCGCTGGTGGATTCACTGAAGCGATATGGTCAGATGGCTCCGGTGGTCGTCAGCGTCTGTGACGGGGAATTCCTGCTGATCGACGGCTTCAAGCGACTGGCAGCCGCCCGATCGATCAAGGGATTCGACACCCTGACAGCGCGGTCCATCGAATGCGACGAGCGATCGGCGAAGGCTGCCCTTTATAATCTGAACCGGGTTGGCCGCGGTGTGCAGGAGATTGAGGAAGCCTGGATCGTGCAGGCTCTGATCCGGGAAGACGGCCTGAGTCAGGTCGAAGTGGCGGAACTGCTGAGCCATCACAAGAGCTGGGTCTGCCGCCGACTGGCTCTGCTGGAACGCTTGTGCCCGGCAGCTCGGGACGATCTAAGTCTGGGATTGCTGAGTCCGACTCAGGCGCGCCAGCTGGTGCGGTTGCCCGCGGGCAACCAGATCGACGCTCTTTCGGTGGCGCGCCGCGAATCGCTGACCGGCCACGAACTGCGAGGCGTCATCGATCTGCTGCTGGCGAGCGGCACCAGCGAAAAGAAAGCGTTCGTGCTGGAAAAACCGCGACTGGCACTCGAACAGGCCGCAGGACTGGTGGCCCGCAGCTGGGATCCCCGGCTGAGTCCCGGCGGCAATCGAATTCACAAGCAGCTGGGACATCTGCTGGAGCAACTCAGTCGGCTCGAGAACTGGCTGTCGCACCGCGGCCGAAGTGAACTGGCGGCCTGCGATGCATCGATCCTGCGTCCGTCATTCGAGAACGTGATCCGCCAGAGCACACAGGTCACAGCACTCACCACCGACTTTCTGCGAGCCTGCTTCCCTGATTGGGAAACAGAAACAAGAGCTCCGTCGAAAACTCCGTCAAAGGAGAAATCGGTGTGACCCCTGAACAGCGTCATGAGATCATTCATCGGTTTCACAGCGGCCAGTCGATGCGAGGCATTGGCAAAGATCTGCAGCTCTCTCCGCAGACGGTCAGCCGGGCTCTGCGCCAGCATGCAGCCGATCGCCGCGAAGGCCCTTTGTCCGCTGATCAGCCTGTCCGTCCGGAGTCGCGCACCAGCAAGCTGGACGCTCACGACACGAAGATCGGGAACCTGCTGGAGCGTTATCCGAAGATCACCGCGAAACGCATCTTCGAGGAAATTCAGGCGGACGGTTACGCGGGAGGCTACAGCATCCTTAGCGAACGCATCGTCCGCCTGCGACCGCGGGACGGCAAGCCCTTCACGGAACGCTTCGAGACCGGTCCCGGGGTGCAGGCCCAGATGGATTACTCGCTGTATACGCTGGACTTCACCTCCGAAGGACGGCGGCGGGTGAACCTGTTCAGCTATATCCTCGGCTACTCACGGCGGCAGTACCTGCGGTTTGTAGAGAGCCAGGACCTGGCGACGACGATGCGGGAACATGTCCGGGCGTTTGAACATCTGGGAGGTGCCGCGGCGACGTGTCTGTATGACAATATGAAAGTGGTTGTCGATCGCTGGGAAGATGACCAGCCGATCTACAACCGCCGCTTTCTGGCCTTCGCGATGCACTATGGATTCCGTCCGGTGGCCTGTCGTCCGCGGCGACCTCAGACGAAGGGCAAGGTCGAACGCCCGTTCGATTATGTCGAGAAAAGTCTGCTGGCCGGTCGCGAGTTCCGGTCACTGGAACACCTCAACGAAGTGACGCAGTGGTGGCTGGCCGAAAAGGCGGACGTCCGCACGCATGCGACGACCGGTGAGCGTCCGATCGACCGCCATGCGGAAGAACGATCGTCCCTGCTCGCGATGCCCGAGTCGGCGTACGAAGTCCACGAAGTGATTTATCGCGTGGTCGACGCAGAAGGATTTGTCGCGTGCGAAGGCAATCGTTACTCGGTCCCCTGGAAACGAACACATCCGGGGGAAGTGCTGGCGGTGAAGATCACGGACACCGAAGTGATCATCTACGGCCGCGACTATTGTGAAATCGCACGACACGGACTGTTTTTGAAAACAGCGAAGGGCGAAGTGCGTGAAGATCCGGCACATCGTCCGCCTCGCGAAACGCGGCTGCGTCGGGACGTGCTGCAGGCTCGCTTTGCGGAATTCGGTGATGTGGCGACACAGTTTCTGGATGGTCTGTGGCAGGCGCAGAGGCAGGCACCTTCGCAGGCGGCGCTGATTCTTGAACTCTCGGGCCTCTACCGCCGCCCGGACTTCATCGCCGCGCTGGAACGAGCGGTCCGCTTCGGTGCGTATTCGCTGTCGAGCGTGCGGCGGATTCTGGAGATTCAGGCACGTCCGAAGTCGGCGCTCGAAAGTCTGCTTGATTCGCCCGGTGAACCGCTGACAAGTCTGTCGGATATCTCTTCTCCCCCACGTCCCACGTCGGCTTATCAGTCCCTGCTGTTTCCGGAACATGACGATGAAAGAGCCACGCCAGATGAAAAAGCCAGCGCAGAGAAATCATTCACGCCGGACGTCGGGATCACAGAAGACTCCGCAACCACCGCTGGTCCCAAAGATGACGAGTTCGCAAGTGACGACAACTGCCTGCGTGCCGGCGAAGACACTGACTCCGGCGCGGCTGCGTGAGGAGATCCTGTCGGCGTTGTCTATGCTGAGAGTCCCTGTTTCAAACGAACAGCTGGATGAGGCACTTCAGACAGCCGAAGCCCGCGGCGATTCTCACCTTGCCTTTCTGTGGGAGCTGCTCGGAACGGCGGCGGCCGACCGACAGGAACGTGCGATCGCCCGCCGTATCCGCGAGGCACGTTTCCCGAATCAGGGCTCGCTGGAGGACTTCGACTGGTCATTCAACGCCGCCGCGATTGATCGGATTCAGATCGAACAACTGGCGACCGGTGACTGGGTCGAACGCTTCGAAAACCTGGTGATGCTGGGCCAGTCGGGCGTCGGAAAATCCCGATTGCTGGAGGGGATCGGACGGCGCTTGTGCGTGCTCGGAAAACGCGTGCGTTATACCACCAGCGGGGATTTGATCACCCGACTGACCGCGTCGCTGGCGGATGGAACACTGCCGCGGCAGGTCTCGTACTGGACGAAGTTCGACCTGCTGATCGTGGACGAATTCGGACTCGACTATGTGGAACGTCAGCTGGATCCTCAGGCCGGTCACCTGCTCTTCAAAGTCATCGCCGCACGAAACGGCAAATCATCGACCGCGCTGGGGACAAACATCGAATTCGATGCCTGGAGTGAGTACCTCGGCGACGCTCCGCTGGCGATGGCCCTGCTGGACCGCGTGGTGGACCGGGCCGTGCTGCTGAACATCCTTGGAAAATCGTATCGCGCTTCCCGTGCCAAACGCTCAAAGACTCCGAGACCGCCGGAGCCAAACACATGACTCTGGCGAACCGGCAGGACAACAAGGATCGAGTGAACGCCGAACGCCCGTCCGATCACCGCGCCATCGACTATCGTGCAGTCCGTCGCGCCATCCCGCTGTCGCGAGTGCTGGAGCTGCTGGAGTTTCATCCGACACGCAGCCGAGGCAGGAATCTCCGCGGCTGCTGTGTCCTGTGCAGCCGTACAAAGCCGGAGAGCAGTACGAGTAAAACTCAAGCCTGCTTCGCCGCCGACCTGTCGCGAGATGTTTGGTACTGCTTCGGATGCCATCGAGGTGGCGATCAACTGACACTCTGGTCGCTGG
>CAZFDW010000527.1:0-4781 GCA_964517865.1 uncultured Chitinophaga sp.
AGCATTCTGTTGGATCTCGGGCTGGAATAGAGAAAGCAGGATGGACATTCATGTCCGTCGCCTGGCCAAAGTCTCGGACAAGAATGTCCAAGCTACGGGAATCGCAGCTTACCCCAAAAATCAAGCACTCGACTCAGAGAGTCAAGCTACGGAATTGAGCACACGATGAGCCGGGAACTGTTTGGTGTACTGAACGTCTACAAGCCTGCGGGGGTGACGTCACGGGATGTTGTGAATTCGGTGCAGCGGGTGATTCGCCCGACGAAATGCGGTCACGCCGGGACGTTGGATCCGATGGCAACGGGTGTGCTGCTGATCGGTATCGGTCCTGCGACACGGCTGATCACGATGCTGCAGAACGGGGCAAAGACGTACGTTGCGGAATTCGTGCTGGGTCAGACAAGTGATACCGACGACAGCACGGGGAAAGTAGAGCACCAGCCGACGCCAGCCGTATTACCGACGCTGGAAATCATCAAAGCAAAACTTCAGGTAATGACGGGCGTCGTGTCACAGGTGCCACCAATCTTTTCCGCCGTGCATGTGGATGGACAGCGTGCTTATGCCCTGGCGCGGCGAGGTGAGACGGTCGAACTCGCCGCAAAGAACGTCGAGATTCATTCCATCCGGTTGCTGAGCTACGAATGGCCTCGCCTGGAGCTCGAAATCATTTGCGGTTCCGGCACTTACATTCGTTCAATCGCTCGTGACCTCGGCACTGATCTGGGTTGCGGCGGACTGATGAGTCGCCTGGAAAGAACCCGCGTCGGATCGTTCGGCATCGGCGAGGCCATTCCTGCCGGCGATCTGACGCTCGCCGGTATCCGGACGGCGCTCCTCCCGGCAGTCAGCATTGTGCAACACATGGCACAGTATGACTGTTCACCGGAAGACGTCGCTGATCTGCTTTGCGGTCGTGCCCTTTCGATCGTGGACGAACAATTGCGGTCCGAACATCGACTCCTCGTCGATGAGCAGATCGCGCTCACCGCTCATGGGTTCAGTGAACTGCTGGCAATCTCCATCGTCACACCGGACCTGCGTCTGCAGCCACGAACTGTCTTCATTCGCCCCAGGGAGTCTGTCAGTCCAACGAATTGAAATTGAATCTGTAGGCCGGACCAAGCGAAGCGCCGTTCCGGCAGAACGGCCCATATGGCGCGAAGGCGAGAGCCGAAAACAACTGGTCCCGTCCCGTCCCGTCCCGTCCCCGGGGACGATGGGCTTGTGGCGGCCGGGTTTGGTTGTTGGATGCTCCACGCGGCGAATAGAATCGCAATGACGCATCCCTGATTCATGCTGCCGGTCTCAGATCCGGCGAGCGGCTGGGCGTCAGCCCTCCGTGTAATCTTGATTGCGCTTCCCGGAATGAGCCGTCACAAGAGGATGATTACATCCTGCAACGATCGAAGACAACTGGCGCGCGACACGGAGGGCTGACGCCCAGCCGCTCGCCTGTTCAAAACGAACACTCTCTCCGGTGAGAAGAACACTCTCTCCGGTGTCCGGTTTACTCCGAATTACCGGAAAACCGGGTGCTATCGCACTGCGGCTGATTGATGGTTGTTCCGCTGCTGAAGGCTCATCACGCGGAGCGTGATGGCAACTTTGAGCCGGAGTGTCGCTTTCGAACGCGCGAGGTATATCGAACGGATCGAACATTGTAAGATCAGGGAGTCTGTCAGTCGTGAAATGAGGGCTCTCGTGTGAACTTACAAAGCTGTCCCGACAAATCGGTGCTCGACGCTTTTGCCGCTGGCCAACTTCCAGGTGATAGCGCCGCAGTCGTCTCCCGCCACATTGACGGTTGCCAGATATGTCGTACGAAGGTCGGTGGGCACGAACAATCGTTGCTGGCGACACTGATACCTGTCAGAAGTGACGCGACCGAAGGTCTGGTCGCCAAATCACCGCAGTCGCTCCGATTCGTCCCCGATCAAAACCGGAAAAATCTTTCCGAGGAATCTCGGAAGATCTTAGACAGTTTCGCAGCCAAACTGCAGCGCGGCGCGGATGCCGACATCGCGCGGCATCTGGCAGATCATGGCATTGATTCAGTCTCGCTCGAGCTGTCGGTCGCGCATGTGATGCTGTTGCTTGAACTGTTGCGTGATGAACTCCAACACGCCTGGGCAAGCGACGTTGCGTCACGCGCCGGAATCGATACGGCTGGGACTGCTTGTGCTCAGGGCACGCATGATCTTCCAACGACCGACCAGTATGTGCGACGATTTCCCATCCTCCGGACATGCCCGCTCCTGGTTGCGGATCTGGCGCGACAGGAAGCCATCATTCGTGGATACCAGGTTGACGACCAGCGCGCGATCGATACCAGTCACCCTTCCGGTATCGAGCAATTTGATCTGATCAAACCCATTGCAAGTGGCGGAATGGGAGTCGTCTGGAAGGCTCTGAATCGTGAGTTGGGGCGGACGGTCGCGGTCAAGTTGATTCAGCAGAACAAAGTCGTCGGCAATCCGGAACGGCAACAGCTTTATCAACAGCGGTTTCTAGTCGAAGCCCAGGCCGCCGCGCGGTTGATGCACCCCAACATTGTCCAGATTCACAGCATTCATAATACGGCCGGACAGTTGTATTACGAAATGGATCTGATCGAAGGCGGCAACATGCGGGATCTCATCAAGGACGACGCGACGGTGCCCGTGCCGCAGGCAGTGGAATTGATGCGGGATATTGCCGGTGCCATCGATCACGCTCACCGTCGAGGTGTCATTCACCGTGACCTGAAGCCGGAAAACATCCTGATGAAGGATGGGAAATTTCCGATGGTCACCGACTTCGGGCTGGCGAAGCTGGTCGATTCAGACACCGCGCTTACGCAGGACGACACGGCCATGGGAACCATGAGCTACATGGCGCCCGAGCAGTTTCGTGATGCCGCCAGTGTGACCGTGTCCGCCGATATCTATTCGCTGGGCAGCATGTTGTATGAACTCCTCGCTGGCGAAGTCCCGATTGCTTACAAGGGAGATATTACCAGTTTCAGCGACAAGGTTGAGAATTTCGACCCGCCCCCGCCGCAGCGACACGACCGTTCGGTTTCAAAAGACATCCAGAATGTCTGCCTGAAGTGTCTGGCCAAGCAGCCCGACAAGCGTTATGCATCCGCAGCTGAACTGACAGATGATCTGACGGCGTTTCTCGAAGGCCGCCCGGTGTCCGCGCGTCGCGTTGGCCCGCTGGGACAATTCTGGCGGATCTGCAGACGTTACCCGAAGACCGCCAGTCTCGCCGGGTTGCTGGTGATGGCACTGCTGGTCGGTTTTCTGGTCTCTGTGAAGTTCATGTTTGATGCGCAGCACCAGGCCATGCTGGGACTGCAGAACGTCAATGATCTTTATCTGAAGATTGACCAGAACCCTGTGTTCCGACAGCCAGCCTTCAATGATCTCCGCGTTCGTTTGATGAAGGAAGGACGCGCCCGACTGGAAGAACTGACGTATGCGCCAGTCTCGTCGCGTGACAAGAGCAACCAGCTTGCGATTGCCACTCTGCATTTTGTCAATGGACGCAGTCTTCAGGCGTCGGAACAGTCAGCAGCCGCATTCGCTGAGTTTCGATTGGCGGAATCGATTCAGCGAGGGCTGTCGCAGGATGATCCGACTGATCTGGATTCCCGAGCGGATCTCGCCACGACCCTCGTTGCTATGGAAGAGGTCAGTCCGCAGCATGAGGATGTCACGCTTTGGCTGGAAGAGGCGCTGTCGCTTCGCGAAGGAGTCGCCGAACGACTCGGCCATGATGATCCCAGAAAACCAAAATCACTCCGACTGCTCGCCAACGTTTTCATGAACAAGGCAAATCGACTGGCCGCACCGATCATCCAAGGGCACGTCAAGGCAACTCCTGAAACTGTGGACGAAGCGTTGCAATTGTTCCGTGCGGCAAGTCAAAAACGAGAACTCGCAGCCGCCCTGCCGCCGACACTGAACGACGACCAGGGAGAGAAAGACGCATTGGATCGAGACATTATGGTCGGCAAGGCCAACCTTGCGGCGTTGCTGTCTCAGGTTAAGGAGCGTTCTCCGGACGCCGTTGCTGCCGTGCATGATGCCGCTGCAGCGCTTTCCGACTATCTCAGGACTCACCCATGGGACGTTGACGCCCGGCGTCAGTATGCAGAATGTCAGTTGTCAAAGTATGTGATGACTGAACCAAAGACGAACGCGGAATTTACGGCCATTGACGAAGCCGAACTAGACGCTGACATTGTGATGGCCATGATTCCGAATGATATGTACAGCCGACTTACAGTAGCACGAATCGCGCTCGAACGAGCGCTCGGACTCATTGTCGCTGATCTGAATGTCGCAGTGGAATCCAATGCGGCATCATACACTCCCGCCGATTGGAAATTCGATACCATAGAACAAATTAGCCGTGCATTTGAACACCTGCCCGCAGAACCCAGGATCGTCGGAAAGGGTGCAGACATCAGTGACCCAGAGATACTGACAGCCGTACGTCTGGCCAGAACGCTGCAAATTCTGACTCCCCTTGAAGCTGCCACGGCGGCAACGGATTCAGCACCAGATGACCTTCGTAAGAACTACCTTAGCCAGGTACAGATCGCTCGACAGCACCTTTATCAACCGCCGCCGGATGTGCTGCCAATCACTCTGAATGATTTTCACGAAGCAAGAATCCAGATGCTGGCTTACTCAGCGGTTGTCGCAAATCTCCAGTTTGAGACATCGAAGCGAGCTGCCAAAGCTCGGGAGTGCCTTGACGCCATCGCGTCGCGTCGTCGGCTTGGCCAT
>CAZFDW010000528.1:0-4768 GCA_964517865.1 uncultured Chitinophaga sp.
CGCAGGCGACGGTTTCCGGTGACGCCGTCGCCTGCGGCAACGGGTTAAACGATGAATTCAACAGACCGTCAGTGCCCCCAATTGAAGGGCTACATCGTTGCAATCCGGTTCGCAAAGCGAGCCCGGCAATGGGCCTGGGAGCCGTGCTGTTTTCGCCGCTGATCAGCGGCGGCCGCGTTGAAGCGACGCTGCGGGCTGAACTGATGGCGTCAAAGCTCATGAACTCATATAATCATCGGGATTACACAAATTCTATCGGAATCACTGACATGAATTTCAAACTGACCACCATCCTGATATCGCTGGCAATGATTGCCACCGAGGCGCCGCGGACCGCTCGGGCGCAGCAACGCGTACGGTTTGATCATGATGTACGTCCGATCCTGTCGAATCACTGCTGGAGTTGTCATGGGCCGGATGAAGTTGCCCGTCAGGCGGGGCTTCGCCTTGATCGTCAGGACTCGGCAACCACTGCACGCGACAGTGGACTCATCGCAATTGTGCCTGGTGAACCGGCCGACAGCGAACTTATCGCCCGCATCAATTCCCACGATGCCGATGCCCAGATGCCACCCGCGTCGGCGAAGAAACCGCTTACGGAAAAGCAGAAATTCATTTTGCAGCAATGGATCGAACAGGGGGCGGAATTTACTTCGCACTGGGCCTATACACCGCCCGTTCGCACGGAAGTTCCAGCCGTACACAATACATTCTGGCCAAAGAATGCGATTGATGCGTTTGTGCTGAAACGTCTGGAAGATGAACAGCTCCAGCCGTCAGAAGAAGCTGCTCCACATGTTTGGTTGCGGCGAGTTACCTTCGACCTGACCGGTCTTCCACCGTCGCTGGAAGAACTCAACGCATTCGAGAATCGCCTCATCACTGCTGCAAAGGAAGTCGTCTATGAAGACGTTGTTGACTGTTTGCTGCAGTCATCGCGGCATGGCGAACGCATGGCGATGCAATGGCTGGATGCCGCGCGCTACGCCGACACGAACGGCTACAACAACGATGAGACACGCACGATGTGGCCATGGCGCGATTGGGTCATCCAGGCGTTCGCAGACGGTATGCCGTACGATCAGTTTCTCACGGAGCAGCTTGCGGGTGATCTGCTGCCGGATGCGACTGTATCGCAGAGAGTTGCAACGGGATTCAATCGCAATCATGTGCTGACAACTGAGGGCGGAATCTTTGAAGAAGAGTATCACGTGGAATACGTCGCAGACCGCGTACACACGACAGCAACCGTGTTTCTTGCAACGTCTTTGCAATGTGCGCGGTGTCACGATCACAAGTACGATCCGTTGACTCAGAAGGAGTACTATCAGTTCGCCGCGTTTTTCAATAACGTGCCGGACAAGGTGGTTTCGTACAACAAAGCACGGATGGCAGAACCGCTGTTGAAGCTGCCGACACCCGAGCAGCAGGCGGAACGGGATCGTATTGAAGCGAGATTGAAAGTCGTCGAAGAGGAACTCGTCAAACTCACTGCCGAGGCTGGTGCCGATCCGACCGTACTCGAAGCTGAAAAAACTTCGCTGACCGAACTGCGTACAAAGCTGGATGCCGAGATCCCCGCCACGATGGTGATGGCCGAACCTGTTGAACCTCGCCCGATCTTCGTTCTCAAGCGAGGTCAGTACGATCAGCGCGGGGAACAGGTGACCGCGGCGTTGCCGAAGACACTGGTGCCGCACGAAAGTGCTGTCGCCACAACCACCCCCGAAGTTCCTGACCGGTTGCAGCTGGCACGCTGGCTGACTGATCCGACTCATCCCCTGACGGCTCGAGTTGCGGTGAACCGCTGGTGGGAAATGCTGTTCGGGACAGGCATTGTGGAGACGGCAGAGGACTTCGGGATTCAGGGAGCGCTGCCGAGTCATCCGGAACTGCTCGACTGGCTGGCCACGGAACTGGTGCAACAGAGTTGGCGTCAGCGGGACATTCTGAAGCAGATTGTGATGTCTGCCACGTATCGGCAGTCATCAAATGTCACTGCGGAACAACTGCAACGTGATCCTCGTAATCTCATGCTTGGACGCGGTGCCCGTTATCGATTGCCGGCTGAAACGGTCCGGGACAACGCATTGTTTGTCAGCGGCCTGCTGAGGGAAAAAATGGGTGGGCCCAGTGTCAGACCGTATCAGCCCGACGGACTCTGGGAAGACGTCAGTGTGGAACGTCGCGACAAGTACGTTGCGGACAGCGACGACGGGTTGTATCGACGCAGCATGTACACATTCTGGAAACGCACATGCCC
This sequence comes from uncultured Chitinophaga sp., assembly GCA_964517865.1. Classification (GTDB taxonomy): domain Bacteria; phylum Planctomycetota; class Planctomycetia; order Planctomycetales; family Planctomycetaceae; genus SXXK01. Next base: position 2,264 of record CAZFDW010000528.1, read on the forward strand.
ACCACCCGGCATGGCCACTTTTGACGCACCTGATCGTGAAACCTGCGTGGTCCGACGCGCTCGCACCAATACACCGTTGCAGGCGCTGGTGCTGCTCAATGACCCAACTTACGTCGAGGCTGCCCGCAAACTGGCTGAGCGTGTCATGCTGGCTGCGGATCACGACGCAACTCGAATCGAGCTTGCATTTCGGATCGTACTCGCACGACTACCAGGCGATTCAGAAAAGGCGACATTACTGGAAATACTTGGGAACGCTCGAACTCACTTCACAACCAACTCCACGGCTTCCGAAGAGTTCCTGAGCGTTGGGAATTCGCCACGTGAAACATCACTCAACTCTGCCGATCTGGCTGCATGGTCGGCGGTGATGAACGTCGTGATGAATCTGGATGAGTGCATTTCGAAACTGTGACACCTGCGTGCAGGAATTTCAGCGAAATAACGAGCGCACCGGCATCGACCTTCCGGTCGTCATTGGGTTCAGGAGTCTGCCGCATGGACGATGGATGAATGCGAGCCAACTTCAGATCCGGTGTCCAAAACCGCCGGCAAAGTCACAAAAAACTCAGTGCCTTGATGCGTCGATCTGATCAGCGTGATTTCTCCTCCGAGTGCATGTCGTGTGAGCTGGCGGCACACGAAGAGTCCCAGTCCTGTGCCATGATCCTTCGTGGTGTAGTATGGCTGAAAAATCTGTTCCTGTGTTTCCCTCGGAATTCCGTGACCTTCATCTCGAACACGAATACCAATTCTGGCGGGCACGGCATCAGTGTCCGCAATCAACTCTGTTGTAATCTCGATCGCTGCACCTTCATTCGTGGCGTCCAGAGCGTTGAGAATCAGATTGAGCATCACCTGAACCAGTTGATCGTAGACCGTGCGGATGTGCGGCAGGTTGAAAGCAAAGCTTGAAACAATGGTCTTGCCTTTCCAGCGTTTGTAGTATTTAGCAATGTTCAATGCGTCGTTGATCGCAGCATGCACATCGACGGTCGATTGCTGTTGGTTGGTCGGTCGGCTGAAGCCTGTCAACTCACGCAGCGTCCGCTGGATTCTGGTGAGTTGTCCATCGACGAGGTCCAGGCGTTGTTTCACATATTCGTCGGAATTTTTCCGACTGAGCATCTGGATAATGGAACTGATTGACGCCAAAGGATTTCCGACTTCGTGTGCGATCCCGGCAGCCAGCAATCCAAATGCAGCCTGCTTCTCCTGCTGCACGAGCATTGCCTGTGATTCCTGCAGTTCTTTTGTTCTGACTGCGATTCGGCGTTCCAGCAGTTGCTGGTTGGATTGCAGTTCTTCATTCAGGATTACCAGCTTCTGTCCGGCGGATCTGAGCAGTCCCGTCAGCGCGATAATGGCCCATGCGGCCCAACCAAGGAACACCAGCGTCAGAATCATGGTCACGATATCGGATTCCTGTTGCGGTGTCACGATATCGGATTCCTGTTGCGGTGCCGCATACATGCCAAGCACAATGTAGCTGACGGAATGCAGGCCGAAGGTGGCAAACGTCAGCCTGGGCGAGTGGCGAATCGCGCAGACGAGAACCGAAAGAAAGTAATAGAATCGAAACGGACTGCTGACACCTTGGTCAAAATTGCAGAGCAGTCCGATAAACAGCGCCTCCATCAATGAAATGCCGATGCGGTATTCCTTCAGGAGGACCTTGCCTTTCCAGCTGGCGAGTGTATCTACCAGCGCATAGACAGCGCCCAGGGCCAACATGCCGTTCAGTTCCGGACGACCAGTTTCACGCTGAATCAGATTCACGTACAGACAGCCGACACACAAACCAAACCAGCGAATCCGCACGGTGATCGATTCCGCCTGCGCTTCGCGACTGGTCGGATCAAAATATCTCGCTGCGGCGGCGGCTGCTCTGAAGCTCGCAGGCAGGCGCATGATTCCGGAAGGTGTCTCCGGGTATGGCTTACGCGAAGGGCGATCCACTTCAACAGGGCTCATGAAATTCCTCATTTCGCGATTGAGATCAGGAAGATCTCCGACGGCACCATCACAGGGACGGATCAGCATGAACTGCCGGAGACAGTTCGGTTTACGGTGTTCGTAACGGTTGCCGCGAATCTCTCACGGTTGACTTTTACACTGTCTGCGAATGTTTCGAAACTCAACACCGCAGCGTCCGATACAACTGGCAGCACAAAAATCCTCTTGTGGCGGCTTTGATGAGGCGAGCCTGAAATGAGTCGAGCGGTCAACGTCCTGGCACTTGTTCGGAATGGCCAGAGATACATTTTCCTTTACGACGACAACAGCGTCCAGCAGGTTTTGGATCAACTTGCTGAATTTGCAGGTGACACTGAACTTGACTTTACATGGTACGATGCGGCAACATTGTCTCAACGCGTCCGCGATCTGCAAAGTGAAGAGATGCAGATGGAAGCAGAAGATTTCCCAACCTACTTCTAGTGCTCTGTCAAGGCTTGGAAAAGGGGTCAGGAACCAATAGCCAAATGGCCCGAAGGGTGCTCCGCA
>CAZFDW010000529.1:0-4737 GCA_964517865.1 uncultured Chitinophaga sp.
GAAAGACCACGACGTGTTCCATCAAAAGTTGTTTGGCCTGGCACTTGCCTGCGTACTGTTAAAGTCATTGACAGGCTATTCCGACGAGGATCCGGCGATCGTCCGTCACGAATTTATCTACGAAACGGCACCGTATCCCGAGTGCCATGCCTCGACGATCGCAGAAACTCCGGCCGGGATGGTTGCGGCATGGTTTGGCGGTACAGAGGAAAAGCATCCGGACGTCGGCATCTGGGTATCTCGCCACATCAACGGTGCATGGACGCCATCTATCGAGGCTGCCAATGGAATTCAGTATTCACTGACTGACGGGACCGTGCATCGCCATCCGACATGGAACCCGGTGCTTTTCCAGAATTTTGACGGCCCATTGCTGTTGTTCTGGAAATGCGGTCCAGCGCCGGACAACTGGTGGGGCATGATGAGTGAGTCTATTGACCACGGCGAGACATGGTCGCAGGCCCGACGACTGCCTGAACACATCGACGGCCCCGTCCGTAACAAACCAATCCTGTTAAAGGACGGAACGCTGCTGTGTGGCAGCAGTACGGAATTCGATGGCTGGCGAGTCCACTTTGAACGCACGCAGGATCATGGCCGGACATGGCAAAGAACTCCTGCGATCCATGACGGGAAATCGTTCGGCGCGATTCAACCAACACTGTTGCGGCATCCGGATGGATCGATTCAGGCATTGTGTCGGAACCGTGACGGCGATGGTCCGATTCTTTCGACATCGTCGTCGGATGGAGGCCTTAACTGGAGCGATCTGGAAGCGATCAATCTGCCCAATCCCAATAGCGGGATCGATGCCGTCACGCTTCAGGATGGACGTCACCTGCTGGTCTACAATCATACCCATCGCAACAAAGGAACGCCTCGCGGGCGGGAAATGATCAACGTCGCCCTCAGCGAAAATGGTATCGACTGGAAACCGGCATTGACCCTGGATCGGGAAGCAAAGGCAGAGTTTTCCTATCCCGCAGTGATCCAGGCCGCCGACGGAAACATCCACATCACCTATACCTGGAAACGCCAAAGAGTAAGGCATTTTGTCCTGAATGCCGCCAAATTGACGCTGAAGGACTGGAACGGCGGTGTTTGGCCAGAGTAGCGAATCCGAGCGAATTGAGGGCACTGCGGAGGTCTGTACCCATCGTGCAAGACCGCAAAACTCAAGTCGACGGTTTCAGGATCAGGGGTTAGACTTTGTTGGAAGCTACACTTCTGCAAAACTAGCACTGCCACAACATTCACGAGACAGCCTGTGGCAGCGGACGCAGACAGGGATTGAAAAGTCGAACCGATGGGAATTGAAAACAGAGAATATCTGCGCGATGAATATGACGATACGGCAGGTTCGTTTCGCAGACCTTCGTCAAAGCCGATGACGGTCATTCTGGTTGTGGTCACAGTCGCGGTCTTTGTGCTGCAACTGATGACCAGTCGACCCAAAGGTCTGCCGGGCGCTTCGCCGTCTCTCGTTCAGGAATGGCTGGCACTCAACTTTGAAGACGTGATGACGCGTGGACAGATCTGGCGACTGCTGACCTACGCCTTCTGTCACGACCAGAGCAATCCACTGCACATCGTATTCAACATGATGGTGCTGTATTCCATCGGTGGAGTGCTGAGGCAACTGCTGGGTGATCGGGAATTCCTGTGGTTCTATCTGGTCGCGGCTGTCTTCGCAGGAATGTGCTCGCTGGCTTTCTACCGCCTGGTTGGCATCAGGGCACAGATCATCGGCGCGTCCGGGGCCACGATGGGCGTCTTCTGTCTCGTCGCTTTGCACTATCCGCGACAGAAAGTCCTGCTGATGGGTATCATTCCCATTGAGTTCCGTTGGTTGCTGGCCGCGTTTGTGGCGATCGATACCCTGCCGATGATCGGCCAGGTGATGGCGGCGCTGCAGAATCGACAGACGGTCTCTCAGGTTGCAAACTCTGCACATATTGGCGGACTGATCTTCGGCTTCCTGTACTTTCGCTGGAACATGCGGATCACGCGCTGGTGGGATCAGTTCGCCGGGCGAATTGCGACACGCCGCCGGCGCGGAAAACTGCGCGTCTTTACGGAAGCGGCAGAACCGGAATCGAATCTGAGTTCACAGGTCGATGACATTCTTGAAAAAATCAGCCGTACAGGTGAAGCCAGCCTGACCACGCGGGAAAGAAATATCCTGGCCCAGGCCAGTAAGCAGTATCGGAAGGGCAAAGGTTAGATCCATGTTTCAATCTCGAATCCCAGAGGCGAATTTTATGAGATCAATCAGTCGAACTGCGAAGATGTCCTCGTCCTTGGTCGCCGTTGTCGCAACGGTGCTTGTGATAATGTTCTTTCCGTCCATGGGAGTCAACAATTCGTTTGCCGGCCAGGATGAGAAGGGTGTCGTCAAGTCGCCCCCGACAAAAGGCGAGGGTTCTGCAGATAAGAAGGACGACCCGGATCCAACACTGAAAAAATTTATGCGTCAAAAGCTGCATGCATCCAATCAGATTCTGGAGGGGCTTTGTACCGAAGATCTGCAAATGGTGGCTGAAGGTTCTGAGACCCTGATGAAGATGAGCGGCGAAGAGAAATGGCGCGTTTCAAATGACATCATGTACCGTCGCTACAGCACTGAATTCATGCATGCCGTCGAAGAACTTCAAAAGGAAGCTGAAGACAATGACATGAATGGCACATCGTTGGCATGGGTCAACGTCACGATGAAGTGCCTGAAATGCCATGAATGGGTGCGGAACACAATCCTGGTGGATTCTGACAAATAGAGAACACGTGGCTTCGGGAGGTCTTCTCGTGCAAATCGAAGTTTGCAGGCCGACCTCCGGTTTGTGGCTGTTGTTTTGCTCTGAATGCTCGGAGTTTGTCTGAATACCCCTGTCCCGTTTCGCATGAAGGGGTCGCGCCATTCTCCTCATGATTCTTCGACTCTCGGTCATCGTAGTCCTTTGTTTCCTGACAACGAGGCTGCATTCGTGCCACGCTGGTGATGATTCCACATGGAAGATCACGATTGGCGAGCCGCAGCCGGCTGTCCGGGAGGGTCGGATCGTGGCTGAGATTCCGGGCAGTGCTTTGCTGCTCGAAGAACGAAATGGCAGGCTGCATCAGATCCCGATGCGACAACTGCAGTCGCGCGAGGAAACCCAGGAACCATTTTTGCGATTTACGTCGGCCGAACTTGCGGCGGATCTGTTGCTGCAGGTTCCTGCTGGATTTGAGATCACAGAGACCGAGCACTACGTTGTCTGTTCCAACTCCGCTTCGGAATATGTTGAGTTCTGCAGCAAGTTGCTGGAAGTTGTGTTCGATCAGTACTTCAAGTTTATGGCCGAACAGAAGATCGAGCTGACATTGCCTGCACGCCGTTTGCCGATTGTGATCTTTGCCAGCACCTCGGAATTCCAGACGTACTCGGCCAGGCAGCATCCTGAGATTTCGTTTGAGGATACGCCCGGATACTATTCTGTCACGGGCAATCAGACATTGCTGCTGGATCTGACTGGTGATCGATCGATCCGGTCAGCGTCAACAATTCGTAGACTTCTGGCGGAGAAACCGTTGCAGGTCGCAACGATCGTGCATGAGGCGGTTCATCAGTTGGCATTCAATTCAGGACTGCAGGTAAGGATGGCCGACAATCCCCTTTGGCTTTCCGAAGGACTGGCGATGTACTTTGAAACAACTTCGTCGCGTTCATCATTGCTCTGGAATCGCCCCGGTCTGGTGAATCCTCGCCATCAACCCGGTTTCATGAAACTTGTTAGCGCTGATCAGGTTTCCGGAGGCATGAACACGCTGATTGAATCGGACTCCGCGTTTCTGAATGCCGCAGAGATGCCCGCCGCGTATGCCAAAGCATGGGCGTTGACTCACTACTTAGTGCGCGAAGAAAATTCGGGGATGCGGACGTTTCTGCAAAACCTGACGCTGCGAAAGCCGATGGTGGGTTTGACGGCCGCAGAACGAACTCAGGAATTTGTGACGGCTTTTGGAAAATTGCCAGACGAAATGGAACAGGAACTCGTTTCTTATATCAGACGACAACGAGTTCTCAGATAAGGAGGTTCCTCATGTCCTGGCTCACCGAAAACCCATGGCCCTTGTTGCTGCTGCTTGCCGGAACAGGCATGGTCGCGTTGATTTCAGGAGTCCCGAAAGGGCGCTCTGTTTCTGTCGTCTGCCTGCTGGCTGTGGTGGGATTGTATCTGCTGGAGGCGGCGATCGTGACACCCGGTGAATCGGTCGAACGTCAGTTGCAGAACATGCTGGATGCGTTCCGGGATCGAAATCAGGATGCAATCGATGGCTGCATTGCCAACGAGTCGCCGAAACTGCGTGAAACGGCAGCGGAAGGACTGAATATGGTCACCCTGACAAAAGATTTTCACATCAAAGATCTTGAAGTTACGGTTCGTGACGACGGTCGGACAGCAGACGCTCATCTGCGTGCGAACGGAACGCTCAAAGTGAATCATGGCGACATGATCAGCCATGTGTTCACACGCTGGCAAACGGTCTGGAAGTACGATGGCTCAGATTGGAAACTTGTCGAAGTCAGACGGCTTGATCCCGTCAATGGCCAGGAAATGGGTATCCTTGATGCGCGATAGGTTGTCTGGACGTTGGTCTTGTCGTTACCTACATTGTCAAGACCCCAACCGCCTTGGGCACTATCGTTTTAATCGTTTAACGGCAAGCCGCAGGCGTCGTCGCCAAGTTTCGCCTACG
>CAZFDW010000530.1:0-4707 GCA_964517865.1 uncultured Chitinophaga sp.
GATTCGACACAAGTCCTTAGAGTGTCTCAGACGGTGCACCTTCTTCGTTCTGCTGCGCATTTTTCAGGAATTCCTCAAGCTCCGCGCTGATCTGTTGCATGCGGGCCGCATCCGGCACACCGCTCGGACTGCTGACCGCAGCATAGGCTTCCAGTCGATCGATCGTGAACGCCAGGAGTGCCATCAGTCGCGGAAGATCGCGTTCAACGGCCTGAGTCAGCTGCGCGGCTCGGCCACGATATTCTTCGGCTTCATGCGTTGCTTCTCCGAACCAACGTTTAACGTTGGGAATCTGCTTCTGTGCGAACTCAACGTCGTTTTGGGATTTCTCGAGGTCTTTGACCTCTTCAATACACGACGGGCGGAAGTCACCCAGTTTCCTCATTCGGCACTGGTGCAGTCGTACTCGTGCCTCGGCGACTTCCCGCATACAGTTTTCGATCTCATGCTTCCAGAAGCCAGGTCGATCACGTTCCAGCCAGAACAGAATCTGTCGCAACTGCGCATCCATCATGGTGAGACACAGCCGTGCTTCCTCCTGAAACTTCGCCACCGCCGCCGCAAACAGACGAATGGCATCGACCGAATTGACGTTGGCGGAATTGGACATGGAGTTACCTGGCTTCGAGCCCGCCGACTACTGCGAGCGGCTAAAATACGCTGTCGATCCAGAACGCTGCTTGATCTCCGGCCCCTGCGAGCCCACCGACCACCATGGAAACAACAAACACGAGAGTACCCATCAGGTTGATGAAAAACGGATACTGATTAACGTCCCAACGTGAAAACAAAAAGTACAAGGCATACGGGCCGCACATTAAATACAGAAATCCAGTCACAGGGCTGTCTTCAAAGGCATTTCCAAGGATCTTGAGACCCCCCATAAGCATGAGCAGGAATCCGATCACTCCGCCGATCGCCATACCAGCGAGTGCTGCCGGGGGAAATGCCAGCCCAACCGCGCCGAACAGAATTGCCGAACCCAGCCCGATCGCCGCCATGATCAGCGGGGGTTTGTAACTGGGTGCCGTGTAGCTGTTGTAAGTTCCGACTTCACGCTGTCCCGTGTGCGGATTGTATTTGCCGCGATTCTGGCTGCGTTTTGGAGGAATTCCAAACGCTTCATAGTGTTCTTCTTCAATCGCGGGCGATGAATAACTCGAGAGTGGCTGGGACCAGACGTCGTCCGCAGCGGGTTCTTTACGCCGACGCTGAGGTGCTGGTCTGCCTTTTTCTGATGGCCGTTCGCCCTGGCCTTCATTGGTTCGACGGGCTTTTCCGGGCCGGGCTTCAGGTTGATCGCTGCGAGGCGAATTTGATGACGCCCCGCTTCGCGGCGGCGACGTTCCTGTTGGGAATGTCTGTGGCTTTGACTTTCCTGGTGCCGCCAGCGGAGATACGGACGGAGCTGCTCCAGGAATCAAAATCGCTCCGCCGCATTTCGGACATCGTGCCCGCTTCCCTGCATTCTCCGCAGCGACAGCGATGGTTGCCTGACAGGCCGGACATGTTGCATGAATCTTCATGGAAACCCTGGGTGAAGATAATTCCGGAATACTCCGATGACTCAACATACTGTGATGGACAAGTGCGTCCCGTGCAACCGGGGATTGTCGTGATTTGTGGCCCTGCGCAGGTTTTGTCGGGGGTTCTGAGCTTGCCGAGGCTGCAATCTCGTTTAACCGCGTGCCCAGCGGGCCGCGCTCATTGGTGGTTGTTTGTCTCAGCGATGTCGATACATGTCGGTGCATGTCGGTGCAGGAGCGCGGGGCGATGCCCACGCGGTTAAACGACGGACTCTCGTTCGTCAGCATCTTTGTTTTCGATCCCGGCGACCGGGTATGTTGAACGGTGAATTCACTCCGGAAACTGGCCATCATCCGCTGAATGCAGACGAATCATGGCCAGCCGCACATCTTCGAGAGTGCCAATGATGACGAACATGCGATAGGAGTAGTCGCCGGCGGCAATGCCATTTGCGTCCCGAATTCGGAAGACGCAGTTCCATTTGACAACATGCTGTGGGCCGAAATTCCAGCGACCGTAGCCTGCATTTTCAAAGCCTTCCGACGGCTGCTCGGGTGCATAGATGCCCATCGCAAACTTACCGTCCTCAGTCGATAGAACGACCGGATGATTTTGTTCACCGGGGCCGTCGGACAAGGGTTCAATCTGGCCCGACGCTTCATCGAACACCAGGAACCGCCGAAATTCCGGCGGCATGTAACCGGTCAGGGCTTCAAACTGAGCATACTGATGAGACTCACCAATCGGAACGCCGAATGTCACGTCATAAGAAATTATGTTCGGCTGATCGCGATAGCCAATTGTGACCCGCTTTGTCAGCAGATGATCTGAGAGTTCCGTTGTGTTCTTTGCCGGATGCCCTGCGGAGAGTTCACCATGACGCAGCCAGAATGCCATCCGGCTGGTTGTCTGGAGTTGATTGTCTTTGGCAAGATAATGCAGCAGGCGACTGGTAGAATGGTCGCCCGCCCCGTCATGCATCGAACCCGCTTCGGTCGGATTAAAGGTTTCACTCGTGAACGCCGAGCCTGCATCAAAGTTGGAAGCCGACTGCAACTGCCGACCGTGGTCAGCGCTGTCGATGAACTCTTTCCCGCTCCATGTCAGCGAATGAATCGCACCAGCAAGGCGGGAAGTTGTTGTGATAACGATGTCAGAATCTCCGAATCGGCCTCGTATGCTGCCGTTGCCATCCGGAAAATCCAACTGCGCCATGGAGTTGGAGGGAATCCAACATAACGCAGCTGCGATCGACAGCATCGTCCGAAGGATTCTCGTCGATTCTTCCTGAACACTCATGCGACCGATTCCTCAATGATTCTGGTTCGTCAGATGTGCGGATGGCAAATTTGTCGGCAAGTCAGCGACATGTAAGCACTAGCGCAGAAGTTACTTCGTTTAACCGCGTGCCCATCGGGCCGCGCTTCGCTGCCAATCGCGGGGCGTTGCCCACGCGGTTAAACGTATTATGCCAAAATACTTCTGCCGAGGTGCTGACGTGACCGAACAACGGCGTTGTACGAGGACGGGTCGGAAGGAAGCAAACTGAACCAGCGTGTTCTTCTCAACGAGATTGTCACTGGTCAGTCCACGCGCACAGATTCGTGGCAGAACCATGGGATGACCGCAGACGAGGGCATCTCCTTCAACTCGAAACATGCCCGGACCAGTGAATGGCGAGTCCGCCTGGATTGTTCCTGAGCAGAGTTTCGAAACTTCGAATGGGTTTTCTGTATGCATGGCTGCCACTTCCCTGAAACATTTCTTAGGCGATCGGCAGGAACGAAAGTACCGCAGCCAGCCGTCGCTCACTTTGACGAAATCGCAAGGACAAAGTGAGTGCCATTGGGCGTGTGTCCTCCGTGGCCCGCGCATAAACACACGGAGGGCTGACGCCCAGCCGCTCGCTTTACTCCACACCCATCTCTTTCAACAGGTGATCCGCTTCATAGACGATACCCGTGATCCACAGCACATAGCGAATATCCACGCCGATCGAGCGGCTGTAGTCCTTGTTCCACGCGAAGTCGTTGATGGTGGCTTCAAAGCAGCGGTCAAAGTTGACTCCCACCAGCTGGCCTTTGGAATTCAGGACCGGACTGCCCGAATTGCCTCCCGTCGTATCGGTGTCGTACAGAATTGCCACAGGAACCTGACCAAGGCGCGGATGCACGAAGCGACCAAACTCACCGGCTTCATATTTTTTCAGCACACGGTCCGGAGTAATAAACGGTTCGACTCCGGTCGTCTTTTCCATCACTCCGCGCAGAGTCGAAATCGGCGTTCTGATCACAGCGTCTGCCGGCGAATAGGATTTGATGCGGCCACAGGTGAATCTCAGCGTTCCGTTGGCATCCGGGATAAAACTGGTGGCGAGAAACTGCTGCTTGACCTCAGTCAGCGAACCGTACAACTGGCTCAGCCTTCCATCGCGGGTCTTGTCCGTCTCGCGCAGCTTCAGATAGACCGGATGCAACTGCACGATCAGCTTCAGCAGCGGATCATCAGTTTGTTGCAGCTCAGCGGGCGTTTTTTTCAGACACTCCTGAACGAAGCTGAGTTCGCCCAGTCGCGTCTTCGTAATCAAGGCCTCAGCCTTCGCGGCCAGCGTCTTCGGTTCGGCCATGATCGCCTTGAGAGGTTCGATTTCGCGCGCCGCGGGTATCTGGCTCAGGCGTTCCAGCATTCCTGTCAGCAGGATCTGGTCGGTCGGCGGATGCCAGTCGCTCATGGAAACCTGCAACTCCTGCACAGACTGCGGAAAATTGCGGTCCATGTACGGCGTTTCGCGCTCGAGGTCCGGCTTCGCGCGCTCGACAGCAGCATCGTAAACAAAGTAACCAAACGCCGCGGCTCGACATGCCTGGCGAAGCTGGACCAGATTGATCTCAAAAGGTCCGGCGGCCGAGATCTCGGCATCGACGGCATCGATGTCCTTCAACAGTGATCCATATTTCGCCGACCGCGCCGCATTGCTGTCGATGAATGTCTGCAGCTCGGCTTCCTGATGAGCCCTCGTCTGGACAATTTTTGCCCGCCGAAGTCCCAACAACTGGCCTCGGGACCGTTTCTCTGTGTTGGCGAGTGACCTCATGCGTGAGGCATGTTTGATCTCCACCGCGCGATCTTTGGCACCGGCTTTCTCCATTTCATCGATCTGCCAGTTGTAGAGTTCCACAA
>CAZFDW010000531.1:0-4685 GCA_964517865.1 uncultured Chitinophaga sp.
GTTCGACCTGAGCGCAACGAATGCTACTGATTGGGGCGGGATTATGCGATTATGAAACATCAAACAAAGGGGTCAGGCCTCTTTGTTTGATTCGTCGTCAGGGAAGCGGACTCTTGGACGCCCTCGGGGACGCATGGTAGATTCGAGATTGAGCCGTCTGGCAATGGATTCCACCCAGGCTTCGTCGCCCAAAGGACGGCCTCGATGCGCGGCGAGGCGAACGGCGTCCAGTTCCTGCTTCGAGAGTGGTTCGTTGACTCGTTCCACCCAGTTCGGTAATCGTGGAAGCGGCCACGGCGACAGAAGCTTTGGATCGGGTTCGGCCTGCTGACGCCAGCGCCACAGAGAACCCCAACGCCAATTCTCGGCACGATCGACAAGGTTTGCTCGCAGGGCATTTCGCTCCACATATCGGCAGACGACGAAGAAGTGGTGATCGTCCTGAATCGGAAAACTTTTGTATCGCTGCTGATAAACATGACCGAGCCCACTGGTGTGATAGTGGGCGTGATAACGCATCGTGTGAGTGCCACCAATCCAGCCCATAAATCGGCTCATTTCGCCGTCAATCAAGGGACGAAGAACCAGATGATAGTGGTTGGACATCAACTGATAGCTGTACAACTCAACCTGATGAATTTGCAAACCCTCGTGCAGAATTCGCTCAAACGCGGCAAAATCGGCGTCTTTGCGAAAAATATCGGCTCGCAGATTGCCACGGTTGAGGGCATGATAAAGTCCGCCAGCTTCGTCCGCTCGGGGTGCTCTCGGCATGGGTGATCGCTCCTTAATTCAGCGAGATTCTACACACACCATACCAACTATGCAATCAAAGAGGCCTGACCCCTTTGATGTTTCCGACCAGGAATATGTTAGCGGGGAATTGTTTCCGTTCTTCGCCAACAGGCTCCTGAATGTGAACCGTCCAGGCTTCCGTGAGCATCTGCGACGCCTGGATCTGGAGCCAGACGCCGATGAGGCGATTCATGTTGCAGGATTGCCGACAGAGCTGGAGTCTGAGGCGGAGAAAGCGAAACGGTTTGACCTGCTGATCCTGAACTTGCAACTTGCGGTGCTACGTGCCGAACCAGCGTTTGAGAGGCTGGTGGAGCAGGTGAAAGCGATTGCCGGTCTGCTGGAAGAGAAATCGGCGATTCCAATGGTTCATGAGCAAATGGCGCTGATTCAGGACCTGCAAACGGATGAATGGTGGGAAAACGTGGCAAGTCCGATGCTGGAGGCTGTCCGGCGGCGGTTGCGGTCTTTGGTTCGTCTAATCGAAAAGCACAAACGGAAACCGATCTACAAGGATTTTAAAGATGAAATGGGGACGGCGACAGAGGTGAAGTTGCCAGGCTTTGCTCCGGCGGATCAGTGGCAGAAGTTTCGAGCCAAGGTCCGAGCTTTTCTGATGTCTCATCAGGAACTTGTGGCGGTCCACAAGTTGCGAACGAATCAACCACTGATCAGGCATCCGCAATGCCCAGTCATAAATCGCCTGACTTGCTGCAGACTGTGGTCATGCTCACTGAGCGGAACCGGACGCAGAACTGGTCAAAGCCCTGCGGCAATGCGACGGCGGTCGACTGCAGGCGATCGTCATGGTACGTGACGACTTTTCCGTTGCCGCCGCTCGGCTGATGAACGTATTGGATATTCCCATTCTTCAAGGCCACAACTTTGCACTTATCGACCTGTTCGATGTCGACCACGCTGCCAAAGTTCTGACGAAATTCGGTCAGGCGTTCGGCAAGTTGCCGGCCAACGCCGGGAACATGTCGGCCGATGAGCAGCAGTTTGTCATAGATGTTTCTGCAGGTCTCGCTCAGGACGACAAAGTCGTTTCTGTCCGGTTGTCGCTGTTTGCGGAAATGATCAAAGGCAAACCCTGGACAACCGCCACACTGGAACAGGTGGGCGGAACACAGGGCATCGGCGTCAATTTTCTGGAAGAAACATTCAGTTCGCCGCAGGCCAATCCCAATCACCGTCGACATGCCGCTGCGGCACGTGGTGTTTTGCGATCCTTGCTGCCGGAACTGGGCACTGATATCAAGGGCCACATGCGTTCCCAGGCCGAGCTGCAGGAGGCCGCCGGCTATCAGAACCGTCCCTCCGACTTCGCGGACCTGCTGCGAATCCTCGACGGCGAACTTCGCCTGATCACACCCACCGATCCAGAGGGAAAGGATGAAGGTGGAAGGATGAAGGAGGAAGGATGAAGGAGGAAGGAACGACCAATCCAGCTGCGATTGATTCATCCTTCAGCCTTCCGTTACTACCAGCTCACCCACGACTACCTCGTTCCTTCCCTGCGCGAATGGCTCACCCGCAAGCAACGAGAAACCCGCCGTGGCCGAGCAGAACTCAAACTGTCCGAACGCTCAGCCCTCTGGAACGCGAAGCCCGAAAACCGCCATCTGCCGTCGCTGACGGAATGGCTCAGCATTCGCACGCGGACAGAGTCGAAGTACTGGACGGCACCACAGCGCGCCATGATGAAGCGGGCCGGTGGGTTCCATCTGTTTCGATCGACAACAGTTCTCGTGATCCTGGGTCTTGCCGCCATGGCAGGATTCTGGACATGGAATCGCGTGGATCAGAATCGACGCGAGCTGCTGGTCGAAAAAGCGAAGGAGCAGGAAACCACCCGTATCGAAGGGCTCGTGGGACGACTCAAAAGTGCCGAACCCGCCCAGGTGCCGGAGATCGTGAAAGAGCTGGACAGCAATCAAGCGATCGCAGCGACGTATCTGTCTCCGCTGGTCACATTCGATGCCAAAACCATCGACGAAAATCGCGCGCAGTTGCATGCACGGCTCGCGACAGTTGCTGGAGACAAAACTCTAGTCGAACCACTGCTGGAAGAACTGCTCACCAACAAGGGCCCTTACATCGGACCGATTCGTGAGCAACTGCGTCAGTACGCAGCGGAACTCACAGAAAAGTTGTGGGCCATCCTGCGGGACGACAAAGCCGAGGCCAAGCGCCGGTTTCGCGCAGCGGTAGCGCTGGCGGATTACATTCCCGCATCCAAGGCAGCGTCGTGGACAGAGCAGGACCTGCAGTTTGTGGCCGGGCAACTGGTCGTGGAAAATGCCGAATTCCAGCCGCTGCTGCGTGAGAATCTGCGACCGATCAGCGGGCGACTGCTGCCGGATCTCGAAAAGATCTTCGGTCACGCAACATCGCCTGACGCTCAGCGGTCGAGTGCCGCGAATGCGTTTGCCGACTATGCCGCCAGCGATATTCCGAAGTTATTCGAGTTACTCACCGTGGCGACTCCGGCACAATATGCCGTGCTCTATCCACTCGTCGCAGCCACTCCCGCACCTTTGACGCCGATTTCCGCAGGCGATTTGCTGATGACAAAACTGCCATTCAGAAACACAAAACCCCTGCAAATTACGTGTTTTTGCCCTCAAAAATGTCATGAGCAAATTTTAGTGAAACCGGCTTTTTATGAATTCCAGAATCTGCCGCCTCTGTCGCTCAAGACGGTTTCAAGCTGCTTTTTACAAAGTGAACCGGGATTTTGTCTTTGGCGGAGGCCAAATTTGAAGTACATAATAATCGCTTCCGGAGGAAATTTGCTCATGACAATTTCACAGGGAGGGAAACATGAACAGGAGCGATTACACAGACTACTTTTTGAGTCCCGAGCAAGCCATTCACCGACGATATGAAGCACTTCTCGCTGTGTTTGTGGAAGAGGAACCGTTGCAGGATGTGGCGAAGAGATTCGATCTGACTTGTGGGTCAATTCGCAACTGGACGAGTGAATTTCGTCGGTCGCGTGAACCTGGAGAAGAACCCCCCTTTTTGTTTCGCCCCATCGTGGTTGTGCAGCAGCCGACGAGAATGATGAAGTAGAAATTCCGGTCGCCGATGTCCAGGCTCTCTCACTGGAACGAGGGCGGCGAATCGTGACTCGACATGCCGGAATTTTTTTCTTCTTGCCACTGCTGTCGCGGTTGCGATTTGATCGCCTTGTGACTGCGGCCGGCTATCCAGGTTCGCAAATGATTCCCGCGACGAACGCACTGCTGAGTCTGCTTGTGCTCAAGCTGCTGGACAAAGAACGACTGAGCCACATTGATGATTTCAACTGTGATGAAGCACTCGGTCTGTTTGCCGGATTGAACATCCTGCCGAAGAAAAGCTTTGCCACCGACTACTCGTACCGCACAACGCGAGAGCACTAGGTGCAACTCCTGGAACGATGGATTAAGAAGCTGTCTCCGCTGCTGTTCCCCGAGGCCACTTCGTTCTCGCTGGACTTCCATGCGATTGGTCATCGCGGCGAAGAAACGGACCTGGAAAACCACTTCCAGCCGATGCGTGGAAAAGCCGGGCCAAGCGTGCTGACTTTCTTCGCAATGGAGCAGAAAAGCAAGGTTGTTTGCTACTCAAACGCGAATCTGACGCGCACTCAGCAGTCCTGCGAAGTACTTCGATTCATCGAATTCTGGCGAAGGATTATGGGCAAGAATCCGCAGTGGCTGTACTTCGATTCGAAGCTGACGACTTACGAAGAGTTGTCACAGATCACGAAGATGAAGGATGTGTCATTCGTGACCATTCGTCGTCGTGGCAGCAGTATCATGCGTCGCCTGGAAAACATGCCGGCGAGCGCATGGACGCCGGCCGTGATTGACATTCCAAAACGTCGGCATAAACAGATT
>CAZFDW010000532.1:0-4682 GCA_964517865.1 uncultured Chitinophaga sp.
GCGCTGCCCAGCTTTCCCACCGGTATGGCTTGTCGAGGATGTGGGTGTATTTCTTCCCGTCCAGTTGGGCTTCGGTGGCTTTGTCGCGTTCAAGGGCGTCGAGGTATTTCAGGAAGAGCAGCCAGGAGGTTTGTTCGGTGTAGTCGAGTTCGCTGGTGCAGCCGGCGTCTTTCCAGAGGACGTCGTCGATGTTCTTGAAGGCTTGTTCAAACATTGAGCGGGGTGGCCGTTCGTGGGCGTTGGTGGCGGTCGGGGGCGTCGTTCTTGTCTTCGTTCTGGATGACTGCCCGGACACGATACCGCTCGAAGGGGGGCGGATGCTACCGAAACGGGGCCGAAACAGCGTGCAATCGGCGATGGGCAGAGAATTGGTGGGAATGTCGGGGCGATTGACGAAATGCGTTGTCAATGCTCTGACGTTGTATCGCCACCTGCCGCCATGCTGTCGTGCCTGCGTCGAGCGCCTTCAATCACGTTCTGCTCCGGGCGAAGCGTTTTGCGTGACAGTGTGAGAGGTGTTCGCCTGTAACAGCAGTCGAAACGGCTCCGCGCCTACACCCATCCAAGCAACTGCGACGTAGACGAATCTGAATGGACAGCTTCCTCAATCGACGCGCCGTTCTCCCACAGGACAGCGAGGCTCGTTCTGCGCTTTCGGAGACGTGGCACGTAGCCGATGACAACGGAGGCCAAGGCCCACAATGAGCAGCGTGCAGGCTCGGGAACATTTCGCGTTGCAGACACGTTGATCATGCTGGTCTTCTCCGACGTCATTCGTACGGCATTCACAGGGACACGCTGCATATTTTAGCAGATTGCCGTTAGCGTTTTGTGAAGGCGGTGTGTGTTTGTCGTGAAGGGACTCTGTTCAAGCAGAGTCGGGTGAATGCAGTGGGCAGATTGTTCGGTCGGATGGTCAGAACCTGCTGCAATGCTTTCGAGCCATTGCCTGCTGGGTTGACGCTGCGCATCGCGTAGACGATGGCTCAACTGCGTCCGGGCACAGTTGCTTGGAGTAGTACCATGGCGTGGTTGCGCAGCGTGTCAGGGCTCTGGCGTAGGTCAGGCCTGACAGTGTGCCGGTGTCATGGACCACATTCACCGCTACGCACCAACGAAAAACGGGCGACCGTAATGGCCGTCCGTCTTGTGAATTCTGATTCTCGTCACAGGATCTATTACGCTGCCAGCTTCTGCTGCTGACGTTTGCGACGGGCGAACATCAGGCTCAGTGCGGCGAACGCATTCGGCAACCAGAATGCCAGCCGAGCACAACGCCAGGCGAACCGACACGAACGACACCGGGACCGGGCATTGTGCCAGTGGAGCAAAGCTGAATACTGGCACACACGCACGGCGGGAGTGATATCCCACGCCTTGCATCGCGGGACAGCCAGTGTGCGACGCGGCCGCATCCTGACGCTTGAGGCAGATCAGAGGAAGGCACAGCCTGGCGGACGCTGGCACCAGCATCTGACAATGCGGCTGATTTATGAGAACGCAATGCTGGAGAATGAAGGCGGCAAGGCGGCGGCCGTTGAAATGATTCCCGGCGGATTCATTCGCGGAATGCGTGGACCGAGTTCGTGCCTGGAACACATCGCCGGCGGATGGTTGCAGATTCAGGGGTTGAACAAATCGCCAATGACTGGCCGGATTGTTTCGGTGAGGATTTGGGGTTACTACCAGGCCTACGGAGTGGAGGCATGAACCTCGCATTCGAAGGACGGAAGATCCTGCGCGGCTTCAACGTCTTCTCGCCATTGCCTCGATGGACGAAAGAGTCGATGGCTCTGCGATTGTCTTTGCTCTTCCGGCACTGAACTCGCAGGTGCTCCGGCAGATTGACACCCGGAGGGGCGAGACAGTATTGTGAGAGCCTTGGCGCGCTGATATTGGAACAATCCTGCAAAGGCGTTGTGTTTTCTGGCCGTCGTGGCTGATATCAAGTGGCGCGTGTAATTCAGAGTTATTTGCTGCGAGGCCTCGTACGACGGCACGACGATCCGGATCAAGTCAAAGCCGTCGTCCCGACAAGACGCAAGATATGGAGAACGCAAACGATGAACGATGAACCAGTCGCCGCGAAAACGGAGTCGCCTTCAAGGCTTGCCCTGATCGCATTGTGCTTCGCGTTGGCTATTGCTGTCATCGGTCTCGCCTACGCTGCGACCGTGAAGCAGCCATCCAATCGTGTCATTACGGGCAATCTCTCAGTGTCCTACATGCTGATCACATCGAAAACGGCAACTTCAGAAGAGGCAAGTGGAAGCACGATCGATGTGTCAAGCGTCGAGTATTTTCCAACTTACGTACTCGTGACCACACGAGACAAGGCGACCGTTCTTTGGCAGATCGATCGATTGAAGAAGCTCGAAGTCTTACATGTTGACACTGCGAAAGCCGCACAAAGCAAATAACAAGGCTGTCAACCCGAGCGGCGGATCGGGCGTGTTCTGAAATCAACGGTTCTTGGCCGCCGCCGGGTTACCTTTGGTGTTGCGGTGCCGGCGACCGTTCGGAGAAACCGAACGACAGGCCTGCCGAGAGCGATGTCGAGCCCATGACGCTTGTCCGTGGCTGCAGCAAGGACTGTGATCATAATGGAAGATCAACGATCATCAGGTGGCCTTATCCGAGGCGTGTTACTACTCCTCATGGTGGCCACGTACGTGTTCGGCTTAGCGATCTGGACGCCGCTGTTTCTGATTTGGCCGCGACGTTATCCGGAGATGACCTACGCGGAGACGGTGTCTACACGCTGGGTTCTCGTACGCCACATGTGGACAAACCTCGTGCGGAGGAAACGGTAACCAATAAGGCCTTGATTCCGCGAGTGCGACAGATTGCGCAGGTGCGAACCGACGCTGATGCCGTGTTGGCGGATGGCGCACACTCAGTCCAGCAACCCGCTCCCTCAACACCCCGGCATGGGTTGTTTTCGCCACCGCGATGACGACCCAGAATAGGGCATCCCAGCGATCGCCACAGAGCAACGACATCGCAGAGGCAAGGCTCGCAGTGTATTGCGGCAGACGCGATTCTGACGCCATCCTCGCGATCCTGAACCACACGACAATTTGCGTCGGAACGCGACACAATTTCGCTCAAATAGTGAGGGGAGCGCACCTGCGACACAACACGCCATGCGCAACCTCCGCCATCTAGTCAGCGCGTATCACAGCCGGCAAATGCGTCGTGCGTGGCGTGATGTTCGGCGTACAATTGCAGGTCGAAGGTCACAGACTCGCCGTCGACGCCACGATAAGTCGGTCGATCGTCTGACCGCGATGAACATGTCTCGCTCAACACCCATGAGTTCCGCGAACAGGTCGAGTTGCTCTGTCACCACTCTTGCTTGCCATATCACCAGCGACTCCCGATGTGTCGATGCTCCGAAGCATGAACAAACGGGCGAGACAGTTCGGATGATGCTGTTCGTGTGGCCGGCCTATCACCGGTGGGTTTGTCACCTCGTTTGTCACCTAAAACTGCGAAATTCAGTCCAGGCAGTGCACATTCACCAGCGCCGCAACGCACGCCTGAAGCGTCAGTCGCATCAGGTCAGGCTCTTTCACCGCCAACTCGCTGAACGTCTCCAGCATGTCATCAGGACGCATCAGAATGCGAATGGCTTCCCGCATGTCCGGCCGATCGCCGCTGCCTCACGGCCTCTGACTAACAGTGGATGATCCGCATTCAATCGCTTCACCACCGTGACAACGCAGCATCCTGTGCATAGACTTCCGACTGTCGGGCCGCGTCGCGACAATGGCTGAACCGACATCGGAATCCCACGTCGGCAGACCGGATTGCGTGAGTCTTCGACGTGGGCGTAGTTCACAGAGACAGTGTTCGCGTCTCAGGCAGTCGGCGTGACAGCGAAGCATGGGAGACCAGATTGATTCGCACGGGCCGAGTCAGTATTGTCCTATTGGAACAAACCATCATTTCGCCCGTGTTTTTTGGCTCACTTGGCCAATATCACACGGCGCGTGTTATTCAGTTATGTCGCAACAACAGGAACCGAGCGTGTCAATGAATCCGTACGAATCAAATCAGGAGCTCAGACCGATGACAAGTACGCCGAAGAACCACTGGCGCGTCGTCGCATTTGCACTCGTCGGTCTCGCACTTGTCGCCATAGGACTGTTGCTCGCAGTCCTCAGCAATCCAAACCTGTACTCAATGAGTGTTGCGGACGATCGATACATTCAACTCTTCGCGATCTCAGGTTTTGCATGCACCCTCGTCGGCATCTTCCTGTTTCTGTACGCCGTAAGAGACACGACGAAATTTATGCCCGCCCAATCGCAAACGAACGCAAACAACGGCGTGGGATTGGGATTCGTGCTACAACTTGCGGGATTCTTCTTGCCAAAAATATCGCCGATCTCCATTGAAATCGGTTTGGCACTCATTCTAGGCGGGCTCATTGCATTTGTTTGGGGCGGGATGCATTACGCGCAAGGGAAAGGGTATTCAAAACAACTTGGCCTGTTGGCCATACTTGGTATTCTTGGGCTCGTCGTGTTGATTCTACTCCCGCATCGAGAATTGAAGTGCTTGCCCAACGAAGGCACATAAAAAAGATCGCGATCGCTACCCGGATTACTCCGAGACCCGCCCCACACCACCCGGCGTGCGGGTCCGGAGCGGGCGGTTCCTCAAAGCGGAGCGAG
>CAZFDW010000533.1:0-4681 GCA_964517865.1 uncultured Chitinophaga sp.
TGGGTCCTGCTGCGTAACAGGATGGGGTCGGCAACATGGTGGGCTGGCTGGCTGCGGCTGAAGATCTTTGGCGAATGGCAAGCGCCGCTCGTTGCATGGAGTGTGATGGCTCTGGTCACGTTTCAGGAATTTGAAACGGCCGCGCTGATGCAGATTGACCGTTATCCGATTTCGTGGTCGGTGTGGCTCTTTGACGCTCATGCGGCGCGCCTGCCGCTGTGGGATTCGCTGAGGATGATGGCTGGTCCGCTGCTTTGCGAACTGGTGATGCTTGGACCGGCGTTATATGCGTTGCTGAAGACACCCGTGGCAGACGGGAACAGCCTCGTCTGCGATCACCGGTTAAGCGGTGGTTCGTCTGTCTGGAAGTCTGTGCAATTTTCCGCACTGCTGACCCCGGGGATCGTGTTGTTCGTGGTATGGCCACTCATTCACAATGCGTTGCCGATCATACGCGGCGGAATGCTGATGCTGGAAAACGCAACGTTGAGACAATCCCTTGTTCAGATTCTGACTTCGACAGGATTTGCCGTCGGGGCCACGGTCATGTCGCTGGGGATCGCCCTCCGAATCTGCACCGGGATTGGTGAGCGGCACGGCGCTAGCCGCCGGTTCGCTGTGCGATTTCAGGGACAGTTACCGGTGGCTGGCGCCATATCGCTCAGGAGAATCCTTTGGGTGAGTCTGTTACTGCCCGGTCTCCTGGGTTCATTAGTCCTCAGCCTCGGTCTGTTGGCCCTGTTCCAGTTGCCCGGACTGCGAGGACTCTACGACACATGGCTCCCGATGCTGCTGGGTCAGACACTGGCCGTGCTGCCGTTTGCAGTCGCGGTCGTGCTGCTGTTGCTGCGCGTCGCTGATCCGGCGGCGCTGCATGCGGCAAAGTTACTGGCGGTGTCTGAAAAGTCCCGCATCCGCAGGCAGATGGCCACGATTCGCTGGCGACTCACCACCGGTCGCTGGCTGCTGGGTGGACTTATCGTTGCGCACCGCTGCTTCTGGGACGTCACCGTCGCGTCCATCCTCCGCCCCGTCCAGGTGGAACCCGTGATCACGAGGCTGTACAACGAAATGCATTACGGTCGCACCGAAGCGCTGATGAGTCAAGCCACCCTCGCCGCGCTGACACCTCTGGCCATTGCCATCGCGGCGATGCTGCTGAGTCGCCTGGCGACAGTCGTAACGTCGTCGCGCTGAACACAACCTGTGACTCAGACTTTTCGATCCAGTGGCCAGTGTTCGCTCCGGCATTTGGCTGGTGATAGTGGCCCCATCAGGCTGATGATGCACAGCAGGATTCGCTTGCCGAAGGATGGCCGGCCGGTTTCGACAAGTGACTTCAGCACATCCGTGATGAAGGGACCGCCCTGAGCCATGTTCTTTTCTGTCTTTGTCCCCACAGGCACTTTGTCCGAGATCAGCGTAAACTCCACTCCCCCTTCGACTTCCTTTAATGCATAGATTACAACGCACGGCGGGTCGTCGAAATTCGTGAAACGAAACGTGTGAGAGAACCGGTACGGCGGATTGCATTCCAGGATCTCACCGACGACGCCCGTGAATTTTCCATTCGGCGTTCGCATCCGCAACTGAGCACCCGGTTTGAGCCCCGTCGTGTGCATGACAGAACCAAAGAAGAACGGCAGCACTTCACCCTCTTTGGTCAGCGCGTTCCAGACATCCTGGATCGGTGCCTTGATCAGGACTTTGCAGATTTGTTGAGTGACTTCGGTCATGGATCGGCTTTCTGTTGACGAGATTCCAGCATGTGTTTCAGATCGATTGCCCGGGTGGCCCAGAATCGACTGTATTCCGTCGTCCAACGGTCATGAATCATCTGAATCGGGACCGCGTTGAAGAACAATTCGCGACGTCGCCCCACTTTCTGCGAGATCACAAGATCTGCCGCCGTCAACGTATCGAGGTGCTTCATCACCATGATGCGGCTGCAGTCAAAGTACTTCGCAACATCCCCCACATTGCAGCCGGGCATGTTCTGAATCAGGTCGAGCATCTTTCGCCGAGTCTGGCTGGAAAGGGCCGAAAACACGGCATCCATTGATTCTGGTTCCATATGTAACCAAAAGGTTACATATATGAATCGACGCAGTCAAGGCCCGGCTTCAAGGAATTCTCAGCTTGCGAATCATTGTGTCGTCAGTGACCGCGCAGGATGTGATATGGGCAGTCTGGAGGCGAGCCCCGATGGTGAAACGGCTCATTCTCCCTCAGCACCGGCCATTTGCAGGTTCAAGGCTGGCTCGGGTCAGGCACCGGTTCACTCGACCTCAAGGGTTCAACTCGCGACAATCAGCGGGTTGGCCTTCACTTCGTGCTACCGGAGCTTTGAAATGATTATCGATTCTCACCAGCATTTCTGGAAACTGGATCTGCCGTTTGACTATGCATGGCTTCACGATCCGAAGCATGTTCCCATTTGTCGTGACTTCCTGCCGATAGACCTGAAACCGCATCTGAAAGCGTGCGGCATCGACAAGTCAGTGTTTGTGCAGACTCAGCACAATGTCGAAGAAAACCGCTGGGTTCTGAAACTGGCTGAGCAGCATGATTTTATTGCCGGTGTCGTCGGTTGGGTGGATCTGGCATCCGAAAAATGCGAAGAGCAGTTGAATGAATTCGTGAAGCACCCGAAATTTGTCGGCATCCGACACATTACGCAGGGGGAACCGGATGACAATTTTATCATCCGGCCGGACATTGTACGTGGCCTGAAAGTGCTCCAGAAACACAAAGTCCCGTTCGACCTGTTGTTCTTCACGCAGCATCTGAAGCATGCCCCCGCGCTGGCTCAGATGCTGCCCGAGCTGCCGATGGTGATCGACCATCTTTCAAAGCCAAAGATCAAAGATCAGAAGATCGCCGACTGGAAGAAAGATCTTCAGGCCGCCGCAAAGTTTCCGAACATCTACTGCAAACTCAGTGGCATGGTGACCGAAGCGGACTGGAAAAACTGGAAGCCCGCTGATCTGAAACCCTACGTCAATACGGCGTTGGAAGCCTTTGGTCCAAAGCGCTGCATGTACGGTTCCGACTGGCCGGTGTGTGAACTCGCCGCCAGCTATGAAATTGCCTTCGCAGCGCTCAACGAAGTGCTGGGAGGCATCAGCACCGAAGAACAGAACGCAATCTTTGGTGATACAGCGACGAAGTTCTACGGGCTGAAGTGAACCGTTGAGCCTCAACGCCAGCGGCATTCCCAAAGTGGCCATCACGCTCCGTCGTGATGAGCATTTGTCAAATGATGTGCGAAAGAGTCAGCAGGGTTTCAATCTCTGACACTACCGGATTCTATTCTTTAAGCGACCAGAAATGAGGCAGCGGCGAGCGGCTGGGCGTCAGCCCTCCGTGTGTTCATGCAGGGGCCACGGAGGGCTCACGCCCAGCCGCTCGCCATTGTCAATTCGCACCGCGTGAAGAATATGTGCAGTTAAAAAACCGAGTCTCCAGAGTGAATTCAGGCTCGCCGATTCTGGGAGATATCACGCTGCAACTTCAATTTCGCGGCAACGTTAATGGCTCCTCTCGACGGAGCGAGAGGGCTACAGTGGCTTTGGAATCACCAACCGTCTGCGTACAATGCGAGTCTCGCCCTTCCATCCGCAGACCTTAGCGCGGATGCCGAAATCCTGCCACCAAGGAGTCCTCCCGATGCGTTGCCGTTTGATTGCAGTGCGTCTCATTATCTTGATCGTGCTGATGAAACCGGCCATTGCGGACGAACAAAAGCCGCTTCCCGCCGATCATCCTGAACGCGCGAAAAAGGGACTTGCCTTGTTCAAGTCATCGGTGCGCGCGACGCTGACAAAACACTGCCTGGATTGTCACGGCGGCAAATCCGTGAAAGGCGATTTCGATCTGTCATCGCGAGAATTGCTGATGAGCAGCGGGTTCGTGACGGATGCCGCGGACGACAGCCATCTGGTGGCTTTGATCCAGCACACGGCCGATCCGCACATGCCGTTCAAAAAACCAAAGCTGCCCGAGGAAGCGATCGAACAGATTCGCAGTTGGATCAATCTGGGCGCACCGTACGATACGCCGCTGGTCGAAAAATCAACGACGCCAGCCTTGGAAATGAAGGTCAAAGACAGTGATCGGCAGTTCTGGTCGTTTCAGACTCTGCAGCCGATCACGCCGCCGGTGGTGGAAGATGCGGCGTGGTGCCGAACGCCGATTGATCAGTTTGTGCGGGCCAGACAGGAAGCCGTGAAGCTTTCACCAAACGCAACAGCCGATCGACATGTGCTCATTCGCCGCGCTTACCTTGGTCTCATCGGACTGCCCCCGACCCCGGAGAGGGTTGATGAGTTTGTCAACGATCCGGATCCTGATGCGTGGTCGAAGCTGATCGATGAATTGCTTGAGTCGCCTCAATATGGCGAACGCTGGGCGCGGCACTGGATGGATG
This sequence comes from uncultured Chitinophaga sp., assembly GCA_964517865.1. Lineage (GTDB taxonomy): Bacteria > Planctomycetota > Planctomycetia > Planctomycetales > Planctomycetaceae > SXXK01. Next base: position 4,430 of record CAZFDW010000533.1, read on the forward strand.
TCGCGCGATTCGCCGAATCGCACGGCTACGAACAGGATTACGACCGCCCGAATGCATTTCATTATCGCGACTTTCTCATCCGCGCCCTGAATGCCGATCTGCCGTATGACAAGTTCGTGCAGTGGCAACTGGCCGGGGATGAATTGGCTCCGGATAATCCACTGGCGATGATGGCCACGGGGTTTCTGGGTGCCGGTGCCTTTCCGACGCAGCTCACCGAAACCGAATTCGAATCCGCGCGCTACGATGAAC
>CAZFDW010000534.1:0-4679 GCA_964517865.1 uncultured Chitinophaga sp.
AGGACGCTGGAACCTCCTGTTCCAGATACCTGGCAAGCGACTGTCTCGCATCGTCCGCTCTGCCCATACGGGCCAGCGTCATAGTTCGATACATCAGGACGGTCGGCAACGCTGCACCGGGTTCGTGTTCCATGAGGAAGGTCAGATCTTCCAGAGCACGGTCGAGGTTTCCCGTCTGAAAGTGCGCGACCGCTCGTTCCATGCGAACCGCAGGTTTGTCCAGTTCTGCCGCCACTGCGCTCTCCAGCCCTGTCAACTGTTGACGATACTTTTCGACCGGATCAGGAATCACCGCAGCAGGGGCTGAAGGTTCCGGACGAATGCGCAGCATGGTCGCTCCATTGGTTTTCACCACAAACCAGTCCCGCTGTGGTGTGATTTCATGTGGCTTCGGGATCTCAGGCAGCGGTAACTTCCAGTGCCGCAGCAGCCACCCTGCGGCACTGTGCGTCGTGGTATCGCCGTGCTCCACGAACCACTGGGATGCAACCAACTTCCATGCTTCTTTGTCAGCGTCGATGACCTGCTCATCAGGGACTTGGCCGACAGCGAGACAGATTCCCGAGCGTAATGCCGGACTGTCACTGTTTTTCACGGCAGCGAGTACGGCGTTTCGATCGATATCCCACTTTGGAAATTCATCAGCAATTCCCGGCCTTCGAGTTTCCCCATGAAAAATGGGGCATTTTGAGCTTCCGTTTCGTAAAGCCGCTTGGCAAAATTCTTCGCTGGTTTGCCCATATTCGCATTCAGGCAAAAGGATTTGCCCATGGTTTCCCCCGCCCCCGCCAGGAAGGCACGCAAAGAGCTTTCCGCCGACTCCCTGTTCCATTTGATCCACTCCCGTTTTGACGCTCTTCCCGACACACGCGAGGGTGGCCCCGAAATATCCCTGGGCGACGCCCTGATGTCCGCCTTCGCCATGTTCTCCCTCAAGGATCCTTCGCTCCTGGCTTTTGACGAGCGCCGCCGCGATCCCAACGACAACTTCCGCACCATCTACGGCATCGACAACGTCCCCTGCGACTCGCAGATGCGGGCCATCCTCGACCCTGTCGATCCCGACGACCTGCGGCCATTGTTCCAGGACGTCTTCCGCCGCCTGCAGCGCGGCAAGGCACTCGAAGCGTTCGTCTATCTGGACGGCCATTACCTCTTGTCTCTGGACGGCACGACCTATTTCTCCTCCAGCAAAATCCATTGCGACTCGTGTCTGGAGAAGCATCATCGCGGCGGCGGCGTCACCTGGTCCCATCAACTGCTGGGTGCCACGCTGGTCCATCCCGACCTCAAGGAAGTCATCCCGCTGGCACCCGAGCCGATCATCAACGAGGACGGCCACACCAAGAACGATTGCGAACGCAACGCCACCCGCCGCTGGCTGAAACGCTTTCGCCAGGAGCATCCCCACCTGCCCGTGATCATCGTCGAGGACGCACTCAGCGCCAACGCGCCGCACCTCGACGACCTGCGTGAGGCCCGCGCGCACTACATCATCGGCGTCAAGCCCGGCGACCACACTTTTCTGTTCGAGCACCTGCACGCCAACGACGAGGCCGGACGAACGCAGATCGACACCCAGGTCGATTCGGCGGGCGTGCTGCATCACTTTCGCTGGCACATTGGCGTGCCGCTCAACGAGTCGCACCCGGACCATCTGGTCAACGTGCTCGAATACTGGGAAATCCATCCCACCCGGATCGTGAAGAAAGTCGAGCGTGCCGGCAAGGTGCAGTATTTCAGTTGGATCACCGACTTCGTGCCGACGCCCGACAACGTCGATACCCTCATGCGCGGCGGCCGAGCTCGCTGGAAGATTGAGAACGAAACCTTCAACACCCTGAAAAATCAGGGCTACAATCTCGAACACAACTACGGTCATGGCGTGCAGAATCTGTCCGTGGTGCTGATGATGGTCATGCTGCTGGTCTTCCTCGTGGACCAGACGCAACAACGGTGCTGCCCGTTGTTTCAGGCCGCCTGGAAGAAGCGGGGACACAACAAACGTTCGCTCTGGGAAAAGATGCGGAACTTGTTTGACGTATTGGTGTTCGCCTCCATGCAGGAACTGTACGAGGCGATTATCAACGGCGTTGCCCGTCAGCAGCCGGTCCTGCAGGATTCGTCGTAGGCCGCCGCCGCCCGCCCGCAAAACTGTTGCCCACCGCCCGCAAAACCGTCGCTCGTCCCCGCGTTGCGTAGACGGTCCGCGCACCACCGGCCAATCAACGCCGATTCATCCCGTTTCCGCACGGACGACTGACAAGTTCACCGCCGTGCTACGAGCAACATCCCAAACCTGATCGACTTTCAGCAGCTCACCGCTAAACTGGGCCAAATAGGAGGCGTTCCATGCAGTGACCGGGAATTGCTGGAAATTCATCGATAAATAATGTCCGCTGTTCTGGGTCGGGCCGGTTTTCAAAGGCACAGACATCAAGGGCAAGTTCTGTGTCACCCAGACCGAGGGCCGCGATCGCCAGCTTTGCCTTCCGACGCCAATCGGATTTGTTGCTGTACTTCAGGGCCTCGGCTTTCAGGGCCGAAAGGGCGGTTGCGGTATTGGCCTGCAACGCCGTGACATAATTACCAGTATCTGCGTCAGCGATATCGTCAATCCGCGAGACCAGATACTCGGCATCCAGCTCTTCGTATCCGGCAAGGGCAAACGCCAGCGACAGTTTGTGACGAGCATTTGTGGCAGAGGCGAAACGAGACTGCAGTTCTGGAAGCACCAGCTCCTTTGGCAGCTTTCCAAGCTCTTTCAAATTGACCGGCACAGTTGGTCCAAGGTTGTTCTGCAGGGATTCTGCGGCAGCTCGCGTTTGGTCCTGAAGATTCTTCCAGCGTTCCGCCGAGGCCCACTGCTGAATTCCCACGCTCACCAGCAGCACTGTCAATATCAGACCGCCCCACAGTGTTCCATGAACCCGAGCCGCTTTGCTCAGCATGGTTCGCTGCGTGTCCGTCCAGCGTTTGGCGTCTGTCAGCATGCGGATGCTGAGCCATTCGGTGACCGTGGGCAGTTGCTTATTCTCCCGCTTTGCATTCCAGATCGCCGACCGTTCTTCCAGCTTTAACTCGGCGCGGCCTTTGCGGGTTTCACGCTGCTTGCGGGTGAGCCAATCACGGAGTGAGGGGACGAGGTAGTCGTGGGTGAGCTGATAGTAACGGAAGGCTGAAGGCTGAAGGCTGAAGGATGAATCAATCGCAGCGGGACTGGTCTTTCCTTCCTCCTTCAGCCTTCCTCCTTCATCCTTCCCCTCCGGGTCGGTGGGGGTGATCAGGCGGAGTTCGCCGTCCAGAATTCGTAACAGGTCGGCGAAGTCGGCTGGGCGGTCCTGGTAGCCGGAAGCCTCCTGCAACTCAGCCTGTGAGCGCATGTGGCCTTTGATGTCTGTGCTCAGTTCCGGCAGCAGGGCTCGCAGCACACCACGAGCGGCTACCGCATGCAGGCGGTGACGAGGGTTCGCCTGCGGAGAACTGAAGGTTTCTTCGAGGAAATTGACGCCAATGCCCTGTGTTCCACCCACAGTTTTCAGTGTGGCGGTCGTCCATGGCTTGCCTTTGACCATTTCCGCAAACAGCGAGAGCCGCACCGAAACAACTTTGTCGTCCTGAGCCAGTCCGGCAGAAACATCACGGACAAACTGTTGTTCGTCGGCCGACATGTTTCCCGCATTGGCCGGCAGTTTTCCAAAAGCCTGACCGAATTTCGTCAGAACTTTTGCGGCATGGTCGATATCGAACAGGTCCACCAGTGCAAAGTTGTGACCTTCGACAATGGGGATATCCAGGATTCTCATTAGCCGAGCGGCGGCGACAGAAAAGTCGTCCCGCACCATGACGATCGCCTGCAGCTTCCCGCCGTCACACTGCCGCAGTGCCTTGACCAGTTCGGCGTCTGGTTCCGCGCGGTGAGCATGCAGCCACTGTTCGAACTGGTCGATGATGATCACGATCTTCTGTGGGGTAGGCTTCCAGCCTGCCAGTCTGTCTGCGGACGATGAAATGACAGGCTGAAAGCCTGTCCCACGTCGGATGGTCGCCAGCGTGTCGGCAAGTCCCAAATCCTCCGACAGATCCGGCAGACGTTTCCTGAGCCCGCGCAAAATTCGAGTTTCGGTCTCTTCCGGGGTCGCCTCCACATACACCGCGATCACGCGGTCCGACAAATGGGGCAGCAGGCCGGCTTTCACCAGCGATGATTTCCCGCAGCCGCTCGGGCCGTAGATCAGTCCCACACTGAAAGTTTGCTCGGGATCCGTCTGCTCAATTCGCTGTTTCCAGAACGCGATGCTCTCCGGCAGACCATCGCGGTTTCTTTGTCCCGGCAACAGGTCCAGAAAGAAGTCGGCGTCGTTCGCATCAAAGGACCGCAGTCCTTTAGGGACCACCTGCACAGCGGCTTTGGTCTGAGCAGCGGTGACCGACGGTTTCAGCCATTGTTCCAGGTCGTCCGCGAACTCCGCCGCCGTGGCGTACCGGTCGGAGGCTCGTTTCGACAATGCCTTGAGGCAGATACGCTCCAGTTCGGCAGGGATTGTGTACAGGAGTTCTCGCGGAGGTCTGGGTTCCTGCATCAGGACCAGGTGTACAGTTTCCAGCCTCGAGCTGCCACGAAACGGCTTGCTGCCCGTCAGCAGCTCATACAGGATCACTCCCATGGAAAAGATGTC
>CAZFDW010000535.1:0-4638 GCA_964517865.1 uncultured Chitinophaga sp.
CGCCCTCGCTCCCTGAACGTGCGACAGTCCTGCACAACGACGCACGACGGACATTCTTTGGCAACCGGCATTGGTTTTACTAAGATGTGTGGTTGTTCCGAGTGCGCGCCTGCGTTCTCGGTGGTGACGTATCAACTAAAATCCTTGTGTTGTGCGATCTGATCGAATGGCAACCGACGAAACTATCGCCCGCACTCCTCCACCGCCGTACTACTCTGTTGTTTTCACGTCAAGACGCAATGACGGGGATCAAGCCTCGTACGAGGCAACGGCAAATCGTATGCTGGAACTTGCGGCAGAGCAGGACGGTTATTTAGGCGTCGAAAGTGTGCGTGATGCGTCCGGCGTCGGCATTACAGTTTCGTACTGGCGTGACCTTGATGCAATTCGTCGCTGGCATGATGTTGCCGAGCACAGGGCGGCTCAGGAACATGGGCGATCACACTGGTACGACTGTTTTGCGGTCCGAATTGGTCGCGTCGAACGCGAATATGATTTCCGTCGCTGAAAATACATCGCCAGTCGCCCAACAATTCAGAACTTTAACATTGGCAGTTTTAGAAAATCGTGAGGGGCGGACAGCATGCCAGCCAAACCGATTGACCGATTGTTGTTTGCTCAGGGCGGTCTGTGCTTCTTCTGCCAGCGCACGCTGTCAGCCGCAGAAGCAAGCGTGGAGCATCTCGTGGCTACGGCAAATGGCGGAAGTAACAATTCCGATAACACCGTTGCCTGCTGCAAGGCTCTAAATGCCTTGCTGGGCCGCATGAGCCTGAAAGAGAAATTGTGCGTGGTTTTGAATCAGAAGGGGGAATTCCGGTGCCCCGATGGCGATGCCAATCTGATCGTCAAAGCCACGGGCCATCAAACGGCGGCGGAGAGACTTGCGTTTGTTGTGGAGAATCTCCGCAAACGTGGTACATCGCGTCCGCGCACGATCAAAACCTTGAGTAGCACCATCGGCGCAATGTTTCAAAAGAAGCTCACCGAGCATGAGGTTGCTTCGCTGCTTGGCAAGTTGCAGACTCAGGGCATTGTTTCGGTCAGCGGCACGAAGGTCTTCTATGCACTTCCGCCAAGTGTCGCCTAAGGGCGAGATCGACAATAAGAACCGAATTCGAAAACGAATCGGCCTCAAAAACACATGGTTGTCGGCATCTTCCCCAGCGCGGGCTTCGCCCGCAACCCAGGCTGAAAAATTGTCAATCGCAATCCACAAGTAGCGCGGCTCCGCTCGTTGCTTCAATCACACCTGTGCGCGAACGCCGTAGCGAACAGATTTGATGTGGACTTCAACGTCGTCATTGTCAAGTGATTCGTCGTCGGCCATGAATTCGCGGCGATGGTAGGCGACCTGCTCGTTTGGCGAATTGCCTCGCATTTCGTCGTCGTTAAGTTTAAAGGCACCTACATCGTCGCTGATGAAGAACATGCGGAACCACAGCATCTGCTCAACATTTTTCTGCGGATAATACAAGCGGACTTTGAGGCCCTGCTCGTACCACTCAAACAGCATCCCGAAAAAACCGCTCGGGATATACTTCACCGCCGAAAGATCAACACCGATTGCTCGGAATCCATCCTTTTCGATGAGATTAGTAAGTGCCTCGCGGATAAGTGCCAGGTCGGCACCGTCCCAGATTTCCATATCGTCGAGCGCAACGATCGCAAAATCTTCCTCGGTGCGAACGGTCAGGCGTTGCTTCTTTCGTGAACTCATCTCGGCCTTCTTCCAATCCTGGGTGCCCACGGTACATCGTGCTTGAGGGACTCAAACAGCGTTGCAAATGGTGAACCGAATGAAGACGATTTCCCGACCCTCAACCTAACAGCGACGTAAGTGATTCTGAGCAATCAACTTGCGCAAACTGGATTCCCGACGCTGGCCGGAACGTCGATCCAGGGTCTGGTGGGGTTACGCCACAATCTCCAATTTAAAGTGATGCGTTTCGAGAACATTTGTAGTCCAGAACTGGCGACTTGAGGATGCTGTCTCACTTTCAGTCATTTTTGGCATCGTTAATTGCCAAATATAAATCTACGTCTACCATAATGCCGAAAGAGAGGGATTGGAACCCACGGTTCAATCAACTGCAACGAGCGTTGCGCGGTGGATTTTTAAGGAATTTTGAGATGTCTTCACCTCTTGACGCACGGGATCGCCAGATTCTTGAGCACCTGCATCAGGCGGCTGGTGGGGATGTACAAAAACTTTGTGACGTCCTTGGAGTCACTCGAAACGCAATACGGCAGCGGATCGGAAGGCTGGAGTCGGCGGGGTTTGTGGCGTCTGAGCTTCAGGGCCAGCTTCGAGGCCGACCACGACATTTGTATCGTGTGACCCCTGAAGGGCTGCATGAATTAGGTGAAAACTACCGCGAATTGGCGGTTGTCTTGTGGGAGGCAATCACCGGTTACGAAGATGCAACCGTGCGTGAATCGCTGATTAGCCGCGTTCAGAGTGCATTAGCCGAACGATTCCGCAAACGGCTGGTGGATTGCGAAACGATCGATGACCGGCTTGACCAGTTGGCGGATGAAATGAAGTCGAGCGGCTTCAATGTGGAGAGTGATCATTCCGGCGGTTTGCGGATTCTTCGGGAAACTTCGTGTCCGTTTCCGATGCTGGCTGACGTGGATGAAGCAATTTGCCAGGTAGAGCGGCGGGTCCTGGAGCAGGTATTGGGTGCTCCGGTGCAGTTTCGGTCACGTTGTCGCGATGGCCATGGCTGTTGCGAATTTCAGGTATTGGACGTTCCCGTTTTGGCTGGTCAGAGTTTGGAAAGTTTCAGGGGCGATTGAAAGACGAAGTCATGCTGATAAAGTGCGAGCTGCACTTTCTGTGATGTGGCAATCGCGGGGTTCAGTCAGTGCTTTACTGTCCGAAAAGGGGTCTGACCCTCTCCGGCAAGTGAATGACGAAGTGATTTGTTTCCCTCCAAAATAGGGTCAGACCCCTTTTCGGACAGCAAGAGGTTTGAGCGACATGACATGGATTGAAGGTCGATTCGAAGAAAACATGATCACGACCACGATGGAGCAGGCCCTGAATTGGGGTCAGCAGTCCAGCATCTGGCCGATGACATTCGGTCTTGCATGTTGTGCCATCGAAATGATGGCGGCAGGCGCCAGCAAGTATGACATAGACCGTTTCGGTGCCGGAGCATTTCGCGCGACGCCTCGTCAGGCGGACCTGATGATCGTGGCAGGTACAGTGACCTTTAAGATGGCAAGCCGTGTTCGTCGTCTGTATGAACAAATGCCGGATCCAAAGTACGTGATCGCGATGGGTGCCTGCACGGTCGGCGGTGGTCCGTACTTCAAGCACGGCTATCACGTTGTGAAAGGTGTGGACCTTGTTGTGCCGGTAGATGTCTATGTTCCCGGATGTCCTCCGCGACCGGAGGCTCTGCTGGAAGGCCTGATGAGAATTCAGGACAAGATCAAAGCGCGCAAGGTAACCCGCGGTGAAATGTCATTACCAGTGCCGCATCATTCGGGTTACTCGGCGTTGAATGTGTGATGAATCACTGGCACTGCCACTGCTGGTTTGATGAGTGGAATGACGACTGACTGAATCCCGTTGAATGATTTTCGCCGACGTTGTGGCTTCAGAGTAAGCCTGATGTCGAGTGTCTGTGAGGAAGTGCGAACGCAATGATCAGTGTATTGAAAATCTCTGACCTTCATGTTTCCGTTGGTACGACGCCCATTTTGAACGGCGTCAACATGGAGATTCGGCAGGGCGAAGTTCACGCTCTGATGGGCCCGAACGGTTCCGGAAAGAGCACGCTGGCCTACGCATTGGCTGGCCATCCGAACTACAACGTGACAGAAGGCAGCATCGAAATCGATGGCGTGAATGTCACCGAAATGGAAGCTGACGAACGGGCTCGCCTGGGCATGTTCCTCGCGTTCCAGTATCCGGTTGTGATTCCCGGCGTGAAAGTTGCCGACTTCCTGCGACATGCTGTGTCCAATGTTCGCAATCCTGATCGCAAAGAAGGTGAAGGCCTCATCGGAATGCGGGAGTTCCGTAAGGAAATTCGGGAACGGATGACCGAATTGGGTATGGATCACGAGTTCGCTCGCCGGTATCTCAACGACGGATTCTCCGGTGGCGAAAAGAAGCGTATGGAAATCCTGCAACTCGCAATGCTTCAGCCGAGATTCGCGATTCTCGACGAAACCGACAGCGGGCTCGACAGCGATGCCGTCAGAGTGGTCAGTGAGGGGCTCGCGAAACTCGCCGGACCGCAAATGGGTGTGCTGATTATTACGCACCACGAACGATTGCTGGAATTCAATCCGCCTCAGTTTACGCACGTGATGCTGGGTGGCCGCATCGTCGAAATCGGCGACGCAGCGCTCGCGCATGATCTGCATGCTAACGGCTACGCTACCGTGCGGGCTCGACACCCTGAAGCTGAAGCGGAAAATACAAAAGTGGAAGCGGCAGTAGTCTAGTCATAATCGACTGCCTGACAGGCTGGAAGCCGGCCCCCGCGAACATCCAGATTTTGAATTCAGTCTTATCCAAATAAGTGAGTCAGCGATGTCAACAGATGCTCCTGTAAAGCCTGATGCGAAGAAGTCCGACGTTGAGTTTGGTTCGTACAAGTACGGATTCCATGACTC
>CAZFDW010000536.1:0-4633 GCA_964517865.1 uncultured Chitinophaga sp.
AGTCGCGACCAGCAATGGTCGCGACTTTTTTCGCGGCTCGACGTTATGAGCACCTAGGCAGAAGTAGTTTGGCATAATATCGTTTAACCGCGTGGGCAACGCCCCGCGATTGGCAGCGAAGCGCGGCCCGATGGGCACGCGGTTAAACGAAGCAACTTCTGCACTGGTGCTTAAGTTTCCACGTCGCCGTCGACGTTCCTTCGTTCGAAACTCCAGGCGGTCCTCCCGTGGCCTTCCACTGGCCGTGGCTGAGCACGAGATCAGGTTTGAGGAACTTGCGTTTGAGAACTTTCCCTTCCAGCTTCACTTTGGGATTGTTGCTGAAGAACGAGGCATGGCCAGCGACGACCGCTGCGGTTCCTACCAGAAGATCGCCTGTCACCAGCATGTAATCCCCATCGGCGACAAACAGTTTTCCGATGGCGACCGGATCGTGGCCATTGAATGCCTGAACGTAGGATTCGTTCAATTCGCCAAGCTGTTCGATGTGGCGGGCCTCATCGGCGAACACCGTGGGGCCAGCCAGTACGACTGCAAACATCGCGATGATTGGCAAGAAACGTCGGAACATCATCAAGCTCCCGTAAAGAGTCCACTGACCTGGATTTCAGATTCAACGACAAATGAAGTGCGCGGCAGGGAATTGGTGTCCGCACCGCTCATCGACGCTTATGAACGCTGATGGCAGCTGAGATCCAGCCTCGGTTCGATCCGAAGACCTTCAAACGGTGACTGCTCTGAAGTCACCACACGAGGATGCCGTTATTTCCGGGCTTTTCTCCTTTCATCAGCGTTTATTCGCGTAAATCAGCGGTTCAAAAATGTGTTTCCTCGACGTCCTCAATTCTACTCACGTCTCGATCCGGGCACAGGCAGCCTTCACAGATTCATTTCCTCCACGTTGTGGTGCGCACGTCATTGGTCGTAGACCCGGATTTCAGCCGCGCACGTCAATTGTCGCTGAGCCGGAATTCTCAACCGCCTTCTTATCGTAACATTATTCATTCCTCTGCAGAAAGGCAAACAGATCACGCAGGTCCTGAGGTGTGAGTTGCCGGTAGAGATCAATCGGCATCATCGAAACTGGTGACTCATGCAGTTCGTCGATTTCCCTTGTCGGAATGACGACCGGCTCGTTCTTCGCGTTGACCAGCGTCACACCGGCCTCATTTCGAGCGGTCGGCAATCCCGTGAGGACTCGCCCGTCCTTCGTGACGACAATCATGCTGACGTATTCCTTTCGAATGACGCTGTTGGGATCGACAAGACTGATCAGCAGAAAGTCTCGATCCCGGCGATTCGCAGACGTCAGTTCAGGACCAAGTTTCGTTCCTTCACCGTAAATCTGATGACAGGCGGCACAGTGCTTTTTGAACACCAACTGCCCCGCATCAATGTTGCCAGTCGCGGCCCTCAGATCGTTGTTGAGTCGGCGGACTTCAGCCAGCTTCTCCTCCCGCGTCGCCGATTCGAGACGGCCCCAATGTCTGGCCACCAGCACGTCCAGGTCTGCATCCTTGAATAACGCCACCTTGCGAATCTGTTCGAGCGGCGTGGCCGCCGCTGCGAGTTCACCCTGATCGACAGCAGTCAGCCATGCGCGCGCAGACTCTTTGCGTCCGAGCAGGACGTCGCGAATCTGAGACTGCAACGTGACCGACGGCGTCGATTGATACAGTGCCATCAGGTTCGGGATGATCCGCTGATCATCAGATCGGGAAAGAAGCCGCAATGCGGCGCTGCGGACAGATTCGGCTTCATCGGTAAGAACCACCACCAACGACGGTCCGATGAGCGATGGATCGCTTGTCGCCGCGAGCATGTCAAGCAACATCACTCGCTGAGCCGCTGCGACCGTACTGTCGAACGCCGCGTGACGCGCAGCGTCGAGTGGCTCGTGCAGCCCCACGGCAACCCCCAGGTTCCACAGCACGACTTCCATTGGATGGGACTGCCACGCCGCAAGGATCAAACGCGAGAGTTCATGGAGTTCTGCGGACTCCACCTCATCGCTCGTCCTTGCCGCAGCGGGTCTCTCCTGCCAACCCTGCAAAATCGGTGTCCAGAGCAGACTTCGAGCGATATCGTCCGGAGCCGCTTTCAGTAGCTGCACAACCGCAGCAAGCCCTGCGGGATTGCCTTCGGAAGAGTACCGGCGAATCAATCGGGGCAGCAGTGTTTCTCGTCCCAGTGTCGATTTCCAAAGCGAGGGACGTAAAAACCGACGCAGCACTTCGTCCCGCCCCTCGACGCTGTGCCGCTCAACGGCCCACCACCACAGCAAAGGCAGGCGAGGATCATCGTGGTCGATGTCGCGGTTGATGTTTGCATTGACAATCGGCATTGCCTGATGCGCCGGCAGCCGCGCTGCGGTGCAGGCCAGTTGCAGCCTTACCTCCACCATGGGTTCACGTTCGGCGAATGCGTCGAGCTGATGAGCCATCTCGGGTGACACCTGGCGACGATCTCCGAGCAGCCGAACCGTCCAGGTTCTCACGGCGGGGTGAGGACTGCCGAGCAGTTGACCGGCGAGGTCTTCATCGAACCGATCAAGAGCGTGCAATGTCCACAACGCTTCGAGGGCCGTTGACTCGTGCGCGAGGTTCAGCGCTGCGTCCTGCAGCTTCGCATGGATTGTCGTGACGAGCGACTCGCCCACCGGGATCGCGTTCGCGTGCCGCCGAACCAACTCCTGGCGTGCATGGCGGACATGCCATTGGTTCCGATGGTTGTGCAGTTCGAGCAGTCGGTTCGCGTCGAGTTTGCTGAAGTCAAGCATCTCCGCCGAATTCGTGCCTCTGGCCGAGATGCGATAGATTCGTCCGTTCGTCCGATCCCAATCGGCATCCGGATCGGGGTGAGCCGTCCGCCCGTCGTACCAGTCGGCGATGTACACCGCGCCGTCTGGTCCCACCATCACGTCGGTTGGTGCGAACCAGTCATCGTTCGCGACCAGCAGCTCACCGCCATGAGAAGTTTCTACCGTGGAGCCCTGCGGCTGAATGCCGTGCCAGTTGATTCCGTGGCCGAGCAGATCTCCTGCAATATACTTTCCGCGGAAGGACTCCGGGAATGCATCGCCCTGATACACGATTCCGCCGACAGTGACGTGCCCTCCGTGAAAGTTCTGGTGCGCGGCGTGCTCGAAGTACCCATAGCTGTGCGGGTTGTGCAGGTCGCCATGTTTGGCAAAAGACTTCACAAAGTAGCCACCCTGCAGTCCATGCACGAGAACATGCCCGCCGTAGTTCGTGCTGTAAAACAGATTGCCGCGGTTGTCGAAATCAAGGCCCCACGCATTCCCTCCACCTTCGCAGAACAATTCGAACTCGCGCGTCTGCGGATGATAGCGCCAGACTCCCTGCTGGAATTCGATCCCCCGAATGTTGGCGGTGACCGTGCTGCCCTGACATCCATAGAGCCAACCATCCGGTCCCCAGGTCAGCGAGTTAGCCACACTGTGAGCGTCCTCCATGCCGAAGCCGGTCAGCAGCACCTCAGGATCGCCGTCTGGTATGTCGTCGCGATTCCGATCCGGATAGAACAACAGGTACGGAACGTTCAGCACGAACACGCCGTTGTGACCGAACGCCAGACCTGTCGCCAGATTCAATCCATCAATGAAGTCTCGGCCATGATCCATCCGACCGTCGCCGTCCGTGTCTTCCAGGATCGTGATGCGGTCGGCACCTCGTGGTCCATGTGGCGGAGGTTCGGGAACGCGGTCGTATTTTGTCCTCGAATAGCGATCGACCTGCACCCGCTTCAACCCTTCGGGATTCGGGTACTGCAGATACTGAATGACCCACAACCGGCCCCGGTCGTCGAATTCAATGCAGACCGGCTGCCGAACTACAGGCTCGCTCGCAACCAACTCAAGATCAAAGCCGTCCGCCACCTGCATCCGACTGACAGCCGCTTCGGGCGTCAGGCCCTGAGCCTGCGTTTGACCGGTGTCGGTTGCGCTCCATCCGGCGAAGATCAGAGTCATCAGAAGTTTCATGCGGTGGTCGGCGTTCATAATTCAATTTTTCATCCCGAGACGTTGCGAGGCTCAGGACAGAATATCGTACATCACGAGGCCGCTGTCGATCCTACGTCGCGTTGCTGGACTGTTTGACACGCAGTCGGGGCGACACGCAGTCAGGGCCAGCCAACACGTGTAACGATGGCGAAGCACGTAAACGAGCTTTCATGCGCAGCGGATTCGTGCAGCCCGCATCAAGCGTTTCGCGACACACGACATTTCGGAATCGTGGACGTTTTCATGCGCTCCGGAATCGGCGGAGCTGCCGTTGACAGATTAAAGGAGCCAGTCACTTAAAGATTCTCTCTTTCTCTGGCTTTTTGCGGAGGACCGTCTTGCGAATGACACCCTCAACGTCTGTATCCGAAAGTTGCACGGACACACAGAAACTGGCCTGAAGCCGTTGCAGGCTGGGGGTCGTGTTCAGTGCGGACTGACCAGTACCAACAAACAGCAGACGCTGGTTCAGCTTCGTGCAGCAGTGCTCGGCAATTTCCTGCAGATCCATGGCTCGCTGGATTTGCTGGCCAATAGACTGTTGGATCTCGTCGATGTCTAGGAGCGTAGAGGGCAGGTGGCCGTCAATACTGAAGACCTGCTGAAGGA
>CAZFDW010000537.1:0-4628 GCA_964517865.1 uncultured Chitinophaga sp.
CGAACGTGCCGATCAATGCGTTGAGTGTCGCGATGTCGGTCTGTAGTAGCGCGTCGGTCGCGTAACCGTACGGCATCACCCATGCGGACAAGTCCCGCCCGTGTGGCCGTCCGTGTAAATGCAGTTCACCAACCAGCCCGAAGAATGTTTGCACCGTGCGCGACTGATTGAACGGGGTCGATTTTATCGTGCCGTGAAGTGCTGTGCCTGTTGTGACCGCTCCGAGAATGATGCTCATGGTTGCAGTGCTCCCGGCAGGGCAGCTTCACGCGGGCGGGCGGCCGGAAGTCCGGCACGTTGCGGTTGCCGCTGTCTTAGTTCGTCACGGATATCTTTAAGCAGCGCTATCTGATCCTGCATCAACTGCTTGTCCTGTGCGGAGACTTGACCACCAACTGGCAGGCCAGCACCAATACCTCCAAGAAAAGCCTGCTGCTGCATTGCCTCCAGCGTTCCGATTCCTGCGTCGATTGTCGCCGCCGTATCTCCCGCAGCAGCGGCACGCACAACTCCCGCCTCTGCATTTCGCGCCATGTCAAGCCCTGACATATTCACGCTGTCCAGCGTGTTCTGCACGATCTGCGTTACCTGTCCTTCGATGCCGCGTAGGCTCTCAGCGTCTGTCGCCGCGCCCTGAATGTTTGCGGCGGATCTGTTCTGTGATCGCAGTGCAAGCGTCTGTTCGCTGATTGCGGCAATCAGTGCATCATATTCTACCTTTGCCTGCTGTGGACCAGTGATTGTCGCTTCGGCTTTGGCCATCTCAGCCTTTGCCGTGTCCGACCCTGTCACGATTTCCCTGATTGCGACCTTGCCTTGATTCTGTTCGATCGTACTTAGGAACTGCTTTGCAATCTCCGGATCGGCACGCATGGCGTCGATTCGTTTGTCGATCGTGTCCAGGCCATTGAAGGCTGTAATTACCGCAGGATCTAGTTTTGATTTTGTTCCATCGTCAAGCGTTGCCGACGCCTTCGGAACGAACGCATCCATCTTCTGAACCATCTGACGAACAGTTGTACCGGTGACGGCCATCGTCGGATCTTGCAGCAGTTGGGAGATTGCTGCCGACATCTCCAGCGTTCGCTCCGATCCGAGTGCGGCAACACGCTCACCCTTCGCATTTGCAGCAGCAATTGCCGTGCTCATGTTGTTGATCGACATCGCAAAATCTTCACCACGTCCGGCCTTTTGGAACTGCGACAACTGACCGAGCGTAGATTCAAAATCCCTATTGCCAGTTGTTGCCGCGAGTGTCAACATGCCGGACATAATCGGACCGGCTTTTGCTGCATCGCCCGCTGTAAGTTTCAGCGTCTTTCCGGCCAAGTCCATTGCCTCAGTCAGATCCTTTGCGCCAGCCGACATGGCCCCAGCCAGCATGTTCGCCAGCCCTTCTTGCGTTACTCCGAGCTTCGGCGCATTTTCTGCTATCATTGCGCGTGCCGGAGCCACATTCGGAGCACCGATATTTAACGCCATTTCAGCAATCGATGCCTCGACAGTCCGCTGTGCTCCAGCCGCTGCCATATTCATCTGCTGTACTTTGTCCAGTTCTGCGACGATCGCCTGCACGACTTGATGTAGCCCGATCATACCAGCGGCCATCTGCTGCAACTTTCCGATGCCTGCGGTCATTGCCGTGGATGCCGCCGATGCGCCTGCTGTCATGCTGGATTTCATCGCCGCGAGTGATACCCGAAGTGCGTCCACTTTCTTACGTTGCAGATCGAATTCTTTGCTCCCGATTGCCAGCCGCTTCAACGCCGCTTCGTTTTCTCTCAGTTCTTGCTCTACCCGATTGAATGAATTGACTGCACCATCAGCAGCTTTCTTTGACGTGTCCCCGAGTTTCTGCATCGCCTTCTCTTGTTTGTCAAGGCGTGCGTCAACTTTCTGAATCGTCGCCAGCATCTGCTGTGCTGTCGCGATCCACTCGACTGTGATCTGTTCATCCGCCATCGCTTGCCCCCTTGCGTGAGAGTCCAAGCGTGCTCAAAACCGTGTCGATGATGTGGTCTTTCCCGATCCACATATCCAACGCAACAGCGACTTCGGGAAGGATTCGATAATTGATCTGAAGCAACTTTAGCAACCATCCGATTTGTGCGGATGGCTCTGACCGGAATACCATGTCGCGCAGCCCGAACTCGTCAAGGTATTGCTGCCGCATTGCTTTGGCTTCGTCGCACACCCACGCGAATTGTCGGATGACTTCCCACCGCATTGAACCATCGTCGGCATAGACGGCCCGTGAATCGACAGTGTCAGGCGTCGGAAGTTTCCACGATTGACTTCCCAGCTTTACGAGCGGCCCCGATTGTGTGTACGTTCGTCGCAGATCTGATTCGGTCGGCAGTTTGTCCTTCCAGAAGCCAACCCAATAATACGGCTTTCCATCAGCGTCTTTTGCGACGGATGGAGTCCAGATTTGCTGATCCATATCGCAGTGCATCAGGCTGTTTCCTGGAGACAGCCACGCCAGCATCGTTCCAAGTTTGCCGCCGTCCGGACCTGCGAAGTTTGGCGCAACGTCCTCCGGTTTCGGTGGTCCATTGTCGCCAGGCTTTGCGGTGAATAGGTGCATCAACCCCGACACCTTGGCGACGGCCATCAGGTCTTTGATATCACACGGCACATGGACGAGGAAATGCACACAGAGCCTCTCAAGATTATGGGATTGCCACGACGGCAGATGCAGTCAAAACCTTGCCGTGCAATGTGATCGTCGCAGAGCCGTCATCGTTTCCGCTGACGGCGATGTTGTTCGTGTCGGCGAGTCCAGCCGCAAGCGTAAATCGAATGTGTTCTGCCGTGATGTTCGCGGTAAAGACGCCAGAGTCTGCACGCTTTTTGAAGTAGACGTTCGCGGATGTCATCGCGGTAAATGCTCCAAGCGTTGTCGTAATGGCGTCGAAGTCATTGACCGTGATTTCGATCGTCGGCGTACTCAGTTTTATTGAGACGTGTGTCGGGCGAACTGATCCGCTGCCGAGTGGTGGCTTAACGACTTCGATTCCTGGATTCACTTTGACCGACTGCACGCCACCAATCAGTGTTGCATTGATGTAGGCTGGCCCGAGCGTGTGCTCTGCATTGAACGCCTGGGCCGCCAGCGTTTGGCTAACTGCAGACGCAAAGCCTGAGGCTAACCCAGTGGCAGAAATCCAGTGGATGTCTGCTCCGCATGTCGCGAAGTCGCCATCTTGCGATGCCTCGAACGATGTCGGGACAACGAGACAGCTTGCACCTGTAATCCACGGGTGGCTTGCACCAGTCGCGAATACGGCTCCATTCGTTCGGATCTTCAACGGCACGGTGTTTGTTGTGCTCAGGCTGGGAAAGCCCACGCTGCAAAACGTGCTCGTGTTCAATGCCACCAACGCCGCCACGTCGCCGGAAGTGAAGGACGTAATTTCGTCGCCTGACTTTCCGCTCACCTGGACAATGACCGCACCGCCTGAGTTCGTCGCCTTGCGGTGCTCCTGCCCTGTCTTTGTGTCTGTCTGCGTTACCTGGCGAATCGTGGACGCGCCGAGGATGATGTCTGCACCGGTGAAAATAGAAGCCATATCACTTTATCTTTCGTTGTCGGAGTCGTCGGTATTTTCCCGTCGCACCCTTCTTGTAGAGTTTCGCCTGAAGTCGGACTTCTGCTGTGATTTCCTCGCGCGACACCTTGGCGATTTCTTCTTTTTGCCACTGGGCCAATCGTCGGCGTTTTCGGTTCTCTTTTGCCTGTTGCTGCGGAGTGAGTTTCTTCCACTTTCTCGCCGACATCGGCTTTCCGAGTCGTGCCGAGATTCGTAATCGTGATCCATTCTGAGTTGCTGTGATCTGATACCTGAGAGATTGTTCAAGGCGACCTGTGAAGACGTTTGGAGCAGTGCCTTTGATGGCACTCTTCGTTTTTCGCTCGTTGTATTTTGTCCCGCGTGGGCGTGCCTGATATTCTGAATAAGCCTTTTGCGTGAAGTGCTTCGGCACGCGATCGTCTCGCTGCCGTTCCATGATCCCGAAATTGATTTCCTTCATCAGTCGAGCATGTGCCCGTGCTGTCAACTGATATCGTTTTATGTTTCCTTGCAGCGTGTACATGGTTCAAATCAGATGCGTTGAAGCAACGAACGTGAATCCCCATTCCTTCCGGCCCTGATTCAGCTTCGAATCCTTTCGGCCTGGCAGTTGTTGTGGCCGCATGTTGAGCGACATCAAGCCCGCTGAACCGAGGCTCGCTGTCACCAGTTCCGCCGCCATCAGTGACCACTTCGACCACACATACAAATACTGACTTTCGAATGTCCGGCATGATTCAACCGGAACGTCGATCTCGCACCAGATCATGATGTCCAGCGTCCCGCGAAAGTGATTTCCCTTCAACTCCAACGGCAGTCCCAACACTTCCAGTACAATCGACGGCACAAGCGTCTCAACGTCTTCTTCCGTGCCCCCGATGTAGATTCGTTCCTCCGCTTCCGCTGACGTTGACACACCACAAATGGCCCGCCACGAAGTCATTGCCGCATAGAAGTCGCGGACGTTTTCCAGTGCTGTCGCAACGTCCAGTGCGGCCATCAGTGATCACCTGTTTTCAGTGGACGCCCGCCTTGCGATTCTGGCTGATAGCG
>CAZFDW010000538.1:0-4627 GCA_964517865.1 uncultured Chitinophaga sp.
AAGCGATTGCGGCTGACAAAGTGACTGCCATTGGGCGCTAGCCGCCGGTTTTTGCAGGGAAATTACCCGCGGCTAGCGCCTTGCGGCTCACGTTCCTGGAGTATCGGGCCAGACTCCTGGTTCCGGATCGATTGGACTTGTCTGAAAGGATCAACAATGCGTTTCTCGTTTATCGCCGGAATGCTGGCAGCCGTTGTGCTAAGTCACGCTTGCGAAGCTCAGCAGAAGAAGGCGGCTAATCTCCAAAAGTCTGCAACTGTTGCACCTCGTGAGAAGTCTGCGGAAACCTCTGCCGTGCAACGTTACACGCCGGAAGATGTTGTCGGCGTCGCGGCGATTCAGCCCTCACGGATGTTGAAATCCAAATATCTGCAGATGATGGTTGAAGCGGCGTCGGGTCAGCAGGAAGTCGATGAGATGATGGCCACTTTGACCAGCGAACTAGGGATGGATCCTCGCACGGTTCAGGAAGCCGCGATACTTTTCGACCGCGAAACCATCGATCGCACGCTGAGTCCAATGGGCGTCTCGGCGGGCGGCACCGTCGGCCTGAAAAACAACCTCAAGCAGTTTGGATTGGCAATGCACAACATGCACGACGTCTTCGGTCGATTTCCCGACGACGATGGAATTGACAATGAAAACAAGGGCAATCTGAGCTGGCGTGTATACGCATTGCCCTATCTGGAACAGGCGAATCTGTACAACCAATTTCACCTGGACGAACCGTGGGACAGCGATCATAACAAGACGCTGATCGAAAAGATGCCCGCGATCTTCGAATCTCCCGGCGTGACTGAAAAGGGCAAGACATCGGTTCATGTCTTTACAGGTGAAGGGGCTCCATTCGCAGGCGACAAGGGTCCGGGAATGCAGAACATTACTGACGGCACCAGCAACACGATTTTGATGGTGCTGGCGGGCGCGGATCAAGCGGATGTCTGGACAAAACCCGGTGGACTGGACTTCGATCCTGAAGATCCAGTAAAGGCTCTTGGAAAAATTGACAAGCAATTCCTTGTTGCACTCATGGATGGATCTGTGCGCTCACTTTCGGCTGACATCGATCCGGTGTCGCTGACAAGTCTCATCACTCATGCGGGGGGCGAGTTGGTTGACTATACACAGCTGGACGGGAACCGCCCGGCGCGTGTGCAATCGATGCCAGGTATCATTTTGCGAACCACGGCACCGCTGGATCGAGATACCATCTTTAGTATCTCACTTGTCGGTCTCGGAGAAGGCACAGCCGGGAAAATTGGATCGCAGGATGTGACAGTCTTCGAAAGCTGCATGGTTGCGATGCCGGATGATCGCACGTTGCTGGTCGGGCCCGAACCGCTGCTGAAAAAAATGCTGGCTCCGCGCGCAACAGCAGGTGGGCAGGTCGCTGGCTCAGTTCAACAGCAGCTCCTGGCAAGTTTCCCCACGAATGATATCGCTGGCATGATCGATCTGGAGTCCCTGAAAGACCTCAAGGCACAGATGGCACAAAACACGCCGATGCCTGGCTTAATCGAAGGACTTCAGGGTGCGATGTTCACAGCCGATTTTGCGGGTACGGGAGAGTTTCTGTCCCAGATCGAAGTTCGTACTGCAAACAAGAATTCCGCCATGCAGTTGTCGGCCCTGGCTCAGGGAATGCTGCAGATGCAGAAGGCTCAGATGCTGTCGATGGCCAATACGCCGGAGTCACCATTGAATGAGGAAACAGCCGAGACGCTGGCCGGACTGTATGACACGGTAAAGATCACCACGAAGGATTCCAGCGTGTCGTACGTCATGCCAAAGCCCGACGATATGGATTCGTTTTTCGAATCGCTGAAACCTAGTGTCGTAGCCATGTTTGAAGCTGTTCGCGAGTCCCGCAAGGCTGCAACTGCCATGTCTCGCAAAAACAACATGAAGCAGATTGGTTTGGCGTTTCACAACTATCATGATGTTTACAATCATTTTCCCGCTGCCAATGGCAACGGTGAAAGCGGCCAGGGGAAGAAAACCGGCCTGAGCTGGCGCGTGCACCTGTTGCCATTCATTGAACAGGCTGGTCTTTATCAGCAGTTCAAGCTGGACGAAGACTGGGACAGTCCGCACAACAAGGCATTGATCGAAAAGATGCCTGACATCTTCAAAGTCGAAGGCGTTGATAAACCCGGCCATACGAGCGTGCATGTGTTTTCGGGTGACGATACCGCGATGGGAACTGATGGCGGCGTAGGATTTCGTGACATTGTTGACGGCACGTCAAACACCATTCTGGCAGTTGTCGCGGGACCAGAATCTGCAGAAGTCTGGACGAAACCCGGTGGCCTGGAGTTCAACCCCGACGACCCTAAAAAACTGCTCGGCACATTGGGCGAGCAATTCCTCGTGCTGATCTGCGATGGTTCCGTGCGGTTCCTGAAGTCCAGCATCGACGACGCAACACTGCGAAATCTGATCCAGCGGAACGATGGGAATGTCGTGAATTTTGATTAAATTCGAGTGCTCTGAGTCTCCCGGCCTACCCCATAAACTCGCTTTGACAAAGCATTTGCCGCAATAGAACGCAAAGATCGCAAGAGTTCATCATGCATCCTGCAGAGAATCCTTTGGGTTCTAAGGTGGCTAACCGCATCGGTGGTTGTCGCAGGCAGCTCTTGTCGTCATGATTGATCGGTGTTTCAACAGGTTTCGATTGTGTCCGGGACAGGCCCATACGTTATGCAAAAACGAGCCACAGCCGGTCGCAGGCGAATGCTTGCCGGGTCGTTGGCCGGCGGGCTGTCGCTGAGTCTGCCCGGTCTGCTGCGGGCTGAAGCTGCCGCCGGGGCGAATGGGTCGCAGAAGATTCGGTCATGTATCTTTGTTTTTTATTATGGTGGCCCCAGTCATCTGGACACGTATGATTTGAAACCATCGGCGCCCTCAACCGTGCGGGGTGAGTTTAATCCGATTGACACGACCGTCCCCGGACTTCAGATCTCCGAACATTTGCCGCAGATGGCCCGCGTCATGCATCACTGCGCGATTGTTCGAAGTATGCATCACAGCAATCGGCTGCATGATTCGGCCTCGACGGAAGTCTTTACGGGCCGACAGGGTTTGCAGGGTGACCGGGAAGAGTTCGCTCCGATCCCTCAGTTTTTCCCATCACATGGTTCGGTCGTCAATCTTCTGCGACCGCCATCGCCTGGGAATCCTGATCCTGCGCCGGTGGCACATGCGGCACTTCCGTGGCTCATTCATAACGTCGTGACAACGCCGTGTCAGGGCGGAGGATTCCTCGGGCAGCAGTTCGATCCGTTCGAAATCAACGCCGACCTTCCATCACTTCGATATCAGGTGGAAATGCTGCGGCGACTCGATCAGCTTTCACCCGATCGCATGCAGCATCGGCGGGACCTGCTGAGCCGACTGGATGTGATCCATACGGCCATTTCCAATCCTCAGGCCATCCGGCTTAACGAATACAGCCGTCGTGCCGTTGAGCTTCTGGATTCCACCGCACTTCACTCAGCATTGGACATTTCTCAGGAAAGCGCTGCGACTCGTGAACGCTACGGTTTGACTGCGCCAGCCGCTCAGCCGGGTGATGGAGCGGCCGCAGGCGCTGCCGGACGTGACCTGCGGGGACAGAATCTGTTGCTGGCCAGACGGCTTGTGGAAGCAGGAGTGCCGTTCGTCAATGTGAATGACTTTCGGCAGCAGGGACAGAACTGGGATTCGCATGCTGACAATTTCGGACAGAATAAAAAGTATCTGCTGCCGCAGGCTGATCGAGCTCTGGCGGCATTGATTCAGGATCTGGAAGAACGCGGACTCCTCGAGAGTACGCTCGTGGTCGCCACCGGAGAATTCGGTCGCACGCCAACCATCAACGCTGGCGCGGGGCGGGACCACTGGCCCGATTGCTATTCCCTGGTCCTCGCTGGAGGTGGCATCAACGGCGGACAGGTGTTTGGTTCCAGCGACCGCATCGGAGCCTATCCGGAAACCGACCCGGTGACACCTGCAGACCTCGCTGCCACGATCTTCTGGCGATTCGGCATCGATCCTGCGACCGAAGTCCGGGACACGACCGGCCGACCACATCGCATCGCCACGGGTGAACCGATTCGCAGGTTGTTTGCCTGAAACAATTCAACGAACCAGGAAAAGGCCAAGCTGATGACAGAACGACACTGCCCAAAATGCAGAGTGCCGAAATTGAAGCAAAAGACTTTGAGCGATGGCATCACCAGGATCGATGTCTGTCCCTCGTGTCTTGGAGGCTGGTTTGACGCTACGGAACTTGCACGCGTATTGTCGGTAGCGGTGGAACGGCTGAGTGCTCCTGGTGATGCGGAATTGAGCGATCGACCGTGTCCCAAGTGCGGCATTCCGTTATCAGGAATAGACTATCCAGAAACAGAGATCGAGGTGGATGTGTGTGGTCATTGCCACGGAATCTGGCTTGACCGGGGGGAATTTCGAGCGCTCAACCTGGCGCGATCAACGTATCAGGACAAAACCAAATTCGAAGAAGATCGACCGGTGCCTGCAAACCTGAAGGAGGCAGCGATTCAATTCGTCGAGCGAATTCTGATTCGATTTGACATGGTTTGATTGATGGCTTGGAAAAGACTCAATGTAGGCCGACTTCGCC
>CAZFDW010000539.1:0-4627 GCA_964517865.1 uncultured Chitinophaga sp.
ACAAAATCGCTGCAGGATGCAATCTTTCTTTCGAAGGTCGTTCATGCACGACGGACGCCGATCGGTGAGAAGATCCTGGAGGGGGCCTCGGCTATTTGATCTGACTTGCCAGCGTATGCGAGATGGCATCCGCCACGAATTCCCCGACTCTGATGTCAATCAGGTTGAACAGGAACTCCGTAGACGACTCAGGATCAAGCGGAAAATCGACGAACACGGATTCTACCGGGACGCGGGAACCATTGATGAACAGCGAACAGGCGACAGCCCATGTCGTCAGACTGCTTGAGGAAATCGGCATTCATGTCGCATTGCTGATGTCGTCGCCGTGCAAATACGGATAGAAGAGGCGGCCAATCTCGTCACTCAGGCGCGAGAAGTATTCCATCCGGAACGTGTCGTAACTGACATCGGTCGCCGAACGGGGGACTTGAATCGGATACTGGCTGTTCAGATCATGAGAAAAGATTCGATTTCCCTTTCCGTCGGTTTCCATTTCGTAGACGCTGACAATCGCCTCACACCGACCGCGAAACAGGGTGTTGCTGTCACGTTCGTACAGAGAAAAATCGCTGACATCAATGTAGATTACGTAATTGACATCGAATGCCGCACCGACTTCGGCCGCTGTGTCCCAGTCCGGATTCTGAACCATCCAGCCACGCACTTCATCACTCGGGACGACGTCGATTTTGTTCAGGCTCAATTGGTACGCGACCTGCCGCGCAATGATATGGTCGATGTGTTCGCATTCGTATTTCAGTTCGTCCGACGCATAACATACGACCGCTACGCGCGTGTTGCGGTCCGTCAATGATTTCTTTGTGTCCTTTTCGAACAGCGGTTCAATCTGTGGCGGCCCGCCAATCAGATATCCCAGCAGAATGAAATAGTTGCATCCCGGCACGGAAATCAGCAACAGCGCGGCGAATGCGAGTCTGGCAAATAAGCCCCGGCGATACCGGTCACTGATTTGCTCACGTTTGGTGTTGTCAGCAGGCGATCCAGTGAACATAGAACTATTCCAGTTTGATCCGAAGAAATCGAACACTTCAATTCACCGCAGAGACTTACAGATCCACTTCACTCGGCCTGTGGTCGTACAACATTCTGGCCAATTGCGCGGAAATTCGATCGAGGAAGTTTTCGGCAAACATTTCTTCAGACCGGCTTTCACGAGGAACCGGATACGTGGTCGGAAACATCACGCTGAACGAACGTTCAACCGCGACCGATGCCCGCTTTTCGCCTTTATCTTTGCCGCCCATTTTGATTTCCATCATCGATACGCGGCCTTCAGTCTTACCCTGCAGCAGATTAGGGCTGTCGGGGACTACAACTGCAAAGGATTTCAAATCGATGTGCATCACATAATCCGCGTCAAACGCCTCTGCCAACTCTGTAAAGTCGCCCCATTCACCATGATCATCGAACCATGTCGCGACATCATCGGCCGGGACAACTTTTACGTGATGCGTGTCGAGAATGCGGGACATCTTGTCCACGATGTCGATCCGGATTCCGGGATACTTCGACAGAATCTGATGACTTGTCGAACACGCAATCAGAATCGACTTCTCGCCCTTCGTCAGATCCGTTCCGGTGTTCTTCCGAAACACAGATTTCATTTTCGGATCGTCGAAAAACAGCTTGCCGGCCATCACACCCAGCGAACAGCCGGGCAGCACCATCGAAGCTGCCAGAATCAACAGGACCAGACGACGTGCGCCGTGTCGCTTTAAGATGAGGCTCAGCAGTTGCACGTCTAAACACTCCATGTACAGATACGGGGAAACCGGATTCAGATCTACTTCCAGAACAATCTGAATACCCAGACCACCACTGAGAACAGTACCCAGATCCCAAACCCGATCAGCATGTCGCGGCCAGGTTCGTGTGTGATCACCAACGTCCCGCGAATGCTGACAACAATACTCCAGATCAAAATCAGAATACCGGCACTCGCCAACGTCAACCCGGCCGGGTTGGCCTTCATTGCGTTGGCGAATTGCCCCCTCACAAACCAACTGAAGCTGGTGGTCAGACCGCAATGCGGACAGTTGACTCCGATCAGTGTGCGAAATGTGCAGGGAGGCATTCCCAACTGCTGGTGCGTCCCGTACCCGCGAGGATCCGGTTTGAGCCAGACAGCAATGCCAAAGACCACCACAATTCCGGCTCCCAACAGCACCGTCAGAAGACGTTGTGTGCGAGTCAAAGCACGCCGGGATTGCGGGCTGGAATCAGACATTGTCGGAAGGGGTATCAGTCGCGGGACTTTCTCGCAAGTGCCATAATGCCCGTAAATCCTGCAGCGAAACGCACTTTGGCAACAACTGCCGATGCCGTGGGTGGAGTCCGTCGTCCACCATGCAAATCCTGCCGAAGGTACGCTGCCCTCGAATGAATATGCCAAAGAATGTACGTGCTCACTTGAGCATTGCATCGAAATCATTCACGATCCCTGTTGCTGCAACAATGGTGCGCGGCTGTATAATTTTACGAAGACGGGGCGTTACGATGAGCGACGGTGTGTGCCGCTGGGGTATTCTCAGTACGGCTGGAATTGCGAAAAAGAACTGGCATTCAATTGCGAACTCCGGCAATGGCCGCGTCACCACTGTGGCGAGCCGATCCATTGACAAGGCTCAGCAGTTTATCGCGGAATGCAGCGCATCGGTTCCGGTTGCAGACCCGGTTGAGGCCGTCGGAAGCTACGAAGCCTTACTGGCGCGGAGTGATGTCGATGCTGTCTACATTCCGCTGCCGACCGGGCTACGGACCGAATGGGTCGTCAAGGCGGCTCAGGCGGGCAAACATGTCATGGTGGAAAAACCCTGCGGTGTGACTGCCGCAGATGTCCGGAAAATGATCGATGCCTGCCAGAAAGCTAACGTCCAGTTTATGGACGGCGTCATGTTCATGCACAGCGCGCGGATGAAGCAGCTTCGGCAGGTGCTGGACGACGGAAACAGTGTCGGCACCATTCGCCGCATCGTCAGTCAGTTCAGCTTCTGTGCCGCAGATGAATGGGTTCAGAGCAACATCCGGGCGAGCAGCCAACTGGAACCGGCGGGCTGCCTGGGAGACCTCGGCTGGTACACGATTCGTATTATCCTGTGGGCCTTGAATTTCGAAATGCCGACTGAAGTACGCGGGCGAATTCTGCACGGCGCGAAGCGATCGGATAGTGCCGCAGACGTGCCGATGGAGTTTCAGGGGGAGCTGCATTTCAGGAGCGGCGTGTCAGCCACGTTCTTCAATTCCTTCCGCGCGAATCATCAGCAGTGGGTCAACATCAGTGGCACAAAAGGCTACGTGCAGTTGAATGATTTCGTGCTGCCATACTTTGGAAACGAAGTTGCGTTTGAAGTGGGCAATCACAACTTCGCGGTCGATGGATGTCATTTCAATATGGAGAAGGTTTTTCACCGTCATGCAGTCGCAGAATACAGCAACAACACTCGCAACAGCCAGGAAGCGCAGCTGTTCCGAACTTTTGCTGATCTGGTTCTGAGTGGAACATGCGACCGCCACTGGCCCGAAATCGCACTCCAGACGCAGCAGATTCTGGATGCCGCCTTAATGTCCGCCCAAAACGGCAGCGTGGCTGTGGTGCCGTAATCTGGTTCAAGACGAACGCAAAACGCTGGCGGTCTGTTGATTTAATCGTTTAACCCTGAGCCGCAGGCGACGGCGTGAGCGTTAACCGTCGCCTGCGGCTCGTGAAGTTGCGCGATTCAGGCCCGGAGGGCCGACGACATCCATTGCCGGTGGCGTGGGCCAACGGAATACGAAAATCAAAAAATGGCTGGCCCCAATCAGGATCGATCATCGCGCAGTCGCGTAAACGGGAACACTGTCAAAGCCACATGGAACGGGCGAATTGCCCGGTGCTAAAGTTGCGCTTCGCCATAATGGGCCTGGCAGGCATTGGAATACGACACGCGGATTCGCCGTGACTTCGGAAAAAACTGCAGGCAGGCCGTCGTATTCCAGTACGAGCTGTGCATCCAGAGGGTGTTTTCATCCGGCGTTCCAGTGGGGCCGTGATCCGCCATGATGGCTCCAGGTTCATCGGCACTGAGACGTTCGCCCGTCACAGAAGTTCTTCAAAGCGGGCTTAAACGAAGGCGGCTTAAACGGGGCCCGGCTTAAACGGGGCCATCCAGACAAAGGCTTAAACGGGGCCATCCAGACAAATAGCGAAGGCAAAGCACATCAACCTTCTTTCTTGATCAGCGGATTTGTGCAGCCCGCCCTCAAGCGCGTCGCGACGCGGATGTCGAAATCGCGGACGGCACGGCGGCGTTGAAACGGGAGGCAGCCGTAATTCGGTTTGCCGAGCGGTGATTCCCGAATTGCTCAACGACCAGCAACCAGACTTCCGCGGACAGGTTGAGCCGTTCCAGAATCGGCGGAGCAGTCCTGGGCACAGAGCCGCGTTTGCCCGGATTCAACTGCCGACCAGTCCAGTCCAGTAACTGCAGGTATTCCGGCAACGACATAAACACGCAACCGCGATTGGACGCTCGACGTGACGGAGATTTCTCACGAACTTTTTTCCGCATTGGCTCAAGTTCGATCGGTGCCAGCCAGCCAGCGTTCTCACCGTGCTCAATCCGTA
>CAZFDW010000540.1:0-4626 GCA_964517865.1 uncultured Chitinophaga sp.
TGCAGCCACCGACCGACAGTCCAGCCAGAGAACCGAGCCAGGCTCCCAGAGTCCCATGGATGATCGGCATCACCATACCGAAGGCCAGCAGAAAGAATCCCGCCTGTTTCAGATCACCCAGTCGCGAACCGGCAGCAAGACCCATTTCCAGCAGGAAGATTGTCAGCAAACCCTTAAAGAGTCCTTCGAAAACCGGCTGCACTGGCTTCCAGCCGGTTTCTCCGACCGCCGTTCCAATCACCAGACCACCCACCAGCAGCAGCATGGAACGGGACGTCAGCAGTTCGTGCATGATTTCCTTCACGGGCCGGCCGAGCTGATTTGCCTGGTCTCCACCTGAAGCCTTCGCAGCGGCCGACATTTGAAACGCACCGATCGCCAGGGCGATCTGGATCCCGGGGATTTCCAGCAGCGTCAGCAGCGTCGGCATGAATCCCTCCGCAGGTGCCCCGACGGAGGTCGTAAACTGCTGAGCTGCGATGAACGTCACGGCCGACACTGAGCCGTAGTGAGCCGCGATTCCGGCGGAATCCGCAATGCTGAATTTTCCAAGTCGTCGCAACACCAGATAGGCCGAAACGGGCGTCAGACATCCCAGAAGAATCGTGACAAAGGCTGGACCTGAAATTGAGGCTAACGAGCTGTGGGAAAGCTCAACGCCCCCCTTCAGGCCGAGGGCAAACAGAAGATAGATGGAGAGACCTGTGTAGAGATCCCGCGGAAGTGCCAGTTCGCTGCGAACCAGCCTTGCGAAAACTCCCAGCCCAAACGACAGTGTCAGTGGCGAACACAGATTGATCCTGAGAACATCCAGCATGGAAACCCGCCTCACATTTTGCGAACTTTAATACACGAAATTTAATTCGTGTATTTTGTATCGTCAGTTTCTGTTCGGCACAAGAGCAGCGGATATGAAAAAGAAAAAAAAAGAAAATTCCCGGATTCCGGTGCCGCTTACGAATAAGCAGGAGCCAGCAAAAGTTACGGGTTGGACGTTTCTGACAAACCACACTCATGTCCTCCTGTGCCTCTACCGCAACCCGGAAATCACGCTGCGTGAAGTCGCCGTGCTGGTCGGGATCACCGAGCGCATGGTTCAGAAGATCGTGGCCGAGCTGGTCGAGGCGGAGTACATGGACGTGACAAAGATCGGTCGCCGCAATACGTACCAGATCACCGTGGACAAGAAGTTAAGGCATCCGCTGGAGTCGCATCGCAGTATCGGAGATATGCTCGAAATCCTCATCAGCGGCTGAAGACCGCAACTCAGCAGTGTAGTCAGCGACAGAGAATCGATATGCTTCGGTTCCTCATCCAGCGAGAGAAAACACCAGGAATGCCCATGGTCGAACGTTTGACACTGACAAAACCAGACGACTGGCATCTGCATGTTCGGGATGGAGCATTGTTGCGACGGGTAGTGCCCGATAGTGCTCGGCGTTTTGCCCGCGCGATTATCATGCCAAATCTGTCGCCACCGATCATCACCACTGAGCTCGCGCGTCAATATCGTAACCGCATCCTGGCAGCGGTCCCGGAAGATCTCCGCTTCGAGCCGCTGATGACGCTGTTTCTGACCGAGGAAACGGCACCGTCGGAAATCGTCAAAGCGAAAGTCAGTGGATTTGTTCATGCCATCAAATGGTATCCGTCCGGCGCGACCACGAATTCGGAAAGCGGAGTGCGGCAGATCTCGCGATGCTACCCGGTCCTGGAGACTCTGGAAGAACATGGCTTGCCGTTGCTTGTGCATGCCGAGACTACGGCTCCCGACATCGACGTGTTTGACCGTGAAGCAGTCTTCATCGATCGCCAGTTAGCCCCGGTCATTCAGCGATTTCCCGGATTGCGCGTCGTGGTTGAACATGTGACGACTCGGAACGGCGTGCAGTTCGTGCACGATGCCTCGCCCATGGTCGGAGCCACGATCACGGCCCATCATCTGATCCTGAATCGCAACGCGCTCTTCGATGGTGGATTGCGGCCACATCACTATTGCCGACCGGTCCTGAAACGGGAATCGCATCGGCGCGCGCTGGTTGAAGCCGTTACCAGCGGCCACCCAGGTTTTTTTCTCGGGACTGACAGCGCGCCTCATCCACGCCGGGACAAGGAATCTGCCTGCGGATGCGCCGGCATTTACACCGCACACGCGGCAATTGAACTTTACGCGGAGGTGTTCGAACAGGCGGATGCACTGGATCATCTCGAGCCCTTCGCCAGTTTTCACGGAGCTGATTTCTACGGATTGCCCCGCAACACCGAGCAGATTACTTTGTTGAAGAAACCATGGCAGGTTGCCGAATCGTTCGATGTGGACGATGATGCTGTTGTCCCGCTGCGCGCGGGCGAATCTGTGGCGTGGCAACTGGTAATTGGCCGATAACCCCGTCGAATCAAGTGCATTCTGCACTTGTCAGGCCGAAGCTGAAAGCTCCTCACTGAGCGGTTCTGAGGATCTTCCCTGCCGAATCGAGCGAACGACACCTGTCAGAAGCGTCACGACGGTCAGCGGAACAACGATTCCAAGCATGACGAAAGCAAACGTGCGATGGAAAGCCGGGACCGTCTCCGCGACCACAAAGGATGCTGTATAAGCGCAGTAGTACGCAAAGAACATGACTCCGTTCCAACGAGAGATGATATGTCCGATGAAGAACACAGGCAGACAGGCAACCGCGACCGCGATCATCACGGGAATATCCAGCTGAAAGGCAGTCTCAGAGACTCGCACTCCGTCGGCCGAGACAACGCTGGAGATTCCCAGCACACCGAGGATATTGAAGATGTTACTCCCCACGACATTACCCACAGCAATGTCGCGTTCGCCGCGAATGGCGGCCATGATCGAGGTGGCCAGCTCGGGCATTGAGGTTCCCGCAGCAACGATCGTCAGCCCGATAACCAATTCCGACACACCCAATTGTCTGGCAAGCACAATCGCAGATTCAACAAACCAGTGAGATCCCAGCACGAGCAGTCCGAGCCCTGCCACGACCAGCAGCAGATTCACCACGCCGTCTCTCCGGCTTTGAACCTTCTTTCCGATTCCAAACCCTGCTTCGTATTCCGCCTGAATCCCGGCCTGCTCTTTGCGGCTCGTCACAATCGCCAGCACCGTGTACGCAATCAGACCTCCGACGAGCAACAGCCCGTCCAACCGTCCTATGCCTCCATCAAGGGCCATTACGAGGACCAGAATTGAAACGGCGATCATCAGCGGGACGTCAATGCGAATCAACTGCTGGGAGACTCGTAACGGGACGATCATGGCCGAAAGACCAAGGATGAACAGCACATTAAAAATGTTGCTGCCCACCACATTGCCGAGCGCGACGTCAGGCTGCCCGGCAAGGGATGATTGAACGCTGACGACCATTTCGGGCGCACTCGTGCCGTACGCCACAACAGTCAGCCCGATAACCAATGGCGAGATACCCATCGCCATCGCAAATCGAGACGAACCGCGGACTAACAACTCGGCGCCGACCGTCAAAACAGCAAGCCCCACAACCAACATCAGAATGACCACAAAGAATTCCTCGACAAGAAAAACGTTACCGAATTCGCTGGACAATCCCTGCGGAAATCCCGTCGGCGGAGCGACGGGTGTACTGTACGCCCGTCGCTCCGCCGACGGGATGTTTTTCTTCACGCGAGCAGACCAGCGTCACGACGCCTTCGTCACTTCGCGTGCAACCGGCTTCACAGCCTTCATCTGCAGCATTTCAACGCCGAGGCAGAACGCCATCGCGAAGTAGACATACCCCTTGGGAATCTTCTGATGAAATCCTTCGGCGACCAGCAGAGTTCCGATCAGCAGCAGAAACGAAAGGGCCAGAATCTTGAGGGCCGGATGACGCTCGATGAAACTGACGATCGCCTTCGAGAACACCAGCATCACCGCCACGGAGATGACAATCGCCGCAATCATGACAGGGATCGGGCGTTTCAAACCCTCCGTCATGCCGACGGCCGTGATCACAGAATCCAGTGAGAAGACAACATCCACAATGAGAACCTGAAGCAGCACGGCCTTCAAAGTCGTAACACTTAAAGCTGCGGATTCGGGATCGCTGGCATGTTCGATCTTCCGATGAATCTCGTAGGTCGCCTTGCCCAGCAGGAAGAGTCCTCCCAGGACCAGGATCATGTCCTTCCCCGAAAATCCGGTGCCGAATACTGAGAACAGTGGCTGGTTCAGCTGCATCACAAAACCGATCGCCAGAACCAGAATCGCCCGGGACACAACGGCCAGAGTCAGCCCCATTTTCCGCGCATAGTCGCGCTGAGATTCCGGCAGCTTACCCGCCAGAATCGCAATGAAGATTACATTGTCGATCCCCAGTACGACCTCGAGAGAAGTCAGCGTGAACAACGCGATGAGCGCTTCCGTCGAAAAGAAATCCATCATTGTTTGGTTCGTTCAAAAACAGTCGAGAGAGTAGAAGGTGGAAGGTCGTCTGGTTCTTCCAGGTCGAGTGGACTTGTGACGTCTGACGTGACAGCGTTCGCGGCACGGGCCATTGTGGAGGGATGGTCCTGGCTCGTAGGTTCCCGATCGCACATGGCAGAGTCTCGATCCATTCGAAGTTGAAATCATCGACTTACTGTCCGGACATCGAC
>CAZFDW010000541.1:0-4610 GCA_964517865.1 uncultured Chitinophaga sp.
CGATGATGGAAGAGAGGTGCTTCAAGGAGCCCGAGAAATGTCTGAGAGACATGGGGTCACAGGGGTTCCGTTCTTCATCATTGACCAGAAAGTTACGTTGTCCGGCGCACAGCAGGCGGAAACTTTCCTTGAAGCGTTCAGGCAAGTGATGAATTTCTCACAGTGACAAGGATCAGTTGAACGCTATGCCAAATCAAATTCTTGTAATCAAACCCTATTGGTACCTCGGCACATGGGTCTTTGATGACCCAACGACCGACCTTGTACAAGAGCCGTTTGTTTCAGGCGTCCCTGAGATGATCGACGATCTGGTAAAAGACATTTCGAATGCTCGACAGGGATTTCGCTTACTGTTTTCTGCTGATCCATTCCCCGGATATCAGCGAAGGCTGAAATGGGATCGGCAAGAATTTGGCGGCAACTGGTATCGACTGAATGAGCCACCAATGGAAGGCTGGTTGTGTCCAGCAATGTTTCGTTACTTCGAAGTAGCACCGGCAGAACTGTATGTGAAGGCGGAAGAAATCAAATGAGCCGGATCAAAGCGATTTCGCAGTATGTTCTGGCGATCTTCATGATCGGTGCAGGCACAATGCACTTCGTGAATCCGGCCTTCTTCCTGAAAATTGTGCCGCCGTATCTTCCGCTTCACAATGAACTGGTGCTGGTCAGCGGCGTTTGCGAGGTGTTGCTGGGTGTCCTGCTGCTGATTCCAAAATGTTCACATCTGGCGGCGTGGGGAATCATCCCTCTGTTAATTGCCGTTTTTCCTGCCAACATGTATCTCTACCAACATCAGGATATTCTACCGGCCTCTCCGATCATTCATTTGCTCCGACTTCCTTTGCAAGGCGTGTTTGTTTTCTGGGCATATTGGCACACGAGACCCGCAGAGAAGAAACAATGAACTTGAAGCTCGTCATGCAAGCCATCCTTGAAGATTACGCCCTTCCACTGGGCGGCGACCACGGCGTTGCGCATTGGGCCAGAGTGCTTGAAAACGGCTTGAAACTGGCGGAAGCAACTGGAGCCAACGTCGAAGTCGTCTCCCTGTTTGCAGTTCTTCATGATTCACGTCGCATCAATGAATGTACTGATCACGATCATGGCCGAAGGGGCGCTGATTTCGCCGCTGAGCAGCGTGGCCAGGTGTTCGACATCACAGACCACGAATTCAACCTGCTGTATCGTGCCTGCGAAGGTCACACGCACGAGCGGACGCATCCTGATGTGACGATTCAGACCTGCTGGGACTCAGATCGACTCGATCTTGGCCGAGTTGGGATCACACCGCATCCCAGTAAACTCTGTACCGAAGTGGCGAAGACAAAGACGATGATTCAGTGGGCCGATGGCCGGGCCAGCTTTCGAGTCGTTCCAAAATTTGTACTGGAGGAGTGGGGGATCGATTTGGCGAATGAACGAGCATAGTGAGAGTCATCGCGAACACGGTCGAACCCTCAGCATAACTGCGTTATCGTTCGCTCACTCCGACACTTTCATCAGCCCACACCCTCGAAGATCAAGCCATTCATCAGGCCGATCTCCCAAGTCACCTCTCAGCGGACAGTTGTTCTGATAATCATCCAGCAGGCTGACGATTGCACGGTTCTTCAGTGCCGTCATATTCACAAACAAAGATTTAAAGGGCACGCCTGCGTAGGCTACGCCCGCCAAGCGCCACGGTTTCTCGCCGCCGTTTACAAAGGGCCAAGTTGACGGCATTTGTGTGACACTGCTCGGGAGTCCCGATGCCAAGATGTTCAGGAAGCTGGACCGACTCATACCACCAGCCATGTTCCAGAACAAACGCCTGACAAGTGCGTTTCAGAAACGCCTTTGCAGCAGAAGTTGCTTGGATGCTACGAAGATAGCTCAGAAGGATTGTTTGTGCAGACTTAACCACAATTGCTGCTCACGTTTAGTTGTTCACTTGTCGTTGAATCTGAGAACGTCACAAAGACAATCGTTCCAGAATATCCAGTACCCCTTCAACTTCCGAGTGCGGCGACACATAGGCTGCTGATTTCCTGATTTCTGCTTCTGCGTTCGCCGGGCAGCCAAACCATGAAACACGCTCAGCGATGAACTGATCTCCCATAGTATCGCCAATTCCTGCCGTTCTTTTCGGATCAATGCCGGTCTCAGTCAGCAGGCGGTTAATGGCAGTGCCTTTGTTGACATGCTGAAGATCACAGTTGATGTACAGCCACGTCATCGAAACTCGAATTGGCCAGTCCCGTTTCTGAAACTCATCAGCGATCTTTGGAAAGATGGATCGAAGGTACTCTGTATCGGGATGGTACAAAGCGACAGAAGCAGATTTACCGGGCTGCTGAATAACGCCATGTGCCTGATAGAGCACCCTCAAGAGCTTTCGGGCTTCATGAACAACTTCAAGATGTTCTTCAGCGATGGCTGGCTCGCACTCAAACGAGTTGTCAGCAGGTCGCCAGATCCAGACTCCGTTTTCGCCAATGCAGGGAATCAGAGTGTTGTGGGTCAGGCGGCAAAGACACTCAACAAATCCAATTGGCCTGCCACTGCACAATGTGACGACTGGCCGATCACAGTTCTGAATCGCCTGACGATTGTGCTCAGCAATTGCCGAAAGGGCTGGACCGTTGATCGGTGCGTGCGACTCAGGCGACAAGCAGCCGTCAATGTCGCAGATGACCAGATCATACTTCCCTGTTGTTTGAAACGGCATGATGGAGGCTTTCAAAGGTACTCACGGGCGGTTCGGACAAAATTGTTGAACACAAGTCTCATGGATCAAAGTCGAGGAACGAATCTTCCGGTCTTTGCCATGTAATCTCTGTACTGCTGACCAAATTTCTCGATCAGCATTCGTTCTTCTTTCGGCGTGCGAACAGCCAGCAGTCCCAAGACAAGCAGACTGCCTGCACCGATCAGCCAGTTCGCCGCCAAAGAGGTTACCGATGCCATGAGCAATGCCGTCGTCACATAAAACGGATGTCGCACCCAGCGGTAAGGGCCGTGTGTAACCAAAGTGGCTTCAGCTCTTGTGACGACGGTATCCGTCAGGTTCTTGCCAAGGCTGTTCAGAGTCCAGTACATCAGGAATGAGCACAAGATCCCAGTGACGATACCCAACCAGCGAATCCAGATTGGCAATGCAATTGTCGCCCATTGAACGGACGCTGGACTGATCACATAGGCAAGTGTGGCAATGAATAGGCACAGCCCAGACAGTCGCAGAACGGCGGCAAACAAGTAACCTTCATCCTTGCGTGAAATCTTTTCACCTGAAGCTGCTGCTTGAAGCCGGTGGTAAGCTGTAACGGCAACCGTGAGAACCATCACGACAATAACAGCGATGCGATATGGGGTTTCCGAAGTCATTGGCCGTTCAATCTGCGGTATTCACCCAGCCAATGCGTCAGTTCCTTCAGGTCGGCCACATCCATTCCGGCGACAAGTTCATGCCGGTGAATGTCGTGGACTGCCAGAATGTGGTCTTCGTGGAATATGATCTCATCACCTTGATTCAGGCCATGCAGCCGAGCTTCAACAAGTGGATTATCCACAACGCCACGGAAGTATTCGCCCGACCGCTCCGTAACTTGAACCCAGAAATCCTCACCCCAGCCACGGGACGGGACATTCTGCTTTGGCAGAGGCGCCAGTGACGCCGGGTGATCGTGTTTGAGAATCGGCTTGGTCAGTTCGCCATTGCACGAAGGACAGGTGCATTTGTCGGCAGCATCTTCGTGGACAGAAAATCGTGGCGAGTCGATCCTCAGTTCGACAAACTGGCCGGGCCTGACATGCCGCTTGATGACCTCGGGCGGGACATGGAAGTTCTCGGGGTTCTCAGCGTGCATGGCAACACCGTTCACCAACTGGTACTCGTTGGCAAATTGCTGGTCATCGAATTGTTGTTGCAGGTTGTTCATTCAATCTTTGTAAAAAACGGCTAGCCAAATTGTCGGTTCGTTCGGGGTGGTCCACTCGACTCGGTGTTTTCTGTGGGCCGGAATGTTCACAGAATCGCCGGGCTTCATTTCCACAACACTATCCTCGAATCGCAGTCTCGCTGCACCTTGCAGAACAATGACCCATTCATGCTCGTCTTGGTCGTACCAAAACCCTTCTGGCGAAGTATGTCCGTGAGACACTATCCGTTCAATGCGGACGTTGGCCGCTTTGAGTAGCGTGGTGAGAAGCTCGTCAGGAAGGATTGTGGGAAGATCGGTGAATAGGTTGGTTGTCATTGTTTATGCTGCGTACCGATCTTCTGATTGAGGAAATCAGCCAAGTTCGCGGCATCATCCGTCCCAACTCTCAGGATACCCTTTCGAAGTTGCAATACGACGCAATCCCGACCCCACAAATTCCAGACCCAGCCGACACGCAGGCTCATGTGAATTCCCCAACCATCCAGAACGGTCGTTCGCCCGATTTCTGCACTGATGATGTCATCGTATTGAACTGATTTTCGAAACAGTGGTATAGGCCCAAAGCTGACAGACAGCCGGTCTCCTTGATCTTCCACAGTGAGATAGTGAAATGAGGCGGCAAGAACCAACATGAACAAGCCAATCGGCGGGAACAACCACGGGATCGGCGGCTCGGTGTTCATTACC
>CAZFDW010000542.1:0-4606 GCA_964517865.1 uncultured Chitinophaga sp.
CTGGAAGATCCCATCGAGTACTACCACGAGCACAATCATTCCATGATCAATCAACGCGAAATCGGCGTCGATGTTCCGAGCTTCCCCGAAGCTCTGCGGCGCGCTCTGCGCATGGACCCGGACGTGATTCTGGTGGGGGAAATGCGAGACCTTGATACCATTTCAGCAGCCATCACGGCGGCAGAAACCGGGCACGTCGTGTTTGGAACTCTGCACACCACCGGGGCTCAGGGTACGGTTGACCGCATCATCGACGTGTTCCCGACGAACCAGCAGGAACAGATTCGTACGCAGTTGGCCAACGCGATCATCGGCATTCTGAGTCAGGCACTTCTGCCGCGTAAACCAAAGGGACTCGTCGCCGCGTATGAACAACTCGTCGTCACCCCGGCCATCGCGAACCTGATCCGTGAAGGCAAGACATTTCGTATCAATAGCTCGATTCAGACCGGACGCAAGTTCGGCATGATTCTGCTCGACGATTCGTTGTTCAACCTATGGAAGAACGGTATCTGCGACGAAAAGGACGTAATGTACAAATCCAGCAACCCCGGTGAACTTCGAGCCCGCATCGAACGTGCCAAACGTGGCGTCTTCGACGACAACGACGACGACGATGAAGACGAGTGAACAGTCATGCCTGGCAGGTAGGGCATACAGCTGAAGGCAAAGAAAACACAAGCACAGTTTTGAACCACGGAATACACTGAAAACACGGAATGAGCCAATATCCAGATGACTGCAGATCTGATGTCAATTTTGAATTAATGCGTTTGCTTTTTGCGATTCCTTCCGTGTATTCCGTGTATTCTGTGGTCACCCAACTGCGATTCAACGCAAACTCAATCCTGCATCAGTCGCCTCCGAGTGACTGACCGCACAATCCTAAATCCTAAATCCTAAATCCTGACCCCTAAATCCTGAATCCCGCTATGGCTCAACGCAAACTCGGACAGATCCTCATCGATCTCGGCTACATCAACGATGACCAGCTGTGGGACATTCTGGAAGATCAGAAGCAAAGTCCGGGCACGGTTCTGGGTCAGGTAGCAGTCCGCA
This sequence comes from uncultured Chitinophaga sp., assembly GCA_964517865.1. Classification (GTDB taxonomy): domain Bacteria; phylum Planctomycetota; class Planctomycetia; order Planctomycetales; family Planctomycetaceae; genus SXXK01. The sequence continues at coordinate 1,060 of CAZFDW010000542.1, forward strand.
TGGGGCTGGTGACACAGGCTCAGGTGACCGAAGCCCTGGCTGAACAATGGGGCATGCCGGTCGTCAATCTGGAAGAAACCAACATCCAGTCGAACGTCCTGGAACTGGTCCCCCAGACCATGGCCGAGATTTACCGGATCATGCCGGTCTCGCTGAAAAATAACGTCCTGACCGTCGCGATGGCCGACCCGCAAAACGTCGGAGCTCTTGACGACTTGCGCAATTTCCTTGGCCATGAAATCCGAGGTGCCGTGTCTTCCGGTCCGGAAGTCGAAGCAGCAATCGCCCGTTACTACGCCGACCGTGAAGAAAGCATCGAAGACGTCATCGAGCAGATGACGTCGGACGAAGACGTTGAAAAACGGACTCACGGCTACGACCTTGCATCCGCCGATGAAATGTCAGACGCACAGCCTATTAAAAAGCTGCTGAACATGGTGATGCTGCTGGCCATCCGCGATCAGGCCAGCGACATCCATTTTGAACCGTTCGAAGACGAATTCAAGATTCGCGTCAAAGCCGACGGTGTGCTGTACGAAATGGTACCGCCACCCCGCCACCTTGCGAACGCGATCGTCAGTCGTATCAAGGTCATGGCAAATCTGGACATCGCTGAACGCCGACTGCCCCAGGACGGACGTATTGAACTCAACGTCGGCGGCAATTGTGTGGACCTGCGCGTCAGTGTGTTGCCGACGCTGTTCGGCGAAGCGGTGGTCATGCGAATCCTTGACCGAACTGTGGTGGCGCTGGACCTCAACAAGATCGGGATGGACGCCGTGCTGCTGGCAAACTTCCGACAGATTCTGAAGCGACCGAACGGCATCGTGCTGGTCACCGGCCCGACGGGAAGCGGAAAAACAACGACCCTCTATTCCGCCCTCAACGAACTCAATGACACCGAAACAAAGATCATCACGAGCGAAGACCCGATTGAATACGACATCGAGGGCATCATTCAGATTCCCGTCAATCCCGATGTCGGCGTCACGTTCGCAAATGTGCTGCGCGCCGTGTTGCGTCACGATCCGGACAAGATTCTGGTCGGGGAAATTCGAGACTACGAGACTGCAGAAATCGCCGTGCAGAGTTCACTGACCGGGCACCTTGTGTTCAGCACGCTCCACACGAACGACGCGCCGTCAGCCATTACGCGACTTCGTGACATGGGAGTCCCCGCGTTCCTGATCACAGCGACCGTCGAAGCCATTCTGGCTCAACGACTTGTGCGCCGCATCTGCAGCGAATGCCGGACGGAGTTTGCGCCGTCGGATGAACTCCTGATGGAGCTGCAACTGCCCCTCGACACCGCTCGCAAGTACAAATTCTACTATGGCAAAGGCTGTGCTCGTTGCAACAATTCAGGCTACAAAGGTCGAGTGGGGATTTACGAACTGATGATCATGTCGGACGAACTCCGCGATGCCATCGCAGCCGAAGCCTCCGGCGACGACCTCCGCGACATCGCCCGCCAGCAAGGCATGACCACTCTGCGTGAATCCGGATTGAAACTGATTTTTGACGGCCAAACCACAATTGACGAAGTTGTCAGAGAAACCGTCATCGAAGATGTGTCATAAGGTAGCTTGACTCTCCGAGTCGAGTTCATCGGGCGGACGATTTGCCGCAAAAGATCGCAAAGATCGCAAACGAATCGCATTTGATTAAGGCTGAGACAAAGAACATTTAAGCACGGTGTCGAACCACTGAATACACTGAATACACTGAAAAGACGACTCTTCTTATCCACCATTTTCTGACTTCCGGTCGCTCTGCAATTCACTGCCAACTGACTCCTGACTCTTGACCCCTTGACCCCTTGACCCCTTGACCCCTCGACCCTCGACCCTCGACCCCTGTATCATTCTGCTGCAGCAATTCGCAGCACTGAATCAACAAACTGATCGTGACGTTTAGAAAAATCGTTGTAAACTGAACAGCAACGGACGCTTGCGAGCTATAAATCCTCAACGGCACGAACTTTGCGGCTGAATACCTGATGAGTTGCGAAAAAGGCGAAAGCCCGAATCAACGCATCCAGGTTTCGGCCAGGTAGATTTTGACTGAAGGCGTAACTTCAGTCACCACCGAAACTTTCTGGAGAAATCGGCAATGCCAACCTTTGCATATGAAGCAATGGACAGCTCGGGGCTTGAGGTGAAGGACACCATAGAGGCCCCTTCAGAAGCCGAAGCCCAGACGATGATTCGGGAAAAGGGCTTTTACGTTACGAAGATCCGGGAAAAAGACCGGAAGAAAAAAGAAACAAAAAAGGGAGCCAAGGGGGCTGCCAAGGGGGGTAAGAAAGGCAAGACGTTCACCATCGGTGGCGTCAAACCGAAGCTGCTCTGCACATTCACGCGCCAGCTTTCCACGCTGCAGGACGCAGGCCTGCCGGTGCTTCGCAGTCTGCGAATTCTGGAAGGGCAAAGCAGGCCGGGGGCGTTGAAAAATGCCCTTATGGACGTGATTGAAGATATCGAAGGCGGTAACACGCTGTCGGAAGCGATGGGTAAGCAGCCTAAAGCCTTCGACAACCTGTACGTCAACATGGTGAAAGCCGGGGAGGCCGGCGGTGCTCTGGAAGTGATTCTGCAGCGCTTGGCGGAATTCAAGGAAAAGGCTCAGTCGCTCAAGCGAAAAATCACCGGAGCCATGATTTACCCAGGAGCGGTGATCACGGTGGCCGTCACGATTGTGTCGTTCATCATGATTTTCATCATCCCGAAGTTCAAAGAAATTTTCATTGGTTTCGGCGTCGAGTTGCCACCGCCCACGATGCTGTTGATCGCCTGTTCGGACTGGGTTGCCAGTTACTGGTTCATGCTGTTCATCGGGCCGATATCGTTCTGGCTGTTTATTAAGATCGTCAAGAAGAATAAAACGGGACAGTACGTGGTCGATTGGCTTTCGTTACGTATCCCGCTGATAGGCAAGATTTTACACATCGGCACGATTGCCCGAGTCACACGCACGCTCGGGACATTGATTGCGTCCGGTGTACCGATTCTGGAAGGACTTTTGATTGCCCGCGATACCGCAGGCAATGCTGTATTCGTGCGAGCCTTTGACAATATCTATTCGGCCATCCGCGAAGGGGAAACCATCGCCGTGCCGTTGCGAGAATCAAAGATCGTGGATGACATGGTGGTCAACATGGTGGACGTCGGAGAAGAAACAGGAGCACTGGACGACATGCTCTACAAGGTAGCCGACGTTTATGATGAAGAAGTGGAAGTGCGAGTCGAAAGTCTTGTGAGTCTGCTTGAACCAATCATGGTCGTCGTGCTCGGCCTGATCGTCGGCTTCATCGTGATTGCGTTGTTCATGCCCTTGATCAAACTGTTGAATGACCTGTCGTAAAAAATCCGAAATCCGAAATCTCAAATCCGAAATCTTGTGACACCGGCGAGCGGAGGGCGTCAGCCCTCCGGTAAAACTGCGATTCAACTCAATCCTGAATCCTGGATCCTCAATCCTCCGAGACTCCTCCCATGAAACTCAACCCTCACAACACCAGTCCCCGCCACACACGCCACGGCTTCTC
>CAZFDW010000543.1:0-4604 GCA_964517865.1 uncultured Chitinophaga sp.
TTGCAGCGCCCATTGCAGCGCCGAAAGGTCATAATCTGGCAGCGAATGACAACACCTGTCATCTCACTGGTGACCTTGGTCGCGTTGTCGAGGCGTGGCAAAAACTGTCGGCGGAAGCTCGCCTGATGATCATGGCATTAATATCAGCGGCCGAATCGCCCGCGCCACATTCGGATAAATGAAACGGTTCACCGAGTCTCTGCCATAACTCCAGGAAGTTGGATTACCCTGAGAGCGCCGAGTGCTGGGCAACGGGGGGGCACGGATCTGCAACGGTCGTTGACAGTTCAGTATGCCAAGTGCGCCCATGGTTCATTGAAGATCGAATTGGAGATGGAATCGTGATTTCAATTGCTGTTCGTGCGAAGCTTGTAGCAGGGACAGGAAGCGAGTCGATACAGGTTTTCTCTGGCTATGGACTTCCGCGAAAGCCATTGTCTTGTCGAGCCGTGCGGACTTGACCGCCTGCATCTTCAGCTGGCCATCAGGCCCGTGCGGACGACGGGGAATAGTGGGCTTTTAGGCATTCCCGGCAGTGTGAGCCGTTCCCCCACTGAAATCTAACGAACGTGGTTGAAACTGCACGGACGGGAGCGAGAGGAGGCAATTCTCACAGTGCATTGCGCAACGAGGTTTTCGTTCCACTCGCTTCCGTTCCTGACGCGACGTATTCGCCCTGAAAATGCAGGCGTCCCCGAGGGGCAACGTGACTCTGTCCGTTTAGTCTCCAAGCTTGCTCGGATTGTAACGGACATGAACTTCGACCTTCTCCAGCGTGATCGCTTGCTCGAGTTCACCTCGATCCGCGAGGTCCATCGTGATCAGGTTGCGTCCTGTGGCGGTCTGGTGCGGTGTGAGAGCAGAGACCCACCAGTTGCCTTCCTGCTTTTGAGGCCGCAGCTTGATTCCGTTGAACTTGACTGCAATTTGTTCAGGGGCGGTATCGGCGGAGAGTTGCAAACGGATTTCGAGTCGATCGACCTGGTTCGCTCGGGCGGCGATGTCGTCGGCCAGATACACCTCGACCCACACCGGATCGGCACCGAGTTTCAACGGCAGCGGAGCCTGATGGTTCAGATTGGTGTAGTCATCCCAGCGGTTACCCAGACGGTCGTAGAAGCCCCCTCCGTACCTACGATCGACGACAAACCACTTATCGAGTGATGCCAGTTGTTTGGGATCGCCAAGTTCTGTGTAGGCAAGCGCATGAACCGATCGGCCGCTGAACAGCGGACCCGACGATCCGATCACCTTCCCGGATTCGGACAGCTCATTCCAGAAGTTGAACGTCGCGATGCCGTCCGCTCCCTGATGCCACCAGTTCGCGGCGACGCCGCGCAGAAACTCCGGCGAGGGGACGGCATGGTAGCCATCGGGCGAGTGATGCTGGTCGATGCAGGGATACAATTTGACGTGGCTGCCGGTCGTGATGCGTTTGAAGCCGGGGAGATCGACCTGAATCGACCGAGTGCCGATGATGATCATGTCGACCAGGTTGTGCCGCACCCACGTCTCCACGTCCATGCCATCGAAGTGGCACCCCGGAACCGTATCGGCCACTCGTGCCGAGAGCAGAAACGGCCGGCCACGTCGCTCGGCCACGCCCTGCAGCATCAACCGCACTTGCCGCACGAAGTCCGTCAGCGCCTCGCGATGTTCCCATTGTTGCCCGGTCGGCAGGAACGGCGGATGTCGGCCGAAGTCGAGGTTGATCCCATCCAGGTCGTAACGTTCGGCGACCTCCTTGAGCGCGGCGACTTTGTATTGTCGCACTTCCGGGATGGCGAAGTTCCACAGCCCCGGATTCCACCAGCTTCCTGCAATCAGCCACTCGGGATGCTGGTCCTTGAGTGGATGTCGTGCCGGAGTGTTCACATCCGCTTCGCGATCGGCGCCGTTCAGACGGTGTTCCCAGAACACTTCCAGTTTCCGCTGATGGCTCTCTTCAACGATGCGTTTGGCGATGTCAACGCCCTCGGCTCGCCAACGCAGCAGCGTCGGATATTGTAACTCGGGAATCACCGTGCTGGGATACGCGGCGATATTCCCTTCATCCAGGCACCAGCCGACGCAGTCGACCTGACTGCCCGGCTGGTCGAACGCGCTGAATCTCGCGGCGAGCCATTCATCGGGCTTGATGGCCGTCAACTTCGGTCCCATGGCGACCGCGTCGTAGCCGACATCGTTGTTGACATAGATCCGCCGCCGACGATTGACGACAGCAACGTGGGCCGCTGACAGCTCGACCGAATCGGCCTTCTTCGAAATGGCCACGAATAGTGTGTCGGCGATCAGCTTCATGCCGACATCACTGGGGTGCCCGACCGGACCGTTGAGGGGAATGTCCGACTGGTAGGCGCTGATGTCCACAAACGTGCGATGCACTGGATCTTCCTCGCAGACTTTGCGTTTGATCTCATCCAGGCCGGGATTTCCCCACAGGATATTGCCGGTCACAAAAATCTGAGGATTGCTCGATTCCTTGAGGTCTTTCAGCAGAGTCTGCAAGCTCTTATGAAATGCCTTAGCATCAAAGTCTTTCGGAGGAACATTTTCGCCACACTGCAAGACGACGATGTTCGCTTTCCAATCGAGTTGCTTACGAATCCTGGCCGACTCATAGGTGGCGTACTCCCGCTCGAGGATATTCGCGATGTTGAGGACGCTTTCGGCAGATTTGGTCCCATCGACGGGTGTCGGCTCAAGAACCAGCCGACCACCGGTCCGGGCAACAATCGCCGCCGTGAGGAGGTGTACATAGTCCTTGTCCTGCGCGCTGGCCGCCATGCCCCAGTTGCCAGCCCAGCCAATATCCGCCTTCGGGCCATGCAGCGTGAGGCTGTTCCCGAGAAACAGGATGCGGTCGGCCTTGAGGGAGCCGAACATCTGCTGGCCAGAGACCTCGGTTTGGCACATGGGGAGGGGCAGCATCAAGCACAGGGTGTAGATTGCCTGCCGGAAACATTTGAAGAAGAAGTCTCTCAAGGTTGATTCCCTGTTCGTGGACGGTGACAAGTGATTTTGTGCGCACGTGATACTTAACCGTGCTCCTGTGGAGTCCCTTGGTCTTGAAAGGATCACCCGGGATAAACCCGCGTGAGCACGATTTTCCAGGAGAGTCCATACGAAGCTGAGTCCAGCTTGATTTGAATGTCTGTGGAAGCGTCAAGCCGTAACCACTCTGGCAAAGTCCCACTGTGACTCCTCATGACTCCGTTCAGGATTGTGCCGGAGTCAAACCCGGTCCCCAGGTCCCCGGTTCCTCCGTAAACCGTGTATTCATAGTGGGCACGTGAATTGAAAGGCCCCGTCATTTCCACTTCTGGAATGGATTTGATGATGGTCCACGAACCGGCAGTTGCTTGTCCCTGGATTGTTTCTTTCGTGGTGTCTCCCCAGCGAACGCTGCCCCCGGCCAATGGCACCACAAGGTTTGTGCCGATCGTGAGGTCGTAACCGGCCATCTGGTCCGGTCCGATTCGAGCCGCTCCCAACTGGTGATGATCGAACCGTAACGCCCCACGTCGATCAAAGGCCGTTCCGACAAACTTCACGATGTTTGGGGCTTCTGCCGTCAATTCGAACAGGCCGTTGAAAATCATCGCCGCGTCGGAAGCAAAGAGATTTCGATAATTGGCCTCGAAATAGAGCTGTGACATATTCGCACCGCCGCCCGCGAAGTGCAGGGCTCCGTCATCTGTCGTCTTGCTTCCACAGTACTCCAGGACGCAACTGTTCAACCCGACGAGCACCGCACTCTCAAAAGACAATCCTCGAGTGCAGCCGGTGATGTAAGCCCTCGACACGGTCACTGTGGAACAGGGAATGTTCTGGTGGGTCTCAAACGACAAACCGTAGGTGCAGCCTTGAGCTGTAATATCCTGAAGTCCCCAGTAGACGCACTGCTTCACCTGTAAACCACGTGCAGAGAAATTGGCAAAACGCAGGCCGGACAGCGAGTAGTACGATTTACTTACAGCCAGAATTCCCACGGTCGTGTTTCCGTCGTCCTTCGTTCCGGACGACTCGAGCGTGAAATCGACGAGATTCACAAACTGCGACTTATTGCAGGTGAGCGCCACTCGATTGCGGCCCGTCGTCAGCCGAATGACTGGTTTGCCAATGCCCTGCAGCGTGGTGAGTCCGCTTTTCTCTTTAATCTCCAGACCTGTCGTGACGTAGACACCTTCAGGAATAAGGACTCGCTGAGCACCGCAATCGAGCGCCGCCTGGAAGGCGATCGTGTCATCGGTGCGGCCGTCGCCTGTCGCGCCAAAATCTTTGACGCTGATCGCTTCGTCCAGTTTTTCCGGCAGAGTGCGAGATACGGCTCCTGACCTTGCGATCGTAGCGGCGCGAGAAGACTCTCTTGAAGCGGCCGGGCCGGATTGTGGCGGCATGATGTCGTCAGGCACAGCCAGCAACCATCCTCCAATGCTCAGGCCGCAAAAGATGGTGCCGATCGCGAAAGTGGTCGTTAAATGCTTCAACATGCTGTTTTCTTTCCCCTTTGGAATTGTCAGAGCGATCGTCACGCCAGAATTTCTCGAATGACATTCCCATGCACATCGGTCAGCCGGAAGTCGCGGCCGCCGAAGCGGTAG
>CAZFDW010000544.1:0-2204 GCA_964517865.1 uncultured Chitinophaga sp.
GAACTATCCGAACAACCCCCAAATCGGCTCTCCGTCAGAGAGATGAAGAGGTTGTCCTTCCGCAGTTCGCAATACCATGTGCGGGTCAATGCCAAGCAGATGATAGATTGTGGCAGCCAGATCCTCCGGTCGCACGGGATCGGCTGTCGGCCACGCGGCTTCACGATCGGATGCGCCGTACACTTGTCCGCCCAAAATCCCACCGCCTGCAAATACGACCGTATTGCACCCCGCCCAATGATCGCGTCCGGCACTCTTGTTGATTTTGGGAGTGCGACCGAACTCGGACAAACAGACGACAAGCGTCTCGTCCAGCAGATTGCGATCGTCCAGATCTTCAAGCAATGCTGAAAAACCACGGTCCAGATTTGGCAACAACGGATTCTTGTGTTTACTGAAGTTGTCGGCGTGCGTGTCCCAATAGGCGTCATCGCGTTCCCAGTTGACCGTCACTAAAGGAACTCCCGCTTCAACCAGTCGGCGAGACAATAAACAGCCCTGACCAAAGGGAGTGTCTCCGTAACGTTCGCGGAGGCGAGGCTCTTCGAGAGTGATGTCCAAAGCGCGGCGGGCCACCGGCGAAGTCAGGAGTTGAATCGCCTGCTGTTGATAGTCACCGAAATTGGCTGTTGCCGCAGTCCGCTGCAACCCGTCAGTGACCCCAGCCAGTTTGTCAAGCAATCCCTTGCGCTGGATTAGTCGCTGTGCACTGTCTAGGAGCGGCAGTGGACGAAAATCGGGCTGATTCGCGTGCTGCGAGACGAACATCGGATTAAATCGATTTCCCAGAAAACCAGCAAAGAAACCCGGAAAAATGTGATCATTGGCCGATACCTGATTGGCAGGTCCGTTCAAAGTCATTGAGGCCGGCAAACCGCTTTCTGCATTGCTGTTGCGACGATCGTAGTTCATGACCGCACCAAAGCAGGGAAAATCGTCGGATGCGTTTTGAGGGTTTGTCGTGGGCCGTTTATGTCGCATCCCCGTCAGCATGTAGTGCATTGCCACCGTGTGAGTGTTGTCCGGGTGCGTGACCGAGCGAACCAAGGCGTAACGATGTGCCAATTGAGCAAGGCGCGGCATGTGTTCGCATATCTGAGTGCCCGGTACGGTCGTCGCTATCGGTCGGAATTCACTGCGCACCTCAATCGGTGCGTTGGGTTTCATATCCCATGTATCCTGATGAGCTGGAGCGCCAAACATGAATAACACGATGCACGATTTTGCGCGACCGAAACTTAACCCGCGATCTCCCTGAGAACCGAGCGCTCGCGCTGCCAACTGGTCCGGCACACCGACCCCCAACCCGCCAATTCCAGCCAGCCCACCAATCCGCAGCCACTCGCGGCGCGTCATCCCCTCACAATTTCGACCGGCTCGTCCAGGAATGGTGATCATTGGTGTCGTCCACTTTACGCCAAACGCGGGTTCGCAACACTGCTCATCATAGAGCGAACCCTCTCGTTGGAAAAGACATCAGGAACCAATGGCCCAATTGTCTGAAGGGTGACACGCGCGATTGATTCATTCGCGCGGCGTCTGATCTGACCACGGATCGACGCGACTTTTGAAGGCAAGCAGACAAATGGCCAACTGCCAATTGTTTCGACGAAAAGCTGGTGGAACCTGGCGGTGACGTTACGCGGTGATTTCAGTTTCCGTCGGATTCGCTGCTTCGAACATGGTAAGGCACGGCTACTGGATTGACCGGTGGAACAGCGGGACGGGGCCGAACCGGATCGCCAGGACTTCTCCCTGATCCAGCACGGTCAGCCCCCGGTTCGGATTGTCGGCTTCGATCTTCAGCAGGTAAATGGCCCGACTGATCTGTTCCGGCGTATGACCGTTTTTGGTCAGCCAGTCCGTCAGCAGCCGTTCGTCGATGTTGCTGTTGTGCAGGCGATCAGTCCAGTCGCCGATGTACCTGTAACCCAGTTCATCCCGGAATAGGGTGAGCACCCGGTTTTGCGTTTGGCGTTCTGGTTGACCAACGTTGGTCACTCAAATACCTCCCAGCGTCCGCCTTTGGCAGGCCCGACGCGGCCAATGATCTCATCCGACTTCAATTGATTAATCATCCGCTCAATAGTTCGTTCCGTGCGTTTCAATGCGTTTGCCAAGTCGGGGATCGTCACCGTCGGATTCGCCAGCATCAGTGCCACAATCTTCGAGCCCATTTTCCCCGACATTTTCCCCGAAGTTTT
>CAZFDW010000544.1:2304-4597 GCA_964517865.1 uncultured Chitinophaga sp.
TTTTCCCCGACATTTTCCCCGAAGTTTTTGCCGCCGGAACACGCCAAATCGTCAGCGAAAACCCTTCCGCCATCGCAAACTCAGGTTCCTGCTGAACACTGCTGATCACGATACATCTGCGTTTTGACGTGCAAATCGAAAATGAACAATTGATGTGTGAACCGCACGGACATGAATTGCCTATGCATGCCAGTGGACGTAGAATTCCGCAGGTTTAGCTGATTTCTCAGGAGTATGCGATGGATGGTCCAGAAAAAACGGAACGGCTTGTTGAGGCTGCGGCTGCAGTCTTGAATGCTGCGCCCGCTCATCGCCTGAACGTCGTCGTCCTGAACAAAGTCCTGTTTTACCTCGACCTGGCATCGCTCCGCGATCGTGCGGAAACAATTACCGGCAACACGTATCTGGGGATTCAGCAGGGGCCGGTCGTCGCAAAATATCCCAAGCGATTGATCGGCCAGTTGGAATCTCGCGGCATCGCAAAGCAGATCAGCGAATGGGACGGTTCCAAGCCTGTCCAGTTGGAATCTGTTCCCAATCACATCCAGTTTCTTGACGCCGATGCCATGAATCTGGTTGCAGCGGTTACGACATGGTTCGCCCCAAAGACTTCGGCTCAGGCTTCTGATTTTTCGCACGAGAATCCCGGCTGGCAGTTAGCATGGTCGGAATATCGCAGAACGGGGAAAGTCTGTCCGATCAATATGCGAATCGCGATGCAGCAGATCATAGAAGATGATCCCTGGATGGATACCCCACTCCTGGATCACGACCAGATTCTGGCCGAAGCCGATGCTGGAGTCGGAGCCGACTGGTAATGCACTACGAGCCGGAAGACGGAAAATGGCTGCTTGGACGCAACGCCACTCGCTTGGTCGAACTTCGTCAGCAAATGACTCCGGAAGCGTATGAGGCCGATAAGCTGGCTCTGAAGCAGTTTCTCTGCGGTTACTTTTCAGCCGGAGATTGTCGCAACTCTCAGGGGAGTTCCATCTGTCCCGTCAAGGCAACCCCACGTGGCGGGAAAGTGCTGAAAGTTCGCTGGGCGTATCCCGGTTGTGGCAAGAGCGGCAGCCTACGATTGGTCGTCGTCGCATACTGCGAAGAGAAGCGAGTCGTGATCGCTCAGGCGTTTGATCGACGGGAAGATCCGACCGATTCGGATATTCAGGATGCGGTGGAAGATCTGTGAATTGAAAATTGAGAATTGTGAATTGAAAATGAGGACTATCGGGCTTTGGATGTTTTGACAATGGAGACGAGCAGTTTCAGGAGTTCTTCGCTGTCAATTCGAATGGATTCAAAACTCTTGTCTGTGATGTATTCGGCCTGGTGCAGCAGTTCCAGCCAATAGAGGGTCTCATTGGCTTCTTTGAGGGCGATGTTCATTTTGTGGCTAAAATCAGCTTTGCTTTCCGCATGTTCGGCCTCCCGGACCAGAGCCCCGATTGCAGTGCCACTTCGCAACACCTGCTTCGACAATACAAACTCTTTCTTTTCCGTCTGCAAATGCTTTGCAAGTTTCACCACCCGCAAAGCAAACGCAAACGACTTCACCTTCACCACATTCTCCTTCATGTTTCGTTCTTCCTCCTCATTCTCAATTCTCCATTATCCATTCTCAATTAACCGGACTCGTCCGGTCAACAGTTCCTGCATCATGGCCTGCTTGAGGGCGCGGGTCTTCTCCCGCCGCTGCTCCAGCACCGCCAGCTCCCCGTCCATCTCCGTCAGCACCTCGGCGATGGCGGTTTGTTCGGCCTTCGTGGGCGGAACAAACAGAGGACACTTCTGGAACACCCGATTCAAAAGGTGGGTCTGGCTGACACCGTCGTCGAACTTCAGAAAGTAAGGATTACGATCCAAAACGTATGCGAGGAACTCCGCACAATATTTTTCCAACGGTGTCAATGCACACACTCGCTGATTCACGGCGTAGAGATCATCCTGATCAGCAACGAATGTCTTTGCGAGGGCCTTCCCGTTTGGGAGGTCACTCATGACCATCAGAATGTCCTTCACTCTCGCGCTACAGAAGTTCGCTGTGGAATACTTGCGGACTTTCCCCTCAGTTGAGATGAACTTGGAGTTCACGCAAACGAATCTGCCATCGTCCGCAATGTATTGCTCATGGGCTTTGCCTCCCCGAAACTGACTGACCTCTGGCAAACACTTCACCTCCCACTCGCCGTGGAAGCCGGGGAGGCGGGTTTGGCCGGTGAGGAGTTGCTGCATGGCGGTCGCGCTGCTTGGCGATGAGCCGGTCCAGCCCGCCCAGCAGCCCATCCACATC
>CAZFDW010000545.1:0-4597 GCA_964517865.1 uncultured Chitinophaga sp.
GTTCCTGGTGCAATTAACAACTTCAGCCAGGTGACCGGGGCAATCAATGCCAACGGGCAAAGCGCCGCGTTCCGGACTGCTCCTGGGACATCGAACTACGTCGTATTCGGCACGATTAATGGAGGCACTACGTCGCGATACCAAAAGAGCCAAGGGCACGACATCAACGATTCCGGTATTGTTGTCGGCTGGGCCTGCCAGGGCAAAGTGAAATCCAAAGACGATACCAGCCAGAAGGCAGTACGACTGGGGGCTGATGGAAAATGGATAGACTTGCATGGCAGTTTAGCAAATAACTGGGCGACGGCCATTAACAACAATGGCGTTTCCGTTGGCTGTGGTGCCTCCAGCGGAATCGGATTTGTCCATATCGGTGGAACGATGTATTCGATTCGCGATCTCATCGTGAACAGCCCCACGAATCTGAAATACGTAAACGCCAACGACATCAGTGACAACGAGGACATTTGCGGCTCGTTTACTCTGACCAATGCGAACGGCACAACTTATGAGGAGGCTGTCATTCTGAGACCTGTCCCGTAATGTTATTGGATTGCGGTGTTTTGCGTTTACGAGGGTTTGGTGATCATGGCAGCAGGTTCACACAAATCTTATTCAACGTCAGGTTCGGCATAGACCGGGAAGTCCTGCATTCATGACCTCACACGAATCCGAAGCCGAGCGAATCTTCCTGGAAGCTGTGGAACATGACGCCCGCGATCAGCAGGAATCCTATGTTCGCCAGCAGTGTGCCGGGAACACCATACTGCTTCAACGTGTAACAATTCTGCTGCGGGCACACGTCAAATCGAATCGCCTGCTGGATGCTGACGGTCCGGTGGCGACTCTGCAGCAGGCGTCCGCAATGGAGGGTCCTGGGACACAGATTGGCCCCTACAAGCTGCTCGAGCAGATCGGCTCCGGCGGCATGGGGGCGGTCTATCTGGCCGAACAAAAGGACCCGGTACGCCGCAAGGTGGCTCTGAAGGTCATCAAGCCTGGCATGGATACGCACCAGGTGGTGGCACGATTCGAGGCCGAGCGGCAGGCGCTGGCCATGATGAATCATCCCGGCATCGCCCGAGTTCTGGATGCAGGAGCGACCGATGCGGGACGACCGTATTTCGTGATGGAGCTCGTCAAAGGCGCTCCCATCACCGAATTCTGCGATCGGCAGAAACTGGATACACATGCACGACTGCTGCTATTCATCTCAGTCTGCCAGGCGGTCCAGCACGCGCATCAGAAAGGCTTGATCCACCGCGACATTAAACCCAGCAACGTGCTGGTGGAAGTGCATGATGTTACGCCAGTACCGAAAGTGATCGACTTCGGTGTGGCGAAAGCGATTGGTCAGTCGCTGACCGAAAAGACGCTCCACACCGGCTTTGGTGAAATGGTCGGCACGCCGCTGTACATGAGCCCCGAGCAGGCAGGTCAGAGCAGCATCGATGTCGATACTCGCAGCGACATCTATTCGCTGGGAATTCTGCTCTACGAAATCCTCACTGGCCAAACGCCATTTGATCGCGACACTTTCCGCAACGCGGGTTTTGACGAGATGCGAAGGATGATTCGTGAAGTCGATCCGCCCCGCCCCAGTGAGCGAGTCAGTACACTGCAGGCGAAAGCATTATCCACAGTGTCTGACAGTCGAAGGGTGGATTCTCGCAGACTCAGCCAGCAGCTTCGTGGTGAGCTCGACTGGATCGTGATGAAAGCCCTGGAAAAGGATCGCGACCGTCGCTACGAGTCCGCCAACGCCCTGGCGGCCGACGTGCAGCGGTATCTCGACGATCTGCCGGTAGAAGCCTGTCCGCCTTCGGCTGGATATCGGCTCAGAAAGTTCGCGAGGCGGAATCAGGCAGCCCTGATGACAATCAGTCTTGTAACCATAGCTTTGCTGGTCGGAACCGGCGTGAGCGCATGGCAGGCCGTTGAGGCCCACCGGGCAAGGCAACTGGCCGATGCAAATCTCAACTTGGCGCTGCGGGCCGTGCAAGACACGGTTCTCAGAATCGAACAGGAACCGCGATTGCTTGAGGCGGATTTCCTTGATTTGCGTAAAGGCCTTCTGGCCAGTGCAGTGCCGTTTCTGGAGAGCATAGCAGAGCAGAAATCCGGTGACGCGCTGATTGAAGCAGACCGTGCAGCGGCATTTCAGAGGTTGGGAAAACTTCGCGCGGAAATGGAAGACCATGTGGGAGCGCAAGTCGATTACGAAACGGCGAGAGAGATTCTTCGACACTTAGTCGGCCTCTATCCTCGAGTACTGATTCACCGCCAGAAGCTTGCATTAACACATCGAGAGTTGGCGAATTCCTACAGCCAACTTGGTCGCCATTCCAATGCGATCACTGAATTGGAGGCTGCATTCCAGATCCTGACAGATCTGGCGACTGAATTTCCTGGAGACGTCACCATTCAGGTGGAACTTGCCGCAGTGAATACTCGTCTCGGCACATTATTCCTCAACCAGGGCATGATAGCGTTGGCTGAGGAGCGGTATCGCACAGCCATCGAATTACTTGAAGCTGATCCTGGATTGCCGCTATCGCCTGAATCCGAACGCGAACTTGCACAAGCCACACAGAACCTTGCATCAGTTTTCGAGGTCGGTGGAAGCATTCAGGACTCCGGGACACAGTATGAGAAAGCAACGAAACGGTTTGAATCGCTTGTCACGAAATCCCCACGGGTACCAAAATACCAGGAAGGACTCGTGACAACTCTGCTTCGGCACGGCAGGATGCTAAGTGTGAACGGGCGCCCTTCAGACGCCGAAGCAAAGCTCACCATGGCATTGAGCCTGTTGGAAAAGCTCGCAGCAGAGTTTCCTCGTCACCCAAACTTTCGGCAGCTCATTGCCAGATGCCATGGCTTTTTGGGCGGGCTCCGCGCCGTCGATGGAAAACCAGCCGAGGCAGAAATAGAATACTGCTTGAGTATTCAGCTGATGAGTGCGTTAGTGTCAGATTACCCCGCAGTTTCAGTTTTCCGGTCAGACAGCGCCCGGTTCCATGGATTCCTTGCCAGCTTCTACCGGGAAAATGGGCGACAGGCTGACGCGGAAGTGCACTTTCGCAAATTGCTGGCGATATGCAGGGCACTGCTCGATGATTTCCCAGATGACCGGGAGTTTCGGAATGATTATGCCTCTGCTGCATCCGATCTTGCAGTCTGTCTGACCGATGCTCAAAAACATGTTGATGCAGAGACGGCCGCACGCCATGGCATACAAGTTCGTGAATCCCTCGTGACCGATTTCCCTGAGGTGCATGAATATCAAATTGAACTGGCCCAGAGTTATTCCAATCTGGCGTCAGTCGTGCTTCCAGCGGGCAGTGAGCCGGCAGCCGAGGTGGCCCAACGGTCCAGTCAAAGAATTCGCATGAGTCTGGCAGCCGAATTCTCAAGTGTACCGAGATTTCAATGTGATCTGGCCCGATGCACGATGGAACTCGGGACCATCCTGTCGAAACAAAAGCGGTTTAATGAAGCTGTCGATGAGTCTCGAGCGGCCCTGAAGATTTTTGAATCATTGCCAGCGGATTATTCGGCAACTCCAGAACAGCAGAAATTACTGGCTTTGTGCTACCAGAATCTTGGCGCCGATCTGCTCAACATCGGCAGCTATGCAGAGGCTGAGGTTCAACTGCGAAGAGCATTGTTGATCCGAGAGCCGCTCGATGCTGACATCGCCGCGAATTGGCGTTTCCGCCTTGTGACTTCTGTGGTGCGTCAGAATCTTGCAGGAACCTTGCGAGCACTCGGGCGGAGGTCGGAGGCCGGGGCAGAGTACCGTTGGGTCATCGAATTGAGTGAGAAATTGATTGCGGAATCGCCAGAATCGCTGGACGTTCTCTTAAGAATCTACAATTGCCGCGAGTGGTTAGGCCGAATGTTGAATAACCCAGAGCGACAGTCCGAAGCGGTGTTGGAATTTAGGGAAGCTGCAAAGGCGTACGAAGCGATCAAGGTCGCATTTCCGGAATCAATTACATTTTCCGGGGCACTCTCCCAAGGCGATGACTTATACCACGCCGCATGCGTTTACTCACTGGCTTCTCCATCGCTAATCGGTGATCCTGTGGTGGCCGAGCACATGGCGAAGCGTGCGATCGAACTTCTTTATCAGGCGCGGGGGGCCGGATGGCTCGATCTGCCTCTCCTCTTGCGCGACGGCGATATGGAACCACTTCGCGAGCGGGATGATTACAAGGAGTTTGTGAAAACGTTTTAGAGGAAAGCCCGCTATTTGGTTTACGATCAGGCCGGCAACGACGATCTCAATGCGGACGACAACCCAGCATTCCGGCGTGGCTGTATGGTGGCGATGGCGCCTATCGCTCGGCGCAGGGACGAGAGCCACAACAGTGATGAAAAGAAACACTGGGTCTGTGGCACAGTGTGCCCTATCAACCGACGCGCCCAATGCTTTGACGGCCAGTCACGCAGGTGTAGTCTATTCGATGGCGAATCTGGCACGTTTTCTGAACGGATCACGAGTGCCAAAATCCGGTTGATTTGACACAATCTCTGGCAGATATTCGGACGTCGTTGCTCCCTCAGGATGAACCGTCCTGAGTTAGATGCG
>CAZFDW010000546.1:0-4593 GCA_964517865.1 uncultured Chitinophaga sp.
GCTGTTCGAGGAGTCGCTCATGCTTATGAAAGCCAAGCTCGGCCCCGAACATCCCCACACGATTAACAGTATGAACAACCTCGCCGGGGCGTATCAGGCTGCAGGGAAGCTGGACCTTGCCCTGCCGCTGTTCGAGGAGTCGCTCATGCTTATGGAAGCCAAGCTCGGCCCCGAACATCCCCACACGCTTGTCATCATGAACAACCTCGGCAGCGCGTATTGCGTCGCCAACCGAGGTGAGAATGCGGCGGCGACACTCAAGGAATTCGTCGCCGGCAGGCGGAAGCGCTCGAAACCGGACGATCCTCAATTCGCGATCTTGCTGGCCAAGACTGCGCTCGATTTATTGAGATGCAAGCAGCACGATGCCGCCGAGGAGATCGTCCGCGAGTGCCTGGCCATCCGCGAAAAAATTCAACCCGATGACTGGCGGACGTTCAACACGAAGTCGCTGCTCGGCGGGACGCTGCTGGGCCAAACGAAGTACGCCGAGGCCGAACCGCTGCTGCTGGGCGGCTACGAGGGGATGAAGCAGCGGGAGAAGACGATCCCGCCGGAAGCCGTCCAGGTCCGCCTGACCGAAGCGATCGACCGACTCGTCCTTCTCTACACCGATTGGCACGCCGCGGAACCGGACAAGGGTTACGACGCCAAAGCTACCGATTGGCAAATGAAACTGGAAGACTTCAAGGCTGCTGCCAACGCCGAGCCTTCAGCAACCACCGGCAACGCGAATAGCCATGAATGAAAGTGGACACCATGCCATTCGTTGCTGACACCGTTCCATGCTTCGGCGGGACTGTCATTGGGCGATTTCCCTGGACTGCGGCAGCCTGCTGCCGCTTTATGCTCGCAGCCTGCTGCGGGATTTTGGGACCGGGTTTGATTGTGGAGTAGTGCCTGGCACTTGTCCTGATTCAACTCCGCGTTTTGCCGCTGCAAAATTTCAAACGCGGCAAAATCCCGTCGGCGGAGCGACGGGTGTACGGTACACCCGACGCTCCGCCGACGGGATTCCCTGCACTTTCGCACAACCACGCCCCAGACACAGCCCGGAAAACTCGGATTTATTGATGGACGGGTTCTCGGTTATGGAGTACTGCGTGGCACAACGGGGCCAGCAGGCTGGCTGACCCTGACTCATACGCAGCGATGGCATGCTCATCGAAAATCCTCGGGTTCGGGTCATCATTATCAGGGGCGATTCAAATCGTTTCCCGTTCAGGACGATGATCATTTTCTGACAGTCTGCCGATACGTGGAACGCAATGCACTGCGTGCGAATCTGGTGAAGCGGGCGCATGACTGCCGTTGGAGCAGTCTCTATCGGTGGCACGCAGGAACGGCGGCCGACAAAGCGTTGTTGTCTGCATGGCGAATTCGCCGCAGCATCAACCGGGGCACTCCATTCGGCATTGAAACGTGGGTCACCACTACAAAATTTCTCGGCCTGGAAATCACCACCAGACCACAAGGCTGACCCAAAACAAGAAAAAACGGTTCATGACTCCTTCTGAATCGACATTGGTGTTGTATCCATTGACAACAGCGGTTGCCTGTTGTATGATTTACCAACACGCAGCGGAAAATTCGTAGTGGCAGTCTACGCTTACTTGTGGTCAGAGGAACAGGGCGAGAACGCCGACAAGGTGCAGCAGCATGGACTGACACGCGATGAATGGCAGTTTGTTTTTGAACAATACCAGATCGAAGAACAAAGCCGATCGTCTGATCGTCTCATTCGCATTGGAACCACATCGGACGGGCGAAAGGTCTGTGCTGTTTTCGAATGGATTGAAGTTGACTGGTGCGTGCTTCCGATCACGGGCTATGAAGTGGGGGAACAGTGATGAAGAAGAAATCTATACGAAAAGTTCCGACGATGACCCCCGCAATTCGCGACAGAATGCGGAAAGCAATCGCCGAAGAAGAACAGCCACATGTGATTGCCGCAACACGACAACAGGCGCGTGAAGCCTTCACGCGCCGACATGCCGATGAAGTCCAGATTGCTGACCTCGTCGCCGCCATCGCCGCCGAACGTGAGCGACAACAATTGTCACTTGAAAACCTGAAACTCAGAACCGGCATTGATCGGGCGAACCTGTCTCGACTGTTCCGAGGGGAAGGCTCACCGAATCTTGACACACTGAAGAAACTGGCAGCGGCTGTCGGGAAACGTTTGGTAGTGACTCTGACAGAGCAGTGAATCATTAGAAGCATAAAAGGTGTCAGCGACGAATGGCATTATCAAGATATTGTACGCGCGCAACGTGATCTGTAGGCGGACGGAAGATTTTTGTATCTCGACTGCGTTCGGCATCGACCAGCATCAATTGTGAAACAATTCCCCGGTGAAAACCCACTGCATGCCGTCATGATTCATGATTTGTACGCGACGCAGGTACTGCTGGATCGAGCCGAGCCAGAGTTTTTCAGCGCCTGTTACCATCGAACGAATGCGGGCGAAATTGATCTGGCACTGGCACAACTGCGCTGGACGAATGGTCCTGTGGCTTCATTCGCAGCATCGTACCTGACACCCGCCGGAATGCCGCCGCGAGGATATGACCGTACGGAAGTTTTCGGCGACGGATGGTCCGCACGAATCAATCCCAATCCGCGACCGATCGAAGTCTGGGACAGTCAGGCGCGCTGGCCGCTGGCACTGGAAATTCGGGCGGGTACTGAAGTGGCGTCCGGGATGATGGCAGAAGAGCTTCGATGTTTCTGTCGCGTGGTGAGAGGCCGGCAAAGTGTTCCCGTTGGTGCAACATTCGCCGACGCACTTCAGGTGCAGCGATGGATGGACATGCTGGAGAGCGTTGCTCAGTAAAGGGTATTCTTGCCGAGTAAAAAGGCATTCCGGTCGGCGAAACGAACGGCCTACCGTACACCCGTCGCTCCGCCGACGGGCACGATCTCGCCCATGGCGGTCGCTTCCGTCCAGGACCTGTATCAGACTTCGACCCGCGATGCCTGGATTATTGATGAGCGGCGGAACTGGTTTGGAATACGAAGTCGAGAGCGGCTTTGACGTCGAGACGTCGAAAAGTGAGTTTACTGGCTGGATCTTCCACAACCGTGCCGGTCTTTTGCATGATCTTCAGCATGGCTTCCGGCAGATTCGGGGCATCCTGCTTCCAATCGTATCCGGTCTTTTCAATGGCCTCTCGCAGCAGCATGGCCGCTCCACAGGCAATGGCATTTGTGCAACAATCAGCAGGTTTCAGCGACGCGGCGCTGAAGATCGTGGAGTTCGATCATCGGAGCCGATGTGTGCTGCACCATGGCGTCCAGTGATGGCGGATCTTTGAACGCCGAACCGGTGATCAGGCAGACGATGTTGGCCGCTGGATCTAGATATCCTTCTTTCGCTGCCTGTAACGCACCCGCGACGGCGGTAGAGCCTGCTGGTTCCGCAAAGATGCCCTCTTCGCGAGCCAAACGTGACTGAGTTTCCCAGACGAAGTGATCTTCGACCAGATGTCCGGTCCCGCCGTTTCGCCGACAGGCGGCGATCACTTCATTGCCATCAATGATCTGCGGCACCTGCAGGCCACTGATCCGGCTTGTGCATTGCACGGTTTGCGCCACATTGAGTCCTGCACGCAGCGGACCGGCAATCGTATTATTCCCTTCCGGTTGCACGCATTCGACACGCGGCAATGTCGGCAATTCACCGGCATCGTGAAGCTGCTCGAAGCCGAGTGACACCGCCAGCGTCAGCCCACCGCCGCCGGCCATGCAGAAAACATGATCCCATGCCGTGCGATCGATTGCCGTCGCTTGCTCGGCGAGTTCATGACTCAGGCTTTTCACGCCGCTCATGCCAACCGGGCTGTAAGCGAACGCGCTGATCTGCATCTGAGCCTGCGGCCTCGCACTCAATATTTTGAGACATTCGACGACCTGTTCGGACAACCGGCTGTCAATCCCGAATCCGCGGATCCGAAACAGCCGGGCACCGTAAGCCAGCATTTGTTTCAGTTTTCCCTCAGGTGCTCCCTCGACAATCGCGATCTCGCACGAGATTCCCGCCAGAGCGCAATACGCGGCGAGCGCTGCGCCGGTATTTCCGCTCGACGTGGCGATACACTCCGTCTTGCCGCATGCGACCATGTCCGAGATTGCCGCGCAGGCGAAGCGATCCTTGTACGAGCCGCTGGGATTCGTCAATTCCAGTTTGAAGAACAGGTTCTTCAGGCCGACGGACGGTCCCAGGCGTCGAGACCTGACGATGGGAGTGTTTCCCTCACCGAGCGTCATGCGGGCTGATGTCGGCACCGGATCGAGCCATTTTGAAAATCGCCAGATACCTGAATTCATGGATGAGTTTCTGCAGGATTGAGGATTGAGGATTGAGGCCTCGGTCTGGCGGGTAACAGTAAAACCGCCAGGAGGATGCCACTTAGAATCAACAGACCGCATACCAGGAAGCTGAGGCGAAATCCGAGCGACGTACTATTCATGCCGAAGGCGGTCCATCCGGCCTGCTTGACGCCGTCCACGATGGCTCCATAAAGGTATCCCGCCGGTGCGGCCGGCACCATCAGCATCGTGACAAAGGCCATGTTGCGCCGCAACTGATCT
>CAZFDW010000547.1:0-4592 GCA_964517865.1 uncultured Chitinophaga sp.
CCTGCGTTGTGCCGTTTTTTCCGGTCGTCGAGCCTGATTCACTATGTCTCTCCTGCAAATCCGCGTTCTTCCATGGTTGGTGCTGGTACTGCTGATTGTCGGACTGGTCGGTTCATGGCTGTCGAACGGCATTGCGTTTCAATTGACACGATCTGACATCAACGGGACCGAGCGTGTGGAGTGCCTGCAGCAGTGTTTCCTTGAGGCCGGAATCTGGGCTCCTGCAGCCTACGTGCTGTTCGTCACGATCGAAGTCATCATCGCCCCGATCCCGGGTGTGTTGCTTTATGCTCCTGGTGGATTGATCTTTGGTCCCTGGCTCGGCGGGCTGCTGGCTCTGATTGGCAACATTATCGGTTCAGGGATTTCCTGCGGGCTGACGCGCAGCCTTGGTTCAGCCTGGCTGCATCGCATCGGTTCGACAAATTCGGTCGAACGACTTCAATCGGCTCTCGAACGGCGCGGCGGATGGCTGATTGTCTTGCTCAGACTGAATCCACTCACGTCGACCGATCTGGTGTCCTACGCCGCCGGTTGCACGCGCATGCCCGTTCGCCACGTGATGCTGGCGACTGGAATCGGAATGGCACCGCTGTGTTTCGCGCAGTCATGGCTCTCGGACAGCATCTTCCACAAATGGCCACAGTTACTTTGGCCATTGCTGGTTTTGAGTGCCACCTACCTGATCGTGGTCACGATCGTCGTTGCCAGACTGCTGCGGCCCAAACCCGTAGATGCCTCGGTTTTGAACGAATAATGGTCGGCACAGACGTAGCGGTTCGTTATGCTGCCGTTTGGTGTTGTCCGGTTATCTTGGGATACCTGCGGCAAACCAACCTTCACTTCGACAATGTTTCATGAGCATG
This sequence comes from uncultured Chitinophaga sp., assembly GCA_964517865.1. Classification (GTDB taxonomy): domain Bacteria; phylum Planctomycetota; class Planctomycetia; order Planctomycetales; family Planctomycetaceae; genus SXXK01. Next base: position 867 of record CAZFDW010000547.1, read on the forward strand.
CGACGGACATGAAAGTCCATCCTGCATAACCCGGTACTGCATCAATGCGAACGCACCCGATTCGAAATCCCTTTTTCATTGCAGCGATCACTCTGATCACCGCAACCGGCCTGTACGCCGATGATGTGTTTCGCGATCGTGTTGTACCTTTGCTTGAGCGACGGTGCCTGAGTTGCCACAACGAGAGGGACCGCAAGGGCGAGTTTTCGCTGCAGACTCATGCACACCTGCAGGACTCGGGATTCGTTGAGCCCGGCAAACCGGATCACAGTCATTTGCTGAGCGTCGTTGTTTCGGAATCGATTGATGTGCGCCCGGCAATGCCAAAAGACGGCAGTCCGCTGACGACAGACGAAGTCAGCGCGTTGCGACAATGGATCGCAGAAGGGGCAAAGTGGCCAGAAACTCTGAGTCTGAAGGAACCGGTTATCGACGATTTTGACTGGTGGTCTCTGCGGCCACTGGCAGCAATTCAACCGCCGGTATTTGACGATGATGCCGCAATCCGATGGCTTCGAACGCCGGTCGATGCGTTCGTGCTCAGCAAACTTCGCGAGTATACGCTGGAGCCATCTCCGGAAGCTGATCGCCCCACGCTGATTCGGCGCGTCACGTTTGATCTCATCGGGCTTCCGCCAACACCAGAAGAAATCGGCCACTTTATCCAGGATTCCTCGCCGGATGCGTATGAAAAAGTCGTGGATCGACTGCTTGCATCCCCCCACTACGGTGAACGCTGGGCACGGCACTGGCTGGATGTTGTGCGCTATGCCGACACCTGCGGCTACGACAAGGACAAACTGCGACCGAATGCATGGCCGTATCGCGACTACGTCATTCGCTCCTTAAATGACGACAAGCCGTACACGCGGTTTGTGCAGGAGCAGATTGCCGGCGACGTCCTGTTCCCGGGAGAGCCGGATGGAATTCTGGGACTGGGATTTATCGCTGCGGGTCCGTGGGATTTCATTGGCCATGTGGAAGTGTCGGAAACTAAGATTGACGGCATGGTGGCGCGTAATCTTGACCGTGACGACATGGTCTCGGGGGCTCTCAACACATTTTGCAGTGCCACCATCCAGTGCGCCCGCTGCCACAATCACAAGTTTGATCCGTTCACTCAGGAACACTATTACAGTCTGCAATCTGTGTTTGCCGCCGTCGATCGCGCTGAGCGACCGTATGACACCGATCCTGCAGTCGAAGTGCGGCGACACGAACTGACCGGGCAGAAGGTCAACTCGCAACAAACACTGGCCGGACTGGAAGCTGCAATCCGGGCGGAAGGTGGTGACCGGCTCGCGATGCTGGAAGAGCAGATCAACAAATTACGTCCAACAGCGGAACCTGCTCCAAAGCGACCGGAATTTGGTTATCACAGCCAGATTGCGGCGGTGGCTGACATTGAAAAGTGGGTTGAAATCGATCTTGGTCGGGATGTTGAATTATCGACCGTGGTGCTGCATCCATGTCACGACGACTTTGCCGGAATCGGTGCAGGGTTTGGATTTCCCGTGCGTTACAGGATTGAAGGATCGACGGCAGCGCAACGGGCAGCGGGAGCATTACCCGAGATGGTGCTGGATGCGACTGCTGCTGACACATCCAATCCGGGAATCGCCTCCGTCACCATTCCATGCCGCGTGACGGCCAGATATGTTCGCGTCATCGCCACAAAGCTGGCAACACGTCAGAACGATTTCATTCTGGCGCTGGCGGAACTGGACGTGCTGGCGTCTGATGGCACCAACATCGCGGCAAATGCCGCTGTGACAGCTCTGGATTCAATCGAAGCGCCGGAACGATGGCGTAAGTTGAATCTCACAGACGGCATCTGGCCGACAGCTGCTGATCCGGATGCGGCTCGCACACTATCCGAAGTTCAGCAGGCTCGTAACGCTCTGCTGGAATCGCTCAATACGGAAGAACGCAGAACTCAGCGAGAAACACTGACCCGGGACCTGGCAACCGTCGAAAAGGAACTCAGCGCATTGCCGTCCGGTCGCATGGTTTATACAGCGGCAACACACTTCGCGCCTCAGGGGAATTTCCGACCGACCGAAGGGAAACCACGATCAGTGAAGGTGCTGCATCGCGGTAATGAAACGCAGCCACGAGACGAAGTTCAACCCGGCACGATTCCACTGCATACCGACGACACCTGGCAGTTTCAGCTTGGGGTCGATCACTCAGAAGCCGATCGTCGCGCCGCCCTGGCCCGCTGGATGACACGGCCCGATCATCCGCTCACATGGAGGTCGATCGTCAATCGCGTCTGGCAGTATCACTTTGGTCGCGCGATCGTGGATTCACCGAACGACTTTGGCCGTATGGGTCAGTTGCCAAGTCACCCGGAAATGCTGGACTGGCTGGCTGTTGAATTTCGTGACCACGGTCAGTCCTTCCGAAAACTCCATCGGTTGATCGTCACCAGTGCCGTTTATCGCCAGACTTCAGGCAGCAATCCTGCTGCCGAAGCTGTCGATGCCGACAACAGTTTCTTGTGGCGGATGAACCGACGGCGTCTGGAAGCAGAAGAGATCCGGGATTCCATGCTGGCGGTCAGCGGTCAACTGAATACCGAAATGAGTGGCCCGGGATTCTATCTGTTTGAGCTCGAAAAGCCCGAGCATTCACCGCACTACGAATACAGCAAGTTTGATCCGGAAGATATCCGCTCACACCGCCGCAGTGTTTATCGTTTTATCGTGCGTTCACAGCCGGACCCGTTTATGACGACACTTGACTGTGCAGATTCATCACAAAGCACGCCTCGTCGCCACGAAACGCAGACGGCCCTGCAGGCGCTGTCGTTGCTCAACAATCGCTTCACACTTTCCATGGCGCAGCACTTTGCGACGCGACTGGAAACAGAGGCACAGTCCACGGACGCACGCATTGATCTTGCCTTCCGCCTGCTGACGGGCCGAACGCCATCACTGGAAGAACGTCTGCAGACAATCGCGTACGCCGAACAACACGGACTCCCGGCATTATGCAGGTTGTTGTTCAATCTGAGCGAATTTGTGTTTGTGGATTAACCTGCGACTCTGGACGAGCATACCATGAAGTCCGTGAAGCCAATTATCGCCATCACTGTCGGCGATGTGGCCGGCATCGGCCCGGAGGTCATCCTTCGCGCAGTCGCACAACCTGCGACAGCGGCGGTTTGCCACAGCGTGCTGATTGGCCATCCGCAGATTTTTCGCGAAGCGGCTGAAGTCTTCGGCATCACGTTACTTCTGCAGGAGCTGACTGCGACAGAACTGCACACTGCAGGACTGCGCGCAGCCGTGGCTTCCGCGGCGACGAACGGTCGTATCCTCTGCCTCAATCCGTTTACGGATGTTGTCCTTGCAGCGCCGCGCTCGCGCGTGAGTCGCGAAGCAGGCGATGCGGCATTCCATTATCTTGATGCCGCCATCACGCTGGCGAAACAGTCTGCCGTCGATGCCATTGTCACTGCTCCGCTGAACAAGGAAGCTCTGCATCTTGCCGGGTATGATTTTCCCGGCCACACTGAGATTCTGGCTGCACGCTGTGGCATCACTGAATTTGCCATGATGCTGCATCTGCCGGAATCCGCACTCACCCCATGGCGGCAACTGATTCTGCCGCTTTCCACCAGCCACACATCCGGAAGCAACGAAGCAGCTTTGTGCGGACTCAGTATTGCTCACGTCACGCTGCACACGTCCATCGCCAGTGTTCCGCAGTTACTGACGA
>CAZFDW010000548.1:0-4585 GCA_964517865.1 uncultured Chitinophaga sp.
AATAGCCAAATGGCCCAAAGGGTGCTCCGCACTATTGGTTCCTGACCCCTTTTCCAATCTCCTGACCCCTTTTCCGATCTGTTCAACTGACAATTTGAGGTGCCTCCTTGATTACTCGTGTGACCGGCCTGCTTGTGGGCCTGAACGAAGTCTGTGCCACGATTCGCATCGGTGGATTTGATCACGAAGTATTATTGCCCGACATCGTCCGGCGGCAGTTGCAGTCGAAGCTGGATACGGAAGTCAGCCTCCGCACGATTGAATATCTCGAAGGCAATCCGCAACAGGGGCGACTCACGCCACGCATGATCGGGTTCATGAATGAAGCAGAGCTGGAGTTCTTCGAATTTGTATGCTCTGTTGATGGCCTTGGCGTTAAGAAAGCGCTCCGCGCCATGGTACGACCGGTGCGGGAAATCGCGACTTCGATCGAAGAGAAGGACATCAAGACGCTGAGTACGCTCCCGGGCATCGGACCTGCCATGGCCGAACGCATCGTCGCCAAACTCCGACGCAAGATGACGAAATTCGCGTTGATGATCTCCGCACGTATCCCGGACGCACCTGACAACGCTTCAGACCTTATGTCCGAAGCCTACGAAGCGCTCGTCAGTGTCGGCCACAGCCCTCAGGATGCCCGTGATCGGATCGAGACCATCATGGAATCCGGCAAGAAACTCAAATCCGTCGAAGACATCCTCGCCGAGATCTATCAGCGGCAACGGAAGTAGGCTGCACCCGGGATTGGCCAATGGGACTTCACTGACCAGCTTTGACAAACATCGGTCACCTCGAATCGGGCTCCGGGATCGCCGGCATGATCAAAGCGGCGCTGGTGCTTCATCACGGAATGATCCCGCCCAATCAGAACTTCAGGACGTGTGGAACTGTCGTTCCAGCCGAAATCAGCAAACCGGGATTTTCACCTGACAAATCCGATTCCCATGCCAGCAAACGCACTTTACGAATGGATGCGCCAGTCCAGTCTCGGAGTGGAAATGGTCTCCTATGACACGTGGCGAGATCGGCTGCTGAGAATGGGGGAGCAAATGGGAATCGGCGACATCAGAATGCTGACGGATGTGCTGGGCCCTCGCGCCTTCGGCGACGACGATTCTCAGGCTGTCCATCCGCAGTTGCCATCTCAGGTGTTCTGCGGTCCAGTGAGGAAAAGGCATTTTTCCAGCGTACGAATGTTCCCAAATCCTGTTCACAAATTCAGCAAGGTCTTCTGCGGATCGTCGCCACGACTGGATCGATATCTTATTATTCCTCATGAATCGCTTCCAGAGGTTTCAAGCGACCAGCGCGAATTGCAGGTAGCGAGGCTGCCATGAGGCAGAGCAGCAATCCACCGAAAAGGTAACACCCCAACAGCATCGGATGTACGGTAAACGCGACGCCGTGATCCGCAACGCCGCGAAATGAAATGGTGATCAGGAACGCCACGAGAACTCCGACAATCGTGCCAGGCAACAGCGCCAGCAGACCCAGCACGAATGCCTGAAACAGAAACATGCGGTACACCTGAAGTCGAGACATCCCGACGACACGCAATACGCCAAGATGCCGAGTTTGCTCAATCACGTTCATCGTCAGCGTATTGATGATCGCAAACCCCGCAATCACCAGTGCCAGAACCAGAATCATCCAGAGCCGGTTCGTCAGTCCACTGATCATCCCGCGCACCAGATCTCGCAAATCAGACAGGGATTGAAATATCAGACCCTGCTCCCGCGCAATCGTACGCAGTCGTGTGCCCACATCCTCGGTCGCGGCCTCAGCACAGCGAATCCCAAACACCTGCGCGGGCTGGATCGGATAGAACTGCTGTGCCGCCGCCCGATCCATGATGATCATCAATCCACCTGCAGTGTATTCTCTTGCGACGCCGGCAACTCTGACCGAATGGCTGATGCCCGACACCTCGATGCGCACAGTGTCATTGGGCCTGGCCCCCAGCCTGTGTGTCAGAACGGAGCCGATCACTGCGTCGCCGGCCAGCAGTGCTTTCCGGATCTCGACGGGATCGCCATCGACAATATCGATCGGCAATTCCTGGTACTCTGTAAGTTGACGTACCAACAATGTCGCGGCGGTGCCATTGATGGACGCGAGAGAAAATGTCATCCGATCTATGCAGTCAATGTTTGGGACCGTCGCGAGCTGCATCTCCAACTCATCAGGAAGCGCATTGGATTCCGACATATCGACACGCGGACGACTGGCCCGCAGCAGAAAATCTGCCGAGAGAGTTCGGTCGAGCCACGACTGCACATCCTGAGTAATCAGAAGCGTCGTGTTGCCAATGCTGACGCTGGTGGCAGACACGACGAACAGCACGGCCGCTGTCAGTGACGTGCGTCCAAAGTTATCGAGCAATTGCCGTTGGCCAAGCTGCGCTTCCACCGGAAACAGTCGCCTGATGACCCCGTACACCATCGAAGAGAACGGTCTGATCAGTGACGGCAGGCACAGTGTGCCGGCAAACAGGACAAGGCCGAATCCGGCAATGGTTGTCCCCTCAGCAAGAATGTCAAAATACGCGCAACCAAACATCAGCATCGCAGCAAACAGAAACGTCATTCCCGTTCCGAACGAAACACGCAATGGCACTCCTCGACGCGGTGCGACGGCAGATCTCAATACAGCCAGCGGTGGCGCGTCGCACGCGGTTCGAGCGGGATACCACACCGACGCCAGTGTCACTAACGGACCGAAGACCAGACCGGCGAGAATCGCATGCGGTCGAATCGTCGCGACCGTCACGCTCTTGAAGCCAAAGACGTCCTCCATGCCCTGAGCCAGGAAGCGGCTCCCGAAGACACCCAGCAAAATTCCGACTGCGGTCCCGAGACCCCCGAGTAAAAACGCCTCCCGGTACATCGACGTACGCACCTGATTGGTGGTGGCTCCCACGATTCTCAGCAGAGCCAACTGCCGTTGCCTTTCAGCAACAGAAATCTGAAACGTATTAATCACGATAAAGATCGCAGCCACGACAGACAACGCAGCCGCAGCATTGAGTCCCACGTTGATAATATCCTCAGTCGGTCGGCTCAGGTCTGCCGCAGAAGCAGCATGCGTCAGCACCAGCTGGCCTGGAAGCTGTGCTCTGATCCTCGTCGCCACGCTGTCTGCATCCGCCTCCGGCTGCAACACGATCTGCAGAGCAGTCGCTTTCCTCGGGGCTTTTCCCAGTGTCGCCGCGTCGGCAAGAGTCAGAAACATCGACGCAGTTTCCTCCACCGCTCCAATGCCCAGTGGCTGCAGAATCCCAACCACTTTTTTCGGAAGAAGCCATGGCAGTCCACGAGCTCCCAGTCGCACCTCATCGCCCACAGAAACGTCGAGACTGGCAGCGACGTTGGCTTCGATGCAGACCTCGCCCTTTTCGGTACACATTCGTCCAGATACGAAATTGAAATCGCGGACCACGCGGTATTGTTCCAGGTCCACGCCCATCGCGATCCCCCGCGCTTCTCCGCCATCTGCAACCATCTTGGAGAAGACTCGAAAGATCGGAATCGCGGCCTGAACTCCTGGTGTACCTGCGACCGGCGGCAGGTCTTCCGGAGGAAATGCCGAGGCATCTGCCGCTACAATTTCCATCGCCACGCGCGACGCCAGTGTCTGATGCAGCGCGTCCAGCTCACTGCGCGTCGCGGCCGTCGATTGCAAAACTGCCACAACCGCCGCGACGCCTCCGGCTATACTCAGAATCGTGAGCAACGTACGGATGGGACGCAACCGGAGATTGTTCCAGAAAAATCTCCATGGAATCATCCATCAATCTCCAGCTTGAGCGCCGCCATCCACTCCGCATCGGAGTTGGGGCGACCGTCGAAGCGGACCTTGCCGTCGAGCAGGACGATCAGTCGGTCGGCCTGCGATGCCACTCGAATATCATGTGTCACAACCACGACCGTCTGCTGACTCTCGTGTGCGATCTCACGCAGCAACCGCGTGATATCGCGGCCGCGAACCGAATCCAGATTCCCCGTCGGTTCATCGGCCAGTACCAGCGACGGCTTTATCACCAGCGCCCGAGCGATCGCGACCCGTTGCTGTTCGCCGCCGGAAAGCTGTGAAGGCAGGTGTTTCAGGCGGTGCGACATGTCCACCCGCTTCAGGGATTCCATCGCCCGAGGGACGGCCTCACGTTGTGAAATCCCATCCAGAATCAAAGGCAATGTAACATTGTCAGTCACACTCAACGTGGGAACCAGATTGAACGACTGAAAGATGAAACCGATCCTTCGTCGCCGCAGAATTGTCAGCTCAAAATCACTCAGCCCGGAGAGTTTCTGACCGTCCACCCAGATCTCACCCGAGGTCGGCGGTTCGATCCCACCCATGATATGCAGCAGCGTGCTCTTCCCCGAACCGCTCGGCCCCATGATGGCAACCATCCGGCCTCGAGGAATATTCAGTGTGATATCGCAAAACGCCTGCACCTCGACACCGTCATGGACGAAGATCTTCGAGAGACCGGCTGTTCGGATGACATCCGGATTGGGATCATCCAGGTGCGAACCTTCTTCAATGGAATTCAACTGCTGAACCTCGTGCATGTATCAACTCT
>CAZFDW010000549.1:0-4572 GCA_964517865.1 uncultured Chitinophaga sp.
GGGCTGACGCCCTGCCGCTCGCCTGATGCGATTAGCGACGAGCCCCGGCGTATTTCATCGGCACCCATGCGCCGTTTTGCTGGCTGCTCGCAACGCACTGCTGGATGAAATACATGCCTTCGGCACCGTCGTACACGTTGGGATAGATCGTATTTTTCTTCTCAAACGTGGTCCCTGTGGCTCGATCGACCATGGCGTCGTACGCAAATCGATACACGTTGGCAAAGGCTTCGAGGAACGCTTCAGGGTGGCCAGCCGGCAGACGACACGCAGCTTTGCCCATGTTGTTCATGTGCGGAGCATTTGGATCGCGCGTGTACATCTGATGCGGCGAACCGTTGCGACGCACGATCATCAGATTTGGTTCTTCCTGACGCCACGACAGTGCGCCTTTGGTTCCATCGACTTCAATAAACAGATCGTTCTCCCGACCGTGTGAAATCTGGCTGGCAGTCACCGTCCCGAGTGCGCCGTTTTCGAAACGCACGACGGCATGCCCGTAGTCGTCCAGCCTTCGTCCTTCGGCAAAGATCTTCAGGTTGCAGGAAATATCTGCGGGAATCAGGCCGGTCATGTATCGTCCCAGATTATAAGCGTGTGTTCCGATATCCCCGAAGCAGCCTGCTGCTCCGGACTTCGTGGGGTCGGTACGCCACGCCGCCTGCTTCTGATCTTCAGCCTCCAGGCGGCTGCGCAACCAGCCCTGAATATAGTTCGACCGAATGGCGTTGATTTCCCCCAGTTCACCGTTCAGAATCATTTCGCGTGCCTGCCGTACCAGCGGGTAGCCTGTATAGTTGTGGCTGACGGCAAAGACAACGCCGCTCGTTTCCACAGCTCTGACAAGATCTTCGGCCTGTGCAAAGTCGAACGTCATGGGTTTGTCGCAGATCACGTTGAACCCGGCTTCAGCCACGGCTTTTGCAATTTCGAAGTGCGTGTGGTTCGGGGTCGCCACGCTGACGAAATCGATTCGTTGATCGGCAGGCAACGCCGATTCCTTCTGAATCATTTCAGTCACGGAACCGTAGGCACGCGCTGCGGGAATGTCATAGGACGGCGCACTGGCTTTTGCTCGAGCCGCATCTGACGACAAGGCGCCTGCCACCAGTGCGGCACGATTGTCAAGCACTGCGGCCGTCGCATGAACGCGACCGATAAACGCACCCTGACCCCCGCCGACAAGCGCCATTCGCAGCTTGCGATTCAGTTTTCCGTTGGTGGTGTCTGTCATTTCCTGCGCCCCCCGATCGATATGGAAAAATTGATAATGTGCCTTGAGAACGGGCAGCATAATGACGGCAGGAAGAAGCGACAACTCAACAGCATGGCGATCACTTCAACTGTTGCAATCGGTAATGCCGATTCTGCAAATCGAATCAATTTCGCAGACAGCGGGATCCTGTTGCGTCTACAGCACACCTAAACCCGCACGCGAAATCGTTATAGAAGTAGATTATGGGCCTAGTGTTCAGTTGCAGTTGCAGCAGCAGATGTTGAAGTGTCGTTGGCATGCTATTGCGCAGGTGTCGTGTATTCCGATGCCCTTGTCAGTAGTGTCCAGGATTCCAGGAACACCTTTATGTCATCATGCACCAGTCCCCCGGCAGATTCAATCCTGGAAGAAATCCGATCAGCGATCGCCTCATTTGAATCCCTGCGAACAGCCGGGACTGCTCACCCGGCGGGAAGCAATGTGACATCACTGGCAAATAATCCACAGGTCGCCGTTGCCGAACCGCTGCTGATGCACCACAGCGTTGACACGACAATGAACGGCGTCGATGATTCCGGGTACGGCTCGACCTCTCCGGCTGAAACAGCAGAGTTCGAAAATGTCCGGAGTCGCCATTCGGACAATGCTCCGTCGTGCAAATCAGTCCTCAACGACATCTTCCCGATTCAGGAATCGATGCTGTTCGGTCCGGCCTCGTCGTGCGGGACGGTGACGCCGTCTATGGCCGGGAATTCAGGTCCGCGAATCACCAATCTTCGAGTTGTCGACAAGACGGCAAAGATCATGATTGTTGATGATGAACCGCTCAACGTCATGACGTTCCGCCAGCATCTGAAGATGGAGGGCTACGAAAACTTTGTCACCACAAGTGACTCCCGTGAAGCGCTGCACCTGATTCGCCACGAACGACCAGACGTGCTGTTGCTTGATGTTCGGATGCCGAAAATCAGCGGACTGGATGTTTTGCGGGTTATCGGACTGGACCCCGTACTCCAACACATCCCTGTACTGATCCTGACGGCGGCGGCGGATCCGGCGACGCGTAAGTTGGCACTGGACCTGGGAGCGATGGACTTTTTACAGAAGCCGATCGACCCAAACGAACTTCTTCCCCGTGTTCGCAACGCGATAGTGATCAAGAAACACTACGATATGGCATCGAGTGAAGCAGCTCGCCTCGAACAGCAGATCGAACGCCGCACACGCCAGCTGGAAGCCACACGGCAGCAACTCATTTTGTGCCTGGCTCGCGCCGCAGAACAGCGAGACAACGACACGGGTAACCATGTGATTCGGGTTGGTCGCTACACGGCGATTATCGCGAGGCAAATGGGGTATCCGGCAGATCGACTGGAAATGCTGGAGCAGGCAGCACAACTGCACGACGTCGGGAAAATCGGAATCCCCGATGCGATCCTGTTCAAACCAGGCAAGCTCGGACTCGACGAATACGATCTGATGAAAAAGCACTGCGCGCTTGGACGCCAGATCATCGAACCGATCTCCGAGAAGGATTGGAACATCCTGAAGACGCATACACGAATCGGCGAAAGTATGCTGCATGTCAGGTCTTCTTCACTGCTGATGCTGGCTGCACGGATTGCTCAGACGCATCACGAACGCTGGGACGGACATGGTTATCCCCTTGGCCTGCTGAGCGAAGACATTCCCCTGGAGGGGCGTATCGTTGCCGTCGCTGACGTGTTTGACGCACTCTCCAGCAAACGTCCGTACAAAGATCCGTTTCCGCGCCAGAAATGTTTTGAAATTCTGCGCGAAGGACGAGGCACGCAGTTTGACCCGGCAGTAATCGACGCATTCTTCGACTGCGCCGATGAAATCGTCGAAATCCAGCTGTTGCTGATGGACGAAGAGGACCGCATCGCGAAGAGCGACTGGGAAGCCATGGCTCAGGAAACGGTGACGACCGCGTAGATCACCCGACATAAACCCCCGACAACACCAGCGTGAGCCACGACGGGGGGGCCCGTCTCTTCCTCTTTTCTTGCCTGAAGCGCAACCACAAACGTCGCGGCTCTCGCAGGTTTTGTGCGAGGTACTAAAAACATCCTGTCGTTGGGTTGCAGAGTATCCACCAGGCTTGTCACATTGCGTGCATCAGCGTCACCGACATCAGAATCTTTCGCGTGAACTCGACCAGGAGTCTGCTGGATACCGCTGTTTGTAAGAGCGGCAACGCGCTAACTGCCGTTTCTTGCAGGCGAATTAACGGCGGCTAGCGCCCTGCGACTCACGGTTTTGGGTAATCAGGACAGACTCCCAGGCTGACGCTGAACCGATAGCCGCATGTGAATGTCTTAAACCTGCCACTTGAACTCAGGCGGATCCCATTGAATCGTATTCGCATTATTGAACTCACAGATTTTGTCACGCAGTGTCTGCGAGCCACAGGACTGTCGGATGCGGATTGTCGTGTCACGTCCGACGCGCTGGTATCAACAGACGTTCTCGGGGTATTCACGCACGGCACCAAGTTGCTGGTGGGATATCTGAAAAAGCTGCAGGGCGGCGGTTATCCGATTTCAGCCGTGCCGCGAATCGAACGCGAAGGACCGGCATGGGCCATCGTGGATGGTGAATCGGGGCTTGGCCAGATTGGATCAACGTTTGCCATGCAGACTGCCATAAAGAAAGCCAAACAGTTTGGCGTCGCGTTTGTCGCACTCAGGAACACGGGGCACATCGGTGCGGCCGGACACTATGCATTGCAGGCTACAAGGACAGGATGTCTGGCGATGGTGACGGGCAATGATATGCCAAGTGTCGCAGCACCTGGTTCCACAAAAGCTGTGCTCGGCAGCAATCCGTTGGCATATGCGATTCCCACAGGCGGTGATCCCGTCCTGCTCGATATGGCAACGGCTGCTGTCGCGGGAGGTAAAGTCTATGCGGCGCACCAGCGTGGCGAATTGATTCCGGCGACCTGGCTGATCGGTCCGGACGGCCTGCCGACGACCGATGGATCACTTTACCCGCATGGGGCGGCGTTGGCTCCGATGGCTGGCCACAAAGGCTATGGTCTGGGACTGTGGTGCGAAGTACTTTCGGCGTTGATTCCCGGCGGAGCGATGACGTGGCAGGTGGGCAGCTGGATTTTTGATGCACCGTCGAAACCGTCACTGCACAATGCGTCCTTCTTTGTGGCAGACATCGAAGCGATGACCGATCGCGCCGGTTTTAACTCGCGCATGAAGTCTCTGATTGATGAAATTCACGCAGCACCGACGGCGGAGGGTGTCGCATCCGTGCTGCTTCCTGGTGAACGGGAATTCCGATCGGCTCGGGATGCCGCACAGAACGGCATCGCTTTACCC
>CAZFDW010000550.1:0-4544 GCA_964517865.1 uncultured Chitinophaga sp.
GGTGGTTCGGGTTTTGAAATGGATGCGTTACCCCCCCCGCCGCCAGGTTAACGCAATCGTTCATGCCAGCCATCTTCAAACGCAGTCAGGACATCCAGTCCCATGGCACGACAGCCTTCCACAATAGTTCGAACGACATTGTGGTCCATGTACCGAGCGGCGGTCAACGCACAAGCTTACTGCGAAGTTTCTGCATCGTTTCCGGATTTTCGAATCTACGGCGCAGATCCTCAGACCGATTGTCTGCGTCCATCAACTGAGCATCGTGTTCAGATTTGTGTTCGTAACAGTAGCCGAGCGCCGCATGAATCTGCGGCAGGGTCAGCCCGGGCAGTTGCAGTTGAATTTGTTCCGCATCCCAGCGATACGCCAAGTGGCACTCTGCGATTTCCATGACTTTGGTTCGTGTCCCCTGAACGAAGGCGACTCCCCCGTCATTCAGTTCAATAAACGGCCAGGCAGTGGCGATCACGAAGAATTCTCCAGCTCGAACAACGACAACCGGGACTGACAGCGAGTTATTCTACCTCGCTGAACGGGTTGAGTACAGAAAGAAGATTCTCACATGCATTCTTTCGCCGACTCGCCGATGTTTTCCCAGGAGCGAAGCCGCAGCGTACAGCGTACGACTCACGCCTGTGTGTGAAAAAAAGTGTCAGAAGCGAATGACACTGCCGACGCAATCGCAATGCACCGGTGGGCTGACGCCACACCGCTCGCCAATGGCATTTTCATCACTCTTCCAGTGACGCTTCCAGCATCATCAACGCCTGCCAGAGGTTGGCCTGCGTCCACAGCAGTGGCGTAATGTCGTTTGGAATCCATTCGCCTTTTTCGCAGAAGTATGATTCCGGGCAGCGGTACTGCGGAAACCGACTTCCGGCCGGTGTCAATTGCGACAACGCTCGGCGAGTAGCTTCAATCTGCAGTTGCAGCGAAGCAGGATTACCGTCGGCGAGATACCGTTGTCCGTGAATGCAGGCGATGATCGGATCGAAGATGCACCATTGAGCTTCCATGCCGGGCTTCAGCAGTTTGTCCCGTGCGTCCAGGTCATCGCTGAAATCTGCCGTCCGCGCCTCCGCAGACATCAACGTCCGGTAGTCTGCACACCAATAGGAATCACCCGGATAGCGACGAATGCCGTACGGTCCCTGCAAATGCATCTTCACATCGGCGAGGATCTTGTCCTCAATGGTTCGATCGCGCAGCACGTTGAGCGGATAAATCAGAAACAGCAGCGCAGCATCATAACGGCGATTCTGCAGGGGATCAGGCTGGATACATTCTGCAGGAAGGATTTCATGAACGGCCTTGCGACACTCCAGCAACAGGCCATCGACGTCCTGAATTGTGATGGGGTGACTTACATTCGACAGCTGTTCGGTCACTGCAGACTGCTGCATGAGTTCCTGCAGTAACGACAGTCCGGCGACGACGCAACCAATGCTGGACGCCGCAACTTTTCGTACTTCTTCCCAATGGCCACTATCTTCATCCTGCCAGACTTCGACGACTTGCCAGCATCGCACCAACTGAGCCATCAACGCCCAGTCAACGGCATCGGTCGCCAGATCACCGCGAATGATCAGCTGACATGAAAGCCACAAAAAGTATCCCAGCGCGTCGTTCTGAGCGTGCGACCATTTTTCGGCATTCTCGGTCAGATGCGTGCCGTCGAAACGAATATGAGGCCGATGCATGGGATCCGACGGATCCACGTTTCCGTCAATGATTTCGGTAAATCGATGGCGGTATTTGACAAAGAAGGCCGTCAGCGACTGAACGCACGCGCGAGGAATTGAAGCATCTTTCAGCACTGCCAGATGAGCCCACGCGATCTGAATGTTGTCGCGAACCCAGACGTTGTGGTATCCCGACAACTCAAAGTCGCCGCCCTCGCCTGCAGCGGCGGAGAAAAGTCCGTTCGGGAGCGTCGGAAACAGAAATGTCCCTTGTTGTGCAAGGAACTGCGTCAGCTCCCGCACGTCTTTCGCGGTTGTTGATTTCTGAATCCAGTCCACTGGTGCTGTCTTTGCCCAGTCCATTGCCACATATTTCCTTCGTTTGTTGTTCGCATCGTGCTTTGAGAAAAAATGACCAACGAGCGGCATTGTGAGCAAATCCGGGATTTCCTGCACTCCCGAATCTGACACTCTCACGAAAGTGGAATTGGCCAGTTCCAGCCGGATGAGAATCCGCCGTCCACGTAAAGCGTCTGGCCCGTCATGAATGCCGATGCTCTGGCGGCCAGAAAAATGGCCGTGCCGATCATGTCGTCGGGCTGGCCAAGTCGTCCGAGAGGCGCATTGGCTTCGTTCCATGCCTGCATGTTCGGATCTGACCAGAGTTTCCTGGTGAGATCCGTCAGGACAAAACCCGGTGCGAGGCTATTGACGCGGATACCATGGCGTCCCCATTCCAGCGCAAGTCCGCGCGTCATGCCCTGCATCCCGAACTTGCTCATCGCATAGGGCAGCACGCCCTTGAGGGGCATCCAGGTGTTGAGTGATTCGATGTTGATCTGGATGCCGGATCGGCGTTCGATCATGTGTCGTCCGACTTCCAGCGACATCAGAAAAGCACCGCGCAGATTCGTGTCGAGTACAAAGTCGTAATCGGCAGCCGTGAATGTCTCCGCTCGCTGCCGACGATTGACCCCGGCAACGTTGATCAGTGTATCGATGTGTACCAGTTGGCCGATCGCTGCCACGACTGTGGATTTGATCTGCTCCGGATCACTGACGTCACAGGTCAGGCCGGTCACAGGTATCCCCGCCTCATTCATTTCCTTGACGGCCGTATCGACAGATTCCTGACTGCGGCTGCAGATCATCACCTTCGCTCCGCGTGTGGCAAATCCCTCTGCAATCGCGCGCCCAATCCCGCGACTGCCACCGGTAATCAGGACATGCTGGCCTGAGACTGAAAAGAGTTGATCGGACACTATGTGATTCCTTGTCTGGTATTCGGCACACGTCGCGTGAAAAATCATCGCCGCTCTGCGAAGATGAAGGGTCGTGGAAAAGGGGTCAGGAACCAATAGTGCGGAGCACCCTTTGGGCCATGTGGCTATTGGTTCCTGACCCCTTTTCCAGGACGAGCAGTATTCTGAACATTCCGGGGCTCTGATTCAAAGCACTTTTTCATGCACCAGTACATTGCGGCGTTTGGTTACTTCGTCATGATTTTCCTGGCGTGGCTGATGAGTTCCCACAAGCGAATTTTTCCGTGGCGCGTCGTGCTGGGAGGAACGCTGCTGCAAGTGGCTTTCGCGTGGCTCACGATCAAGACGAAACCAGGACGAATATTTTTCGAAAAAGCCGGTGCCTGCTTCAATACGCTGATGGATTTCGTCGATGAGGGGAATGTCAGAGTCTTTGGCGAAACCTTTCGCGACCACTATTTCGCGTTCAAAGTTCTGCCCACGATCATCTTTTTCTCAGCCCTGATGTCGGTGTTGTACCACCTGGGAGTGATGCAGTTCATAGTCCGCATTCTCGGCTATGTGATGCAGGTGACGCTCGGAACATCGGGAGCGGAGAGCCTTTCGGCATCTGCCAATATCTTTGTCGGGCAGACAGAAGCACCGCTGGTTGTGCGTCCGTATGTCGCACGGATGACACGTTCCGAACTCATGGCCGTCATGGTCGGAGGCTTCGCAACGGTGGCAGGCGGAGTGATGGCGCTGTATGTTGGCTGGGGCATTGATGCCGGACATCTGATGACGGCGTCCGTGATTTCCGCGCCGGCCGGACTGTTGATTGCCAAAGTTCTGCAGCCGGAAGTGGATACGCCCGAAACGCTGGGTGTTTCAAAACACACGATGCCGCGGGAAACATCCAACCTGATTGAGGCTGCGACCACCGGAGCAGCCGACGGTCTTAAACTGGCACTCAACGTCGGTGCGATGCTGCTGGCATTTTTCGGGCTCATCGCGATGCTGGATTACGGTCTGACTCACGGATCAGTGGTGGCATTTGAGTTGCTGGGACATCAGGACTGGCAACCGTTGACAATCTCGGGAATCCTGGGAGTCATATTTTCGCCCATCGCGTGGCTCATGGGAGTTGAATGGAAAGAGTGTTCGTCAGTCGGGCAGTTACTGGGCGTCAAAATGGTGGCCACGGAACTGGTTGCCTATTCACAACTGGATGTGATGATGGGCGACGTCCAGACTGGCATCGCACCGACATTATCGAAGCGAGCCATCATCATTTCGACATATGCTCTGTGCGGATTTGCCAACTTTGCATCGATCGGCATTCAAATTGGCGGAATCGGAGCCATCGCCCCGGAACGCCGCACGGATTTGACGCAGTTGGGAATGCGGGCCATGCTGGGCGGAACTCTCGCGTGCTGCATGACAGCTTGTATTGCCGGAATTCTGATTGAGTGACGTGACAGCTGAGATGCAATCATCGGTGAGCGCCAAGGCGCTAGCGGTCTGTTGATTTCATCGTTTAACGGCAATGCCGTTCAATTATTTATAACCACAGTCCGGGCAAAGGTTTTCGTTAACGGTTTGAGTTTTCTGTGTTCGG
>CAZFDW010000551.1:0-4519 GCA_964517865.1 uncultured Chitinophaga sp.
GGGATATTATAGATGCACATCCCGCGTACGTCGTGACCTTGCATTTCGTGATGCGCCGCTATGTCGCCAGCGACTCGCGGGTAGCCGACTGCGGATCACTTTCAGCTGCGCTTTGTCTTTGCGGATATGGTTCAGTTCGAACTCAGACGGATCCTCAGGCTTGCCGCTTTTGGCGCGCCGTTCAGGACACAGCAAATCAATGCCGAAATGGCGAGCCTGATGCATCAACTACGCATCGAGCCACACCTTACGGTGGTCAAAGTTTTTCCCGCTGAACGGATCATCCCCCCAGCGAAAAATAACGACGCACAGTGCGATTCATCACATGCACAATCGCAATTTCATCTACTGCAAATAACTTCCACCCGTGCCAATCGTGCCATGAATCACCTCAACTTCAGCAGCAAATTCACCATCCAGCAACGCTGAGAATTCTACCGACTGTCCGCCGCCTGTCAACAAAGTGCTGTGTCCCCGTTGTTCCGCTGCTGCGCGCTCGCTAAAACGGCCCCCTGCTGACGTCGCCGAATCTGGTCAGTGACTCGCGGCCAACGCCCGAATTCGACACAATTCTAGACAGTACGCCTCTATTGCAACCGAAGTGCCGAACACTATTGGCTGTGTCCCCGTTGTTTCCTCCCGCCTCGAACGAAGCGAGGAAGTCCAGTTGCACCCTCTGCGAATTCATTGATCAAGGACGCTGACGCGGCAGTTTGGAAGCGCACTCGCAAGTTCAAGTAAAGCTCCCGAAGTTAGATTCCCTGATGATATTTTTAGTACTCGTAGCTGCCGCATTCCCTTCAAGACTGCGAGGCTTCGATCGGTCATTCTTGTATCGACCAGCGAAAGGGTAACCAGATTCGTCGCACGCGCCAGCGACTCGACTCCAACGTCAGTAATCCGGTTCCCAGCAATCGACAGAGACTTTAACTGTCCGAGAACGGTCAGTTGAGACATCCCTTTATCGGTCACCGCTGTCTCTCCCAAATTTAATGTCTCTAGATCAGCCATGGAGTTAATACTATCAACCGCACTGTCAGTGATGTTACTGCCATATAGATCAAGGACTATGACATGCTTATGAGATAGGCATGACAATGTATTATCTGTGATGCCGGTATTCTTTAGGAATAATGCGACGCGCTCGTTCTCGATCGCACTACAGATGCCGCTAATAGAAACGTCCGTTGCATCACTAAAGTCTATCATTACTGGGGTATCTGAATTCAGTGCTTGCATACCTCCCTCAATCCAAAAGGCAGAGCACCGACCACCCAACGCCTCCACTCGCCGCACGAGTGATGCGTGTTGTTTAAGAAACTGCCCCTCCGCATTTTCCACCGCCGCCCAGGAATCGTCTGGATTCTTGAGCTCAGACGGCGAATGTTCACAGCTCGTAGTCAAAAGTAAGCAAACAACGGTTGCAGCGCAGCTTCTTGATTTCACTTTGCCACCCCGGGACAGAATGATGTTAGAAATTTGTTTTTCATCTTCATGCATTCGAACATCTCCACCGATTGGTCGGGCCTTGGATATAGTTGTTCACAATCTACCTCAGCTACCATCTTGCACGTGTGGCCATTGTGGCATTCTGATAAGCACGCGGCGGCCTGCTGGGCATTGGCCAAACAACAATCGTGAATCTCGCAAGCCGCATCAAGAGCGTCAATTGGTTCGGGATTCGTAGCGTAATCAGGCACAAACCGATCCACGCAAGCCTTAGCGCATTTGTTTTCTTTGCATGGTGCCTTTCTGTTCGGTCCACAATAATGCCCGTAGCCTCCAAGTGTTGGGGGCTCTGGGGGCCTGTGTGGGCGCGGGGTTCTCGGTGGCGTGGAGCTTGGAATCGTATGCCATGAAACAAAGCCAGCGTGTATTTCACAGCACTCTCTTTTGCAGCATTTGGTTTTGTCACCGCCAATACATACAGTTCTAGAAAACTCTTCATAAAGCTCTCCAGACACACGTCGAGAGCATTCACAACAGATAACCTCTTCGCCCGTTGGGTCCAGTTTTCCCTCCGAAACGAAATAAGCAGAATATAAGTTACGTCCATTGATGAAGCTGAGGGGATCACTCGACGTGAACTGCCCAATCTGTGTTGATAACATCCGACTCCGGAAGTACAGTTGGTCAGACTCGCTGTCCAAGACTCGTCCTGTAAATGTTGTACGAAAACCAGCCATCGGAGTCGTGGCCACTGGAGACCCGGAAGGAGAAACACATTGACACCTTCCGAATGGCTCGTAGTAATATAGTTCAGAGGGCGTGTTTCCAAGAGTTGTCAGCGAATACGAACTAAACTGTCGATTATGGTGCATCCAGTATCTGACTTCGCTTGCGGCTGTCGCATCGACGAAGTTCAGCACTTCATCGATGTACGTTCCGTAGGCATATTTCCTGTCACAGTCCGTTGCAGCATTCCCGGGCGTGTACTCACAGGTGACCTGCTGGGCAGCCGGCACAAAGACAGTCGTCTGCGTGCCGCCGGACTCCGCCACATTCTTGGCGACACGTCTGCCGATGGCGTCGTATTCATACGTGGAGTTCTTCAGATTTGTGGCTCCATTGGCTGAAAAGCTCTGAAGCATGTTGTCGAAGTCCCAGGCCATGTTGCAGCCTCGGTCGTCGGTGGTTAGGTTGCCTTTGGTATCGTGAGCGACTGTGGCGGGGGATGGGGTGACTCCGGCACCGGCCATCGTCAGGATTTCATGCGCGGGGCCGTGGGTTCTGGTTTGCACGGCTCCGTTGATGGTGGTGCTGGTCCAATCGTGGACGGGGGAGAGGTTCCAGGTTTGGCTGTCACCGTTGGTTCTCGACCAATTAGTGAGGCGGTCCTCGAAGTCGTAGCCGGTTGGGCCGGTGGTCCACGAGTACGGGGCCATGACTCCTGAGCGGGTTTCGCTCGTTGGGTTTTTGTTCGCGTCGTAGGTGTACGTCAGCGTTTCGACGGTGGGTGTGGCGATGCTCTGGATCTGGTTGTCGGCGAAGTAGCCGCGCGTGGTTGTCAGGCCGTTGCCGAGATTTCGTTGCGTTTCACGGCCACCGGCGTCGTAGGTGAAGGTGGCGACGGAGGACAATGCTCCGCCGAGCGGCGTGTAGTTGACAGCCTGCAACTGGCCCCGATTTGTGTAGGCTCGATCGACGAGCGAGCCATCGGGGTATTGCAATTGCGTGGTGTGAGCGAGTGTGTTCTTCTGATAACCGACGGTATAGGTCTGACCGTGAGTGGTGAGCGTTTCCTGAGTCTGCTGGCCTCGGTCATCGTACGAAAATGTGATGGTGTTGTTGTAGCGGCCTTTGATGCCGGACAGCATTCGGCCTGCTCGGTCATAGGTGAAGGTGTCGGTGTTCGTTTGGCCGGAGAGAGGCGACAAGCTGGAAGCGTATCCCACGTAGCCGCGTGTCAGCATGCGGCCGGACATATCGAAGTTGTAACTCGTAATGTCGCCTTGTTGGTCTTGCTTGGTAACTCGGCGTCCGAGAGCGTCGTAGCCAAACGTGATGATGCCGTAGCCAGCGGTGCCGATGGCGGCTCCGGCGACATGATCGGGATACTGCTCGGTGACTCGCTGACCGGCGTCGTTGTAGCCGTAGCTCGTGACCTGATTTTCGGCATCTTTCAGACTCAGCAGATTGCCTGCCGCATCGTAGCTCCATTCGGTCGGGTAGGTGAGACGGTCGGTTTCCTTCCAGCGACGGCCTCGAGCATCGAAGGCGTAGAGTGTGACTTTGTTCTTGGCATCAGTGGCTGTGATCTGTTGACCGGATTTGTCATAGCCAGTCTTAGTCACGCTGCCGACGGTGTCTGTACACTGTGTTCGTCGTCCGAGTTGATCATAGACGCAGTCCTGACCGACGTTGTTGGGATCTCGACTAACGATCGCGTTGCCGCCTGCGTCATATTGCACTGTTGAGATGTTGCTGGCTTGATCGACGGATTGAATGGTGTGGCCGAGGGCGTTTGAACGGCTTTTCGTGGTGTTGCCGAGTGCATCGACGGAGAGTGACGTCAGGTAGACTTTGCTGTTGATGGTTTCCGTCGTGTCCGGGATTTGGCAGGACCATGTGCGGAGCGTTGAGGCGGTTCCCGCACCGACTGGCTTGGCCACAATGCCGCTCATCAGCGATCTTCCTTGTGCATCGCTGATCGAAAAGCTGACTTCGTTTTCGGCGTTGAGATTCACCACGGCACTTCCTGGTGTTCCGGCAGCGAAGGTGACTCCAGCTCCGCCCTGAGCGATGGGCTCGCCAAGTTTTGTGATCGCTGCTGCGAGGGATACAGTGTACGTTCCGCCCAGCGGGTTTGTCACGGTCATTCCGCCGCCGGATTCCAGACCTGCGTTATCCGTCAGATCTGCATCGTACAGCGTCTGCGTCGTCAGTCCCTGAGTTCCCGCGATGCCACCAAACCCGGCAATCGGCGGGGCGGCGACATCCACCAGTCCCAGCGGTTGCAGCCAAACCGTGCTGGCGATGCTGCGGCCGAGAGCGTCATATTTCGTCGTGGTTTCCTGCA
>CAZFDW010000552.1:0-4513 GCA_964517865.1 uncultured Chitinophaga sp.
CAGTCGATGTTAAAGACTGTTTGAGAAAGTTACAGAAGTCCTGACTGCGGAGGTGCCGGGAGATGTTTTCGAGGCCGCGAAGATGATCTCCTGGACGATCCGGCGGTGATACCAGCAGAAACAGGATGAAAACGTCTTCGCCATCCAGGCTGGAAAAATCGACGCCCGTGCGGGAGATCGCTACCATCGCTGACAGCTTGTCCACAGACGCATGCTTCGTATGCGGCACAGCCACACCGTTACCGATCCCGGTCGATCCCAGTTCTTCACGTTTCAAAATGGCCGCTACAACTGCTTCTTCGTCGGCTGCTTTCAATGCGCCAGCAGCTTTCAAATGCGTCACCATTTCACGTATGACTTCTTCCTTAGACGTCGCTTTCAGGTTCGGAAGAATTGCATTCTGAATCACAAACTCAGTCAATTTCATTTTGTCTCTCACTGTCTTCAAATCAGCAACAGCCGGAATAGATGATCAGAAATGATCAACATGATAAAATGAGTCTGCTGCGTTAACAAACTGATCCGGCACAGTGCCTCAATAAAAAGGCACCATCGGAACTCTAACAGACGACATACCTGCGACTGCAGTGATCCTGATGGAAAACTGTAACCGAGAAAAGCGTCCGGCAAATGCTCTCATTCGGACTTCCGGGCTTCGTCGGTCTCAATCGCTTTTTCCGCCTGTTCAGTGGCGTCTGCGATTGACGTCTTATGCCGATGGTCGCGCTGCTTCTCTTTGTGTTTGTGGACCTGTTGTTCCATTTTGTGGAGCGTTTTGTCGAACGCGGCGCCTGCGTCCTCACCTTCGACGTGTGCCACAATTGTGTGATAGCCGTCAATCTCAACCAGCATTTCGACAGCGACACGCGGACCTTCAAATTCGACTGTGACGTCAATTTCGCTGACCGTATCGAGATATTTGACGAGCTTTTCCGCTTTGCGGGTAATGTATTCGCGCAGCTCCGGTCGGATGCTGCCGTGACGACAGGTAATTGCAACCTGCATTCGATTTTCCTTCTAGCTATTCAGTAAGACGAATCATGCCACTTCAAGCTGGCCAAGATCGCGTAGTCTAGTGGCCACGTCATACCAAGAAAAGCACGACGCGCCGGTTCTTTGCCCGAAGAAGCAATCAAGTTGAACAAATTGCGACCTGCGACAGACCTGAACACCGGGTCCGGGAGTGCTGTTGCGTCCGAGAATTCCGACTTTGACAGCGAAAGTCAGCAATCGGGCGTGGTTCCTTGCAACTGAAGCCGCAGTTCGGACAATTCCGAAGCTTGCTATTCCCGGACTCCCACTGATCAGGAACCCCCACAATGGCTGAACCAACGGCTTCCGCCGCGCCGGAAGAATTTTACTCGCCACAGCCAGGCACCGCCCACATGCCGGCATGGACGGTTGGCGAACTCCCTGAGGCACCGAGGTTTCGCTGGTCGCAGCTGGCATTGATGCTCGGCCCCGGCTTGGTCATGGGTGGCGCCGCAATCGGCGGCGGTGAATGGCTGACTGGTCCCGTCGTCACGGCGCGCTACGGCGGAGCGTTACTATGGCTGGCGACGCTGAGCGTCGTGTTTCAAGTGATCTATAATGTCGAGATCAGTCGCTACACGCTGTACAGCGGTGAGCCGATCTTTACCGGTAAGTTCCGAATCGCACCCCATCCCCTGTTCTGGCTCGCACTGTACCTGATTCTGGATTTTGGTTCGATTCTTCCCTATCTGGCGTCGAACGCAGCAATCCCGCTGGCGGCCATGATTCGCGGAAAAATTCCCGATCCGTCGCTGCCCGCAGACATGTCACTGTTAAAAGTGTTGTCCTGCGGCATCTTCCTGTCCGTTTTCATACCGTTGTGTGTCGGTGGGAGAGTTTACAATTCGATCAAAATCATGATGACAATCAAGCTCGTCATCGTGCTGGGATTTCTGACGCTGCTGGCGGTTTGCTTTTCCACGCGGGAGAACTGGAAGGAAATCGGCAGTGGATTCTTCCAGTTCGGCAATGTGCCCATCATTCCGGCAGAAGATCTCAACAAGGACGGCATTCAGGACGCAGGCGAAGAAAAACACGGCCCACGCACCGACAACGTGTTTTCTGCGCTGCGACATCAGCGAAGCATTGCATTCGATTTTGCACTCGTCGGCATGCTGGCATCGATGGCTGCGATTTCAGGCAACGGTGGTCTGACAAATACTCCGATCAGCTCCTTCACACGCGATCAAGGCTGGGGTATGGGAAAACACGTCGGTGCGATTCCCAGTATGGTCGGTGGACATGAAATTGAACTCTCGCATACCGGAAAGGTTTTCCATATTACGCAGGACTCTTTAAAGCGCTGGTTTCGCTGGGTGGCACATGTCGAACGTGAGCAGTATCTGGTCTGGTTGCCTGCGTGCTTCGTGGGTCTGGCGCTGCCGAGTATGTTGTCCATTCGCTTTCTGGAGCGAGGCACGCTTTTGAAGGACAAATGGCAGGCGGCGGGAATGACGGCGGGAGGAGTTCGCGATGCCGTGACCGAAGCCACCAACCCCGCGCTGGGCGGCGCATTCTGGTACATGACGCTCTTCTGTGGACTCCTGATTCTGGGGACCAGCATGGTCGCTACAGCCGATGGCGTTCTTCGCCGCTGGGTGGATGTGTTCTGGACATCCAGCAAACGACTGCAGAGTTGGGATACGCGCCATATCGGACGACTGTACTTTGGAGTCCTGTGTGCCTACATGGTGCTGGGATTGTTCATGCTGATCTGTGTGCCAGGCGATAAACTCCTCGTGACCGCCACCGGTATGATGTACAATTATGCCCTGGGATTCAGTTGCCTGCATACTCTCGTTATCAACTGCACGCTGTTGCCACGCGAATTGCAGCCCAGACTCTGGCAGAAAACCGGTCTGGTTTTCGGGGCCATTTTCTTCCTGAGCATCGGAATCCTGGCGACGTACGACGCAGTTCCCGGCCTGGTGAAGACGTGGAAAGAAACATTTCCGCCATCGCCAGCGGAAAAATAGATCCGTAGCAGATTACGGCCCCAGAAACTCCGCATTATTCGTCGCACGAAACAATTCAGGATGTTCCATTTCGGCCTGCGCCAGAAATGTTGTCGCCGCCGCAGCGAATTCCAATGGGCTGCCATCGGCGGATGTTGCTTTCCTGCATTCCTCGGCGAACTGGATGATGGCTCGTTGAGTTGCGCGATCGTCGGCACTCTCGTGCCTGAAGAGCCGCTCCAGTTCCGGCCATGATTCCCAGTCTTTCCACCGAGCCAGGTTGGTGATTGTGAGAATTCTCTGATCACTATTCGACAGCAATCGACGCATGGACGACTTGAGTCGCGACTGCGGGATCAGGCTGCTTTCATAGCTCCAGACAAACTGTATCGCCTGCACCGCAGCAAACACGCTTTCCGTCGGTACATCGGGCTTCAGGCGAGTCTGTTCCAGAAACCTGACCCCCTCTTCACCCGTCAACAACAGATAGCCCCCCATGAGTCCGTCGGTGCCGTAGCGAAAGAAGTCTTGATCGTCCCAGCCCGTCGGCGGCACGGCACCAATCTGTGTTTCAAGGAACGCGGCGTCGTCCGCATTGCCGCAAAGTCCCAGCATCATGCCGTAAAGTCCCAGACGTTCGGGAGTCGTCGTGGGATCCGCGATCCATTGCCGCAACTGCGCGCGAGGCATTTGATCTTTCACCGCTTTGACATCTTCATAGGTTGCATTCGCAAATTCCGCCCATGCGTCAATCGACAACAGTGGATCCGCGTTCTCAAGATACGCCAGGTAATACGGCAGTCGCTGCACCTGTGGAATTGACGTACCCGGAGCGTTCCTGATGTAGCGAATTGCTTCGAGCGATACCGGGGCATAGGGATCCCAGGAGATCAGTTCCGGGATCATAAATGAAGTCCGCTGGATTCTCTGTGACGCAGATTCCGTCGTCTTAAGATCAGCCGTTACGATGCCGTCGTCGTTGCCGGTTGCATTCGACTCATCTGTCAGATTCAAGGTCGCGTCGTTGGTGTTCGCTGCGAATGTTGACTCTGTCGAAGTCGAAG
Organism: uncultured Chitinophaga sp.; assembly: GCA_964517865.1. Taxonomy (GTDB): domain Bacteria; phylum Planctomycetota; class Planctomycetia; order Planctomycetales; family Planctomycetaceae; genus SXXK01. The sequence goes on from CAZFDW010000552.1 coordinate 4,052, forward strand.
CGCCGCTGGCTGGCAGCGAACCGAACAACAGGAACAAGTCGCCGGATACACCTGCAATTTCCTGACGCACAACGATTGGCTGACCAGTTTGAAATCTGCCGAACTTGCTGGTGAGTTCTGTCCCTTGCAGGATTTCACGAATACGAACCGTTGATTGCGGAATCCGCCTCTCACCCGCAACGACGAATTCAAATCTCAGCAGTTCGGCAATCACCACAATGTCGGAAGCTGCAATCTCCTTCACCAGCGTCATCGGCGGCGAAAGACAGAACGGACATGCGCGCAACACATTTCCTGCCAGCAGTGCAGCAATTGCAATGCCACTGAACAGCGTGAGACGTTGCGCACGGCTCCAGCACTTCAAACTTGCCACGGCACTTTCATCCTTGAAACTGCAACATCTCGACGGGGCGGCACGTATACTCCACGCGGCCAAAAATGAGTCCGGCGAGCGGAGCGGCG
>CAZFDW010000553.1:0-4497 GCA_964517865.1 uncultured Chitinophaga sp.
CGTCTCAAACGCGACGAGATTGAACAGCTCATCCGCGACCACGGCGGCAAAGCCAGCAGCAGTGTTTCAAAAAAGACGGACTTTGTGGTCGCAGGCGACGCGGCAGGCAGCAAACTCACCAAAGCTCAGGAACTTGGCGTGACTATTCTGACCGAAGACGAGTTTCTCGCGATGCTACAGTGAATAACGTGATGAGAGTTCAACATGGGCATCACCGTTTTTCTGCTGTGGCAAGGGGCAGGAACATGCGATTCGGGAAGTCTGGCAAAGAAGTGAGTTCAATCGAAGTTGAGCAAAGCGTGTAGTATCCGACGACACGGGATGCTTCAGTCTTCGGCGTCATCACGAAAACAGCCGCTGTTTTCCGCTTGATATCCTGGCCAGCGATCTTTGCAAGATATTCGTTCAAGACCGGCACACCGCAATCAAAATTCCTGCGATCATGCTGTTGTCCCAGCGATTCGCAAACGAAATCGCTCATCGACTTTCGACTTGACTGCGATGTCTGGCTGCCGCGGTACGCAACTTCCTGTTGGGTCGTTTTGGCGAAAGCAACGCCTCCACGAGTGTTCGACTTTGCTTCTGATTGAGGTGCAATCGTTCGTATTCTTCAACGACCTGTTTGGCCGCGAATTCAACATGTGCTACCACAAAATCGGACACAGATCTGCCTGCGTACGCTGCAGCTCGTTCGATCAACTCTTTTTGCTCGGGCGAAACGCGAGTCTCCAGCCTTGCTGATTTGGTTGTGGAATTCGGGGTACTCATCTTGTCTTCCTTTCGCCGGCTGAATTGTACGTCAATCTTCCGTACAATTCAATATCTTCCAGCGATTGCGTCCTGATTCTGTGTTTCCGTCAGTAACCAGTTACTTGTCGGTGACGCACCTGGCGTGTCCGGACATCACCGATCGATCTGATCCTCGGCCATCGCCGCACGATAATCGGCCTGGGATTCGAAGTAGAGTTTCAGGGCTTCGACGTTCTTCTCGGCCGATTCATAGGCGTATTGTTCGCGCAGCGAGACCTTGAGCATGTCGGACAACCCGGCTTCTTCGTTTGTGCGTTCACGGGCGGCAAGGTCTTCAGCATACTCTACGGCGTCACGCGTGCGTTCGACCTGTTCCCAGGCCGATCGCAGCGCTGCGTGGGCCATCTGAACATCGACGCTGATTTTGTCAGCGGTGATGCGGCGTTTCGCCGACAACTGCGCAATCTTGCCCTGCGTCTCTGTCATCTTGCCACGCGCCTTGCGGCGTTGCATCGGAACGTCCAGAAAAACAGAGGCTTCACTTTCAAATGGTGACTTGTCGCCCTTAGAACTTGTTGGAGCGCCCACGTCCTGTGAGCCCCACAGAACAGCGTTGAGTTCCGGTTGCAGCTGATTGGTGGCTTCCGAGTAATCGACCTGAACCTGTTGTCGCATCAGATCCAGCATCCGGAGTTCGGGCCGCTGCGAGAGCGCCTGTTGAATGTTCGCCCCCAGATCGTCTGCGACAGGTGTCACCTCCGGAAAGCCGGGCAATTGTGCTTCCGTGGCGACGATGGGATTGTCCTGAGTATCTCGCCAGTACACAGAGAGTTTGGCTGCCGTCTGTTCCATCTTGCGACGTGTGTCGGCGACCTTAGCTTCGCGAATGGCGACCAGTCGCAGGTTGTCGGTGAGTTCAGGCGGATCGAGAAAACCTGCCTTCACCTGCTCTGCGATCCGATCGGTGCGTTCATCCGCCAAAGCGAAAATCCGTTTTGCGATGTGATGATTTTCTCCGGCAGCAACCCAATCCCAATAAGCATACGATGCATCCTGAACAAAACTGATCAGCTGAGCCTGAATATCAGGTTCCGCAAGATTGCGTCCATACCCGGCTTTCCAGAGTTCGGCACGCCGCGTATCGATGTCTCGATTCCGAGCCAGCGGGACCAGCACGCCCGCTTTGAATTCACCGCCGCCGTTTGTCTGACGTTCCAGATACCATGGCTGGAAGTCGCCGCGTCCGACGCGATATCCCGCGAACACTTCGCCGCCCCCGTATGTTGGCTGCACGACGCCGATGCTCTGGCGATATGTCTGATAGAACCCCTGAGGCCCGTTTTCACTCGCTCCCTTGAGCTTCAGGTCAAACGCGCCTCTGGCTCCGACCTGTTGCCCCAGAGCGATATTGCGGTTTAAGAGTGCTGCCTCCAGCATCGGATAGCTGCGGTAGACAGAGCTGACCACTTCATCAAACTGCACGGCGTGTGGTTCTGCATCAATCGCTTTACCCGGCGCGGCACTTTGTAAATCGCCTGTGTCCAAAGACGGCTCATCGATTTTCAAATCAAGTTGGTTGGAACTCTGGAATCCCGTGAGCTGTATCGATTCTTCGTGTGCTGAAGATTTCGTGTCGTCGCCTTCTGATGGGGCATCGCCATCAGAAAGCGCTGCAGCTGGTCGGGCATCGACCGCTTTCATTTCGGGCTTCTGTGCAACAACAACCGCCCCGGGCTTGCGCACGCTCGCGCAGCCGGTCAGCAGGATTGCTGTCATCATGATGCGGCAGATTCTGCGCATTCTCAAGTGTCTTCCGTGACGAATCAGTTCCAGGGATATCGATCATGTTTGTCATCGGCTACAGGAGTGAGTCACTGCGGCAGCGGATCGAATGGAGTAACCGGATTTCAGCGACGTTCAGGCACGAATCGTCATTGCTGGAACAACCGCTACACATCAGGCAGCTCGCGCCACATTCAGTGATGGCATTCGCGTGCCTTGGAACCTGTCCAAAAACAGCACCGTGATTTGTCTGAAATCAGCCGGAACACGCTAGCGGGCTGTTGATTTCAGTTTGGAGTTCCGCCTTCAGGCGGTTTTTTTGCCGGAACCGCCAGCGAATTCCGGCTGAAGCCGGGACTACGAACAGAATTGGGACGAAATCAACAGTCCGTTAGCGTCCGGTTTGTGTGTCTCCAACGGAACCGCACGCTAGCGCGTTCCGGCTGATGAACACGATCTTGTTCCTGGACAGGTTCTTACTTACCGTCAGAATCAGCCTTTTTTTCCGTCGCATACGGGGACGATTCCACATCCACCGTGGGCGGGAAGCCGTTGAGTTTTCGCCAGACTTCGAACCACAGAGGCACCTGTTCCAGCAGCACCCAGCCGTTCGCTCGCACGCCCTGACGCAGGAACCTATCCTGAGGCCACTGAATCTCTTCAGTCTGGTCCGGCAAAATCTGGCAGCGGAATTTTCCTTTTCCGTTATCCACCATATCGACCGACACGATCGTCCCCCCAAACGTGCCGACCGCGACCGATGGCCAACCGGCGAACTGAATGGCTGGCCAGCCTTCAAACTGTAAACGCACGTGACGTCCTGCCGACACCAGCGGAGCATCGTTGCCGTCCAGCCAGATCTGCACGGCTCGCTCACTGGTCTCAGGCACGATGGTGCAGATCGGATCACCTTTCTTCACCATCTGCGATCCTACATTCGCGCTGAGATGGACCAGATATCCGTCGAAGGGTGCGATGATTTCCTGAGTACTTTGACGCGAAACCTTGGATTCCATCTCGAACTTTTCTTTTTCTGCCTTAGAGACTTCTGCCTTCGCCTTGTCGAGCGAACCTGCGTAATACTGCACGTCCGCTTCGGCTTTATGAATGTAGGCTTCACGGTCGCGTGTCTTTCCCTGCAGTTCGGCGCGTGCGGCAGAAGCGTTGGCCGTTTCTTCTTTGACTTTGGCTTCAGATTCCTGAAGCTTTCGTTCGATCTCCTGATATTTCTCGAGCGCGATATTTCCTGCGGCCTGCAGTTCCTTCGCGCGATCCTTCGCGGCCTGCAATTGGAAAATTGCGGCTTGCGCGATGGCGAGTTTCTGTTCGGCGGCATTGACTTTTTCTGTGGCGGACTGCACATAGGCGTTTTGAGCCGCTTCGATTTCCGTGGCGACTCTCTTATAGGCCGCAAGCTGGCCTTCGCTCGCAGTGACCATTTTCTGCGAGGCATCCAGGATGGCAATCGTGTTTTCCATCTGTCCCTGCAATCGACTGGTATAGGAATCATCTATGTCCCGGATTTCTGCGATGAAATCCCCTTTCGACACACGTGCATTCTCAAACAATTCTTCGTTCCAGCGAAAGATGCGACCTTCGGTGGTTGCTTCCAGCACCTGCTGACGTTCCCGCGGCGCGTAGGCGACAACGTAACCGGCGCCGGTAATCGTCTGCTGCCATGGTGCAAAAGCCATCAGAAAAATCGTCGCGACCAGCAACAGTAACATGATGACGGCAACTCGCCTCGCGATCCGCGATGATCTGGCGAGATGCAGAGAAGGCATCAAGCCTTCGCTGTAAGCGACCGGTGTCAGAATAGATCGCCGTCGCGGCGTGGAATTCGTGGGTGCGGGCAGAGTTGTCATGTTGGTGCTCAGGGATTCAGATCTCGTGGGATAAGTTCGTACTGACTGTTGATTTAATGGGGTCAGACCCCTTCATGACGGAAGTCGAAGCGAAAACTCC